>JAJDZE010000082.1 GCA_022824805.1 Acidimicrobiia bacterium | reverse complement strand
GGTGGTGGCCGGTGCGTTCAACCTTCCGACACCGGTGCTGGAGATCTTCGGTCTTGAAAGCCTCGCGCATCTTGTGCAGACCTACGCCGAGCCCACGCACTACCTGAATGCGACCGGCCTGTCACATCCCCCCCCGTCGCTCGGGCTGGCAGTCGTGGGCCTCGTGCTGGCGCTGGCCGGCATCGCCATCACCTTCATGTACTTCTGGCGCAACGCCGGTCCGCACGGGCTGACCGAGCGCAACCGCTACGCCAAGGCGGGGTACACGTTCCTCGAGCAGAAGTACTACCTCGACCACCTCTACACCGACATCGTGGTGGGCTCGATCAAGGCGCCGATTGCCCGCGCTGCCAATTGGGTCAACAACAACGTGATCGACAAGGTGGTCAACACCGCCGGCGAGGGGGCCCGCGACAGCGGCCGCTGGGTGTACCGCTGGATCGACCAGGGGACCATCGACAACACCGTCAACGCGCTCGGCTCCGGCGCCGATTCGGGCGGTCAGGGTCTGCGGGTGATGCAGACCGGCAAAGTCCAGAACTACGGCTCGCTGCTGTTCGGCACCGCTGCCGTGGTCGCCATCGTGTTCGTGATCGTCCTGTGAGCTGTGAGATGACGCAGGCACAGAGCCCGTCCGCTGTGACATCGGGCCGCAATCGAGAGGGAGCTTCCTAGTGGACGCAACTGGATTCGACGCTTGGGCGCTGACGCTCGCAGTGTTCCTGCCGGCCGTCGGCGCGCTGGTGATGATGGCGGTGCCGCGCGCTCGCGAACTCGAGCTGAAGATGATCGCGCTCGGCGCTTCGCTGGCCACGCTGGCCGTCGGCGTGTACCTGCTGTTCGCCTTCGACTACGGCAACTCGGGAACGCTGCAATTCGGCGTGCACAAGGGCTGGATCGACGCGATCAATGCCGACTACATCCTGGGTCTTGACGGCCTGTCGCTGCCGTTGCTGATCCTGTCGATGGTGATCATCCCGCTGTGCGTGATCTATTCGTGGGAGCACATCCCCGAGCCGGGCAACGCCAAGGCCTTCCTGATACTGATGCTGATCCTGGCAGCGGGCATGAACGGCACCTTCGTGGCGCAGGACCTCATCCTGTTCTTCGTCTTCTTCGAGGTCGTGCTGCTGCCGATGTACTTCATGATCGGCGTGTGGGGCGGCGAGAACCGGCGCTACGCCTCGCTGAAGTTCTTCCTGTTCACGCTGTTCGGCTCGGCGCTGATGATCGTCAGCTTCGTCGCGCTGTACTTCGTGGCCACGAACGACGCAGGCGCGGCGTTGAACACGTTCAACATGAGCGAACTCGCCGCTGCGGCGGGCGGAGACCTGGCCCGGGGCACCCAAGCGATCATCTTCGCCGGCCTGTTCATGGGCTTCGGCATCAAGGTGCCGATGTTCCCGTTCCACACATGGCTCCCCGACGCGCACACCGAGGCGCCCACCGTGGGCTCGGTGATCCTGGCGGCCGTCTTGCTGAAGCTCGGCACCTACGGCTTCGTGCGGATCGCGCTGCCGTTCCTGCCCGAAGGCGCTGCGGCGTGGGCGCCGTGGATCGGCCTGCTGGCGGTGATCGGCATCATCTACGGCGCCTTGGGCTGTCTGGCCCAGACCGACATGAAGCGCCTCATCGCGTTCAGCTCGGTGGCGCACATGGGCTTCGTGATGCTGGGCATCGCCACGCTCACCCCGATCGGCATCAACGCCGCAGTGTTCGGCATGGTGGCCCACGGGATCATCACCGGGATGCTGTTCTTCCTGGCCGGCTCAGTGAAGGAGCGCTACCACACGCTCGAGATCAGCCGGCTGGGCGGCCTGCTGAAATCGGCGCCCCGCATGGGCTGGATCCTGGCCATCTCTGCGATGGCGTCGCTGGGCCTGCCGGGACTGGCGGGCTTCTGGGGCGAGTTCCCCGCGATCCTGTCGGCCTTCGAACCGGGCGCGGGCCTGTCCGAGGTGACCTTCCGCACCTACATGGTGATCGCCGCAGTGGGCACGGTGTTCGCCGCGGGGTACTTGCTGTGGCTGTTCCAGCGCAGCGCGTTCGGCGAGCCCAAACCCGAATGGGAAGGGCACGTGATCGCCGATGTGAACCGCTACGAGTGGGCGGCCTGGACGCCGCTCATCATCGCGATGGTGCTCTTCGGCTGGGTGCCCGGGCTGATCTACGGCGTGGTCGATGACGTGTCGGTCACCATCGCCGAGAGCATCACGACCGCTGTGGGCGCGGGCTGACGATGAACCTCGCTTCGACGCTCGCGTTTGTGCGGCCGGATCTCGACTGGCACGCGCTCGCACCCGAGCTGACCCTGCTGGCGGTCGGCACGCTGGTGACCGTCGTCGACATCGCGCTCGACGACAAGGCCAAGCGGATCATGCCGACGCTCGCCGGTATCGGTTTGCTGGTCACGCTGGTGCCGATCCTGACGCTGGCAGTCGACGGCGCTGAGCGACCCATGTTCGGCGGGGCCTATGTGGTCGACGACTTCTCGCTGGTGCTCAAGGCGCTGTTCATCTTGGTCGGCTACGTGGTCGTGCTCATGTCGGTCGACTACGTGCGCGAGGGCGACTACTACGAGAACGAGTACTACACGCTGCTGCTGACGTCGCTGCTGGGCATGGTGATGATGGCCAGCTCGCGCGACCTGGTGAGCGTGTTCGTGGCGCTGGAGCTGCTGTCGATCCCGGCGTACATGCTGGCCGCCTGGCGCAAGGGCGGTCCCCGTTCCAACGAAGCCGGCTTGAAGTACTACCTGATGGGGGTTTTCGCCTCGGCGGTGATGCTGTACGGCATGTCGCTGATCTTCGGCGTGGCCGGCGATACCGACTTCGGCACGATTGCTGCTGCATTGACGGGCGAGGGCGCGAGCCCGATTGTCGTCGTGGCGATCCTGTTCGTGCTGATCGGCTTCGCCTTCAAGGTGTCGGCGGTGCCATTCCACACGTGGGCGCCCGACACCTACGAGGGCGCCCCCACACCCGTCACGGCGTTTCTGTCCGTGGCGTCGAAGGCAGCGGGCTTTGTGGCGCTGCTGGGGCTGGTGTTCGTGGCCTTCGAGGGCGCTGCCGACGTGGTGCAGCCGTTCTTCTGGGTGCTGGCCGCAGTGACGATGACCGTCGGCAACCTGATCGCGCTGCGCCAGACGAACATTGTTCGGATGCTGGCGTACTCGGGCGTGGCCCAGGGCGGCTTCATGCTGGCGCCGTTCGCCGTGGCCTTCGAAGACGACGCTTGGACCGTGCCCGGCACCGACATCACCACAACGCCCTACTTCGCGATTGTCGTGTATGCCGTCATCTATGCCTTCATGAATTTGGGGGCGTTCAGCGTGGTGCTGGCAGTGTCGCGGCGGACGCGCTCAGGCGAGATCTCGAGCTACGGCGGGCTGTTCAGCTACGCGCCTGGCATGGCGGTGCTGATGACGTTGTTCTTGGCGGCGCTGGCGGGCATACCGCCGGCGAGCGGCTTCTTCGCCAAGTTCGTTGTCTTCTGGGCCCTCGCCGGTGCGGGTACGCCCGCCGGTTGGGTGCTCGCTGTCATCGTGGCGGTGAACGCGGTGATCGCGTTCGGCTATTACGCCCGGGTACTGCAGCAGATGTGGTTCGAGCCGGTGCCCGAGATGGTGGCGCTGGGGGTCGATTCCGGAGGCGACGACGAGATCGATCTCGCCGAGGCAGCCGGAGCGTCCGCCGAGCAGGACGAGCACGGCGATGCCTGGTTGGCCACCGAGACCCGTCAGGCCACCATGGTGAGCTTCACCCCGGGAAAGATCCCCATGACCGGAGCATTGGCGGCGGCGCTGGCGATCACGGCCATTGCCACGCTGGCGTTCGGCGTCCTCCCGGGTCTGGTGAGTCACTTCGGCGACGTCGCAACATTCCACTTCGGCGGCTGAGCGCTGGCGGGGCGCGGCTCGCAGGCGGCGCACTCGGCAGGCCGCGCTCCTGGGTTGGTCGTTTCGTGTACTTTCAATATAAATAACTTGATGTCATCCAAAGAAGGACACTAGAACCATCGTTGCCCCGTCAGCGCGCCACAGTGGAGCGCCAATGCGGCAGACTGGAGATAGTGACCATGACCGAAGCAGGATTTCTCGGTGGCCTCGTAATTGCGCAGTTCACCGTGCTTGCGGGCCTCTTGCTGTACACCGCTGGACGCCTTGAACGACGCATCGACCGGTGGATCGCGCGCATGGATGCTCGCGATGCACGCGACGACGTCGGCTTTGACGGTCACGACGAAAGGCTGCGTGCTGTGGAAGTAGATCACGCAGTTGCAGCGGCAAGTCCGCCCCCAACTTGAGCCGGAGGTCAGACCAGTCGAGCGATTCGGTTGTGAAGCGGTTTGACGAGTTCATGGATGAGGCGCTGTATGGCGCTTCGGGGTTTTACGTACGCGGGGGGCGGCCGGCGGTTCGGGGCGGAGATTTTGCGACGTCGCCCGAGCTGGGCACGCTGTTCGCTCAGTGCATTGCCGGCTACCTGGATCGCGTATGGGATGAGCTGGGCCGGCCCGATCCGTTCGTAGTGGTCGAGGGCGGCGCCGGCCGCGGGACGCTGTGCCGCGATGTGGTCGCGCATGTTGTGGCGTGCCGTGACGCCGTGCGGTACGTGATGGTCGAGCGGGTGGACAGCCAGCGCGGCGACGCGCGGGCAGCGATCGGCAAGTCCGGCATATCAGGCGAGTCCCGCGTTCCCGATGATTCGCTCGCTCGGATCGGCGATGCCGATGTGCCGGAGCGCGTCGTCGCAGTAGCCGATCTCCCCGTCGGCCCGTTGGTGGGCGTCGTGCTCGCCAACGAGCTGCTCGACAACTTGCCGTTCCGGCTGCTCGAGCGCTCGGCAAGCGGATGGCAGGAGGTGCATGTCGAACGCGCCGAACCCGCGATGGCAATGCCGCAAGTCGAGGAAGGCCATGACACGTCCGAGCAGGAAATCGTGCAGCCGACGGCCGGGCGCGCGGCAGAGGTGCTGCGGGATGCGCCTGCCGATGCGGCGGCCATGGCTGAGGTGATGGCCCCTGACGCCGCGCCGGGTGCACGTGTGCCGCTGCAGCTGAAAGCTGCGGTTTGGGTCCGTCGGGCGTTGCGATCCCTCGAGCGCGGTCGGCTGCTGACGTTCGACTACGGCGTGCGCCGCACGGCCGAACTGGCACAGCGTCCCCAGAGCGAATGGTTGCGCACCTACCGGTCACAACGCCCCGGGCATGACCCGCTCGACTCACCAGGCACAGCGGACATCACCTGCGATGTCGCGTTCGACCAGCTGCCGCCAGGTGCCACGTTGAGCACCCAGGCCGAGTGGCTTGCTGCAGCCGGCATCGATTCGATGACGGCTGACGCTCGGGCCCTGTGGCAGCGGAAGCGATCCAAGCCGACAGCCGCAGCGCTTGCAGCCCGCACGCTGCTCGATGAAGCAGCCGCCCTCACCGACCCCGACGGCATGGGCGCCTTCTGGGCCGCCGAGTGGCACGTCGGCTGAGCCGCTTGTCTCGTCTCGGCAAGGCTTCAGCGAGGATCGCGTTTGCGTCGCGCGTGCTGATACACCCGGGTTCGTGTGCCGGGCGTGGACCCCGGTCGCTCCGCGCCACGAACCACATCGCAGCAGCAAGCGCTGCTAGCAGCAGCTCGGTTTGTGAAGCAAGGCGCACCGCTGGCCTGATGCCGTCGGCCGCGGGCCTACGCCGAGCCGTGGTCGGTTCTCTTGTCGCGAGCCGTAGCGCAATGGCCCGCCCAACTCTCGGCCGAGCGCAGCCGCAACGGCTGCCTCGGCCACTCCGGCATTGGGGGAATGACACCTACGGTGGCTTGGTAGCCGCAGTCTGCCGCGCAATTGACTCTGTTCTCGATGCCGCAGAAGATCAGTTGGACCGATACGTGGAATCGGAAACCGAGAAATACAACGTGTATCGAAAAACCGTGCAGCGCGCCCGGAAAGTTTACAAGCAACTGCCCAAGAAGTACCGGCGAATGGTCCGAAGGGGAGTGTCCTACGGCTCTATAGCGTGCTTCATTGCGACACCGTAACCATTTCAATTCGTCAGGATCAATCGTGGCTGAGTTCCCGAGCATGGATCAACCGCCGCCAAGTTTCGTACATCGCGCGTGGGCCGGCATCAGAAGGTACTGGGCACGATTCTGGGAATCCGGCCTTTGGGGCGCGCTTCAGAGAATCGAGACGATTGCGTTCATTGTTCTCTTGGCGCTGATCATCTGGCGAGTCGCCACCGGTTGAATGCCGTTGCGGCATGCCACCAGTGTGGCACCGTCCTCAGCGGGCGCGACGCTACTGAGGCCCCGGGTTCAATTCGGGTCCGCAATCGACTTGACGGCATGAGCGCGTTCTGACCCGCTGAGAGGTAGATCGACTGAGCGTCGGCAGCCGCGCCCGAGTCAGCACGCCAGTGGGACGCTGAGCGGGCGGCCACTACTCTGCGAATCTGGCTGGGCAGGATCGGGCCTCGCACGCGACGCTGGCTCGATCCGCACAAACACGCCGGCAGCACGATGAGACAGGGGCAGCGATGACCATGACACCAGCGAACGGCACGAGCACCGAGGCGACGATCGAGGACTACTACGTCGAAGACCGTGTCTTCGAGCCCGCGGGGGATTTCTGCTCGGCGGCGCTGACGGCTGATCGGTCGCTGTATGACGAGGCCGCTGCCGACCGGCTGGCGTTCTGGGCTCGTCAGGCCCGCGAGCACGTCACCTGGTTCAACGACTTCCATACCGTGCTCGAATGGGACCTGCCGTTCGCGAAGTGGTTCTTGGGCGGCACTCTCAACGTGTCGTACAACTGCCTCGACCGTCACGTCGAGGCCGGCCGCGGCGACAAGGTGGCCTACTGGTGGGAGGGCGAGCCCGGCGACACCCGCACCATCACCTACGCCGATCTGCGCGACGAGGTGTGCAAGTTCGCCAACGTGCTGGTCGGCCTCGGGGTCGACCGCGGCGACCGCGTGTGCATCTACATGCCGATGATCCCCGAGCTGCCGGTGGCGATGCTGGCGTGCGCTCGCATCGGCGCCGCCCACTCGGTGGTGTTCGGCGGGTTCTCGGCCGACTCGCTGTCGGACCGCATCGACGACGCCTCGGCGAAGCTGCTCATCACCGCCGACGGCGGCTACCGGCGCGGCGAGCCGTTCGGGCTGAAAGACACCGCCGACGCCTCCGTCAAGGCCACCACCACCATCGAGAACGTGGTGGTCGTGCGGCGAACCGGCCAGGACGTGTCGTGGAACGACAGCGTCGACCACTGGTACCACGACTTGATGGACGGCGCGTCAACCGACTGCCCGCCCGCCCACATGGATTCCGAGGACCTGCTGTACCTGCTGTACACCTCGGGCACCACGGCCAAGCCCAAGGGCATCATGCACACCACCGGCGGCTACCTCACCCAGGTGGCGTTCACGCACCGCTACGTGTTCGACCTCAAGCCCGATGCCGACGTGTTCTGGTGTGCGGCCGACATCGGCTGGGTGACCGGACATAGCTACATCGTGTACGGGCCGCTCGCCAACGGCGCGTCGTCGGTGATGTACGAGGGCACGCCCGACACGCCGCGTCCCGAGTTCCGCGATGGCGCTGGCACACAAGACAGGGCGAGCTGGCCCAAGGATCGGCTGTGGGACATCATCGAGCGCTACGGCGTGACCCAGCTCTACACGGCGCCCACCGCCATCCGCACGTTCATGAAGTGGGGTGCGGGCGAGGTCGAGCGGCACGACCTGTCCAGCCTGCGCGTGCTCGGCACCGTCGGCGAGCCCATCAACCCCGAGGCCTGGATGTGGTACCACACCCACATCGGCGGGGGCACCTGCCCCATCGTGGACACGTGGTGGCAGACCGAGACCGGCGGCCACATGATCACCCCGCTGCCGGGCGTCACCACCACCAAGCCCGGCTCGGCCACCCACGCGCTGCCGGGCATCTCGGTGGAGCTGGTGGACGACGCCGGCAACCCGGTCGAGCGGGGCGGCGGCTACCTGACCATCACCGAGCCGTGGCCGTCGATGCTGCGCGGCATCTGGGGCGATCCCGAGCGCTACCGCGAGACCTACTGGAGCACGTATGAGGGCCGCTACTTCGCCGGCGACGGCGCCAAGCTCGACGACGACGGCTACCTGTGGCTGCTCGGCCGGGTCGACGACGTGATGAACGTGTCGGGCCACCGCATCTCGACGACCGAGGTGGAGTCGGCGTTGGTCGACCACCCGTCGGTGGCCGAGGCAGCGGTGGTGGGCGCCACCGATGCCACCACCGGCCAGGCCATCGTGGGCTACGTGATCCTGCGCGGAGGCCACGACGCCACCGACGAGCTGCGCGCCGAAGTCCGCCAGCACGTGGCGACCAAGCTGGGGGCGATTGCCCGGCCCAAGGCGGTGGTGCTGGTGCCGGACCTGCCCAAGACCCGTTCGGGCAAGATCATGCGCCGGCTGCTGCGCGACGTGGCCGAGGGCCGTCAGCTCGGCGACACCACCACACTGGCCGACGCCGGCGTGGTGGAGGAGATCCGCACCCGCGCAGCCGAAGCCCCCAGCGAAGACTGAGCCACGACGTCTTGCTGCTTCCGCCTCGAAGTCTCTGACGTGCGCCACGCTTGCCTCTTGGCGGATCGACGCCACGCGTATGCGGTCGCAGGCATCCGGTGAGCCCACGGTGACCGAAGACGACGACTGGCCGGCGTACTGGTGGTGGCGGGATGGGCCGGTGCCGGCGGGCGACTGCGTGATCGTCGACATCGACGGCGTGCTGGCCGACGCCTCCCACCGCCAGCATCACCTCGACGGCCCGTGGCGCGACTGGGACTCGTTCTTCGCCGACGTCGGCGACGACGACGTGCTCGACGAGGTCTTCGAGCTGCTGGTGCTGCTGAATCCCGAGCTGGTGGTGGTGGCCCTCACCTCCCGCCCGACCTGGGTGTCGGGCGCAACCCTCGACTGGCTCGTCAAGCACAAGGTTCGCTGGGACCTGCTCATCATGCGCCCGATGGGCGACTTCCAGCCGTCGCCGCTGTTCAAGGGCGAGCAGACCCAAGCGTTGCTCGCGTGCGGCTACACGCCCCGCCTCGCCATCGACGACGACATGCGCAACGTCCGCATGTACCGCGACCTCGACCTGCCGACGCTCTACATCGACAGCGGCTACCACCCCCACTAGCCCCGCCGTTACGTCAGCGACAGCGCGTCCGACCGGCGGACCTGCGTCACTAGCCTGAATGCCGACCGCACAGCGTCCGAAATGAGGTGCTGCACAACGTGCGCAACACGGCCAAGACCACCGTTCTTCTGGCTGGCCTCGCCGGCCTGATCCTGTGGATCGGCAGCTTCTGGGGCCAAGGCGGCCTCACGATTGCCGTCGTCTTGGGTTTGGCCCTGGTGGGCGGCAGCTACTGGTTCAGCGACAAGCTCGCGATCCGCTCGGCCCGAGCCCAAGAGGTCCAGCCGCACCAGCTGCCGGACTACTGGCGGATCATGCAGGAGCTAACCACGCTGTCGAATCTGCCGATGCCCCGGCTGTATGTCTCACCCGATCCCCAGCCGAACGCCTTCGCCACCGGCCGCAATCCTCGCAACGCCGCCGTCTGCGTGACCGAAGGGCTCATCCGCAACCTCAGCTGGTACGAGATCCGCGGCGTGCTGGCCCACGAGATGGCACACATCCGCAACCGTGACATCCTCATCGGCTCGGTAGCTGCAGCGGTGGCCACCATCATCACGTTCGCAGCCCGCATGGCACAGTTCGCCTTGATCTTCGGCGGCGGCAGCCGCGATGGCGACCGCAACCCGTTCGGCGAGATCCTGCTCATCATCTTGGCGCCGATCGCCGCGATGCTGCTGCAGATGGCCATCAGCCGAAGCCGCGAGTACCAGGCCGACCGTACTGCTGCCCGCATGATCGGCGACGGCGAGCCGCTGGCCCGGGCACTCGAGAAGCTGGACGCGGCCTCCAAGACCGTGCCCAGCCTGGCCGACCCCAATCAGGCCCAGATGTACATCGCGAACCCGCTGGCCAGCCGCCGCATGGGCTTCAAGGGGCTGTTCACCACGCACCCGCCGATGGAGGAGCGCATCCGCCGCCTGCGGGACGGCTCCTGGCAAGAAGCGATCTAGCCGGCCGAACAGCCGTCGAACGCCGGCTGGCTGCTCGATGCAGGCCGGTGTCAGTCGCGGAAGTTCTCGAACTGCAAGGGCACGTCGAAGTCGCCGGCCTTGAGCTCGGCGATGACGGCCTGCAGGTCGTCGCGCTTCTTCGACATCACTCGCAGCTGGTCGCCCTGGGTCTGCGACT
Source organism: Acidimicrobiia bacterium (assembly GCA_022824805.1). GTDB lineage: Bacteria > Actinomycetota > Acidimicrobiia > Acidimicrobiales > Poriferisodalaceae > Poriferisodalis. Next base: position 6,801 of record JAJDZE010000082.1, on the reverse strand, counting down.
GCACACCCTTGATGCCCAGGCCCTTGATGAACTTGTTCAGCTCGCGGGCCCGATCCGATGAGATGCCGGCCTGCAGGGCAGCCGCCTGGCGCACGGTGCCGCCCGAGGCCTCCTCGACGTTGGCGTAGTGGACGGCTTTCAGGCTGACCTGACGGCGCACCAGCTTCTCCTCGAGCACCTGGCGCATCGCAGTGAGCCGATCCTCGGTGCTCGACCGCAGGTTGATGGCACCCTCGCCCAGCTCCACGGCACTGCCCGTGTTGCGGAAGTCGTAACGGTTGGCGATCTCACGGGACGCCTGATCCACCGCGTTGCGGATCTCCTGCATGTCCACCTTGGAGACAACGTCAAATGAAGCCATAGCCGCAAGCTAGCGAGGAAGGCGGGTTTTGTTGTTCGCATGCCGTGACGCCTTAGGCTTTGCTGCTCATCTGGGTCGGTGCCCGAGCGGACAAAGGGAGCGGGCTGTAAACCCGTCGGCTTCGCCTACGGAGGTTCGAATCCTCCCCGGCCCACCAGCGCGATTCACCGGTCTGCGGAGCAGCCTCCGCTCAGGTTCCGGCGGGTTCGATGCCTGGCAGTTGTTGCTGCGCGAGCGTTACGTAGGGATCGTCGTGCGACCGTGGCGGGCGGCCGGAGCGCACAGCGCTCCAGAGTTCGCGCAGTTCACCAGAGCCGTGGTAGATGCGGCCCCGTCCAGCACCGGTCGCCTCCAGCACACCTGCATCGACTAAGGCCTTGAGGTCGCGACTGGCGGTGAGCTCAGAGACCGGGTCGCCGTCGGTCATCTCGACGAGCCGGATGTAGATCGAGCGTCGGATTCTGCGGCCACGTGCTGCGTCGGCGAGCACGCCGACAGCCCGCGACGGCAGTCGCCGCCGGTCGACAAGCTGGGAGATGCCGTCATACAGCGACTCGGTCTCGTGAACGCGCCGCCGCAGCGTCCACGCCTGGCGATAGTGGGCGCGCAGCATGAACCGAATCCAAGGTCTCGCCGAGTTCCGCGGCTGCCAACTGCCCTGACCCACCTCGCTGAGGACCGCGTAATAGTCGGCGGTGTTGCGCCCCAGGTATTCCTCGACTGACGAGAACACCGGCGAGACGATGCCTTCGCCGGACAGCACCATGGTCTGCATCGCCCGGGCCATGCGTCCGTTGCCGTCGCGAAACGGGTGGATCATCGTCAAGTTGAGGTGCGCCATTGCGGCGCGGAACATGACCGGCGCAGCGTCGTCGTCCTGCAGCGACGTGATGAGCGCCCCCATGAGACTGTCCAAGAGCTCAGCGCTCGGAGCTTCGTAGACGCGCGTGCCGGTTTCGTCCTCGACCCAGACGTCGCCGGTGCGGTAGTGGCCGGGCCGCACTCGCAGCTCGTGCTTGGTCATCATGAAGTGGAGCGACTTCAGCAGCGACTCGTCCACGTCAGCTCCGTCTTCGGCAAACGACAGCACGTAGGTCATGGCGTCGCGGTAGCCGGTGAGCGCGAGGCGCGTCTCCTCGACAGTGTCGAGCGGTTCTTCGTCCTCGATCGTGTCGAGCACGTCGTCGAGTGACGCCCGGTACCCCTCGATCCAGTTCGAACCCCGCACCGCCCGCGCAAAGCTCATGCGCCGGAGATGGCCGACCCACCGGCGCGGCCGATCCACGACGTAGTGCGACAGCTCGCGACGGAGCCGCTCGATCTCCGCGATCACCGTCAGGTCGGCATCGTCCGGCTCGGGCGTGACGAAGATGGCCGCAGTCATAGTGTTTAAGTTATCACAGTATGATGCTATATAGATATCAAACCATCATGGGGCAACGGAGAACCAGACCCACGTTCAGCGACCGGCGGAGTAGCCGCCGTCGATGGGGTAGAGGCTGCCGGTGATGTAGCTGGCCTCGTCGGAGGCCAGAAACGCCACCAGCGCGGCCACCTCGTGCGGCTCGCCGTAGCGCTGGGCCGGCAAGCGCTCGGCGAATGCCTTGCGGATGTCGTCGGCGTTCTCGCCGCCGATGAACGTCTCGAGCGAGCGCATCATGCGCGTCTCGATCGGCGCCGGGCAGACGGCGTTCACGCGCACGCCCGACGTCGCCAGCTCCAGGGCCGCGGACTTGGTGAGCCCGGCCACGGCGTGCTTGCTCGCCGAGTACGGCGAGATGCCTCGTGATCCGAACAGCCCCGCAACCGACGCCGTGTTCACGATGGCACCGCCGCCCCCGGCGATCATGGCCGGCACGGCGTACTTGATGCCCAGCCAGACGCCGCGCACGTTGACCGCGATGACCCGGTCGAAATCGTCTTCGGGATAGTCGACCATCGGGTAGTAGGTGCCTTCGATGCCGGCGTTGTTGAACAGCACGTCGACGCGGCCGAAGTTGTCCATGGCGGCCTGCACGTAGCCCGCGACCTCGTCCGATTTCGTCACATCGGCCCCGACCGCCAGCGCGGCGCCGCCAGCCGATTCGGCCGCCGCAACCGCCGCGCCCAGGTCGGCCGTGGCCAGATCCACCGCTACCACTGTCGCCCCCTCGGACGCGAATCGTTCGCACGCAGCCAGCCCGATCCCGCCGGCAGCACCGGTCACAATCGCCACACGCCCCGTGAACCTGCTCATGACGCCTCCTTGCTTGCCTGCGGCGGGCTCGCGATGCTCGGCTCGGTGCCCGATCCCGCCGGCCGCCGACCGTACTGCCGTGACGGATCCAGCGCGGCGTTAGTCGGCGTGGCGGCAGAGGATCATTCGGGTGGGGGAGTAGACCATCACGAGGTTGCCGTGCTGGTTGAACACCTCGTTGCGGGTGGTCACGATGCCGCGGTCGCCGCGCGACGTGAGACGAGCAGCGGTCACCTCGGCCACCACTTGGAGCGTGTCGCCGACGAACGTGGGACCCTTCACCTCGATCGTGGCGCCGAGGTAGGCGACGCCAGTGCCGGCTATGGCGCCGCCGCTGATCACCAGCCCCTCAGCCAGCGACATCACCAGGCTGCCGGGCACCAGCCGCCCGCTGTAGCCGGCCCGCTCGGCGGCAGTGGCATCCAGGAACAGGCCCTCGCCGAAGCCGAACTGGGTGGCGTACACCACCAAGTCGGTCTCGGTGATGGTCCGCCGGCTGGTGCTCCAGCGTTTGCCGACCGGCTGCTCGTCGAAGGTCCAGCCGCGGTGCGGTTGGGGCGGCAGCTCCGGGCTCGCCCCCGCGTCGCCGCCGTTGCCGTGATCGTCGCTCATATCGCCTCCTTGTTTCCAGCTCTGGCGCCCCATTCTGATGCGATGGGGCTCGCGGGCCGCTGGCGCCCGAGGCTCAGCCTGTGGCCGCGAGTCTGGCAGTGCAGCGGCGCGCCGTGCCGTGGTTGGCGGGACGACCTGTGGCACAGCATTGCATCCGTCGTGTTGACTTGACATTGTTCACGCGACGTTGGCGACAGGGGGCGACTGATGAGCGACACGGTTCTTGACCGACCGGCACACGACATAGTCGATGACGACACGATCGAGCGATTCCGCGCCGACGGTGTGGTGGCCCTGCGCAACGTCGTCGTCGACGAGTGGGTGGAACGGCTGCGCAGCGGCGTCGCCGACGAGATGGCCAACCCGAGCCCCACCGCGCACAACTACGAGTCCACCGGATTCTTCGGCTCGCTGGACCTGTGGCGCTTCCATCCGCTCTTCGAAGAGTTCGTCACCCAATCCCGGCTCGGCGAACTGGCGGCCGCCATGTTCGGCTCGCCCGTCGTGCGCATGTATTACGACCAGCTGTTCGTCAAGGAGCCCGGCTCGAGCCAGCCGGTGCCGTGGCACAACGACCAGCCCTACTGGCCCATCTCGGGCCGCCAGGTGATGTCGTTCTGGATCGCGCTCGACACCGTCGACGCCACCAACGGCCGGGTCGAGTACGTCCGCGGCTCGCACGCGTGGGACCGCTGGTTCCAGCCACGCACCTTCGCCCCAACCAACGCCCACGACTACGAACGCAACCCCGACTACGAGCCCATGCCCGACATCGAGGCCGACCGCGGCAGCTACGACATCGTCTCGTTCGATCTCGAACCGGGGGATGCGGTTGCCTTCTGGGCGATGATCGTGCACGGCTCGCGGGGCAACGCGAACCAGGGCCGGGCGCGCCGGGGATACGCGGCCCGCTACATCGGCACCGATGTCCGCTACGACCCCCGCATCGGCACGGCCCAGGCGCTCCATGTGGATGGCCTTGAGGCGGGCTCGGTGATGGAACTGGACCGCTATCCGGTGGTCTGGCCCCGCTCCGAACTGGTTGCCATCTGCACCTAGTATGAAGTGCATTGAAATAGCGGTAAATAGATTGTAAATCTGTTTACGTGTCGCTACAGTTCAGCGCACGGACGTCGGGATCCGAGATCAGACGATCTGCGAGGTGAGTACGATGGACTCTGCCGTGATTGCAGCGATCATCAGCGTGCTGGGCGCGGGCTTCTTGGCCATGCTGTTCTTCTTCATGCGCGGCATCCGGGCTGACCTCGCCGATGTGCGTGCCGAGATCCGAGCTCTGCGGGCTGAGATGCAGGCTGAGTTCGCTGCGGTGCGGGCTGAGATGCGAGATATGCGCGCGGATATTGCGACGCTGCAACAGACTGCGGCCCGTCATGAGGGTGTTCTTGGTCAGCAGGGCCGTCCTCTCGGCACGGCAACCGCGTAGCTAGCCAGACCGCAGTCCGACGGCGGTGCGCCGGCTGCATCGATGCTGGTCGTCGGTCACAATGGCCCCATGGACGAAGCGACGAGCAGCGCATTAGCGCCTTCCGACGAAGCACTGGTGCGGCAGTACGCCGGCGACGGCTACGAGATGATGGCGCCGATCATCGGCAGGGTCGCCGTGGCAGCCCCGCCGAACGACGTCTGGGCAGCCATCAGCCCGGCCGGCAACCTCACCAGCATCCATCCGTTCTGCGAGCGCAACGACGTGAACGTGTGGGACGGCGCACGCAGCCGCGACCACGTCTACTACTACGGCGGCGTCCACTACCAGCGGGAGTTCTGCGACTGGCTCGACGGCGTCGGCTACGACCTGGTGCTCGGCCCGCCGGGGGCTCGCACTGCTCTGGTGCGCTGGCGCATCACCCCCCTGGAAGGGACGCCCAGCAACAGCGACTTCAGCATCAAGGTGGTCGCGCTGCTGCGCGACGATGTGCCCGCTGCCGAGCGGGAGCACTACGCCGAGCACATGATCCGCCGACCACTGCCGTCATATCTCGACTCGGTGGTGCGCGGCACCGGCTTCTACGCCGAGACCGGCACGCCGGTCACGAAGAACCAGTTCGGGACGCACCCCATCTACTCACCGGCCGACTGACGAGCCCCGTTCGACGCTCCGGGATTGCGACTCGGTGCAGAGCCGTCGCCTGCGGCCTTGCCGGGCGGAGGTCTGGTGTGCTCATCCTGCGGTCGCGCCGGCGCCAGCACGCCGGTCAGCTGCTCAGCTTGGACCTGACGTCCTCAGCAGTTCACGGGCCAGCTCCCGGGCTTGATCGAGCGAGTCCACCATCCGGCCCGGTGGAACGCGATCCAGAACGTCGAGCGCCTGCAGGCTCGTGGCGGGGGCGCCTTCGAGTCCGAGCAGGATGACCTCGGTGTCGCTGTCGGCGGCAGTCTCGAGCAGGTTCTCGACCACGAGCGCTGCGCTGTCGTCCATGTACACGGTGTCGGTGAAGTCGATGATGACAACCTCGTGCTCGGCGATGTCCGCCCCCAGGATGTCGATGAGGCTCTTTGACGAAGCCACGGTGAAGGTGCCTCGCAACGCCACCAGACCGACCCGTGCAGAGAAACCGCCAGCGACGGCGCCGTCCGCTCCCTCGGCGAGGAAGCTCTGGTCGAGCAGCGGCACCGAGACCACGCTGTCGAGCTGCAGCCGCTCGAACTGGCGGGCAGCAGACATGGCCGCCACGATCAGCCCGATCGCCACCGCAGTGATGAGGTCGAGCACCACCGTGAGCACCATGGTGATGCCCATGATCATCAAGTGCTCGCGCTGCACCCGGTGCATCCGTTTCAGGAAGCGCCAATCCACGATGTCCCAGCCGACCTTCAGCAGAATCCCCGCCAGCGCTGCAAGCGGCACCGACTCCACGTAGCCCCCGGCGCCCAGCACCAACGCCAGCAGCACCAGGGCACGCAGCGCGCCAGAGACCCGGGTGCTGCCGCCGGCCCGAATGTTCACCACCGTGCCGACAGTGGCACCCGCGCCCGGCAGCCCGCCCACCAGGCCTGCAGCGATGTTGCCCAGTCCCTGGCCGATGAGCTCCTGGTTCGGGTTGTGCCTCGTGCGGGTCATCGAGTCGGCGATCAGCGAGGTGAGCAGGCTGTCGACCGCGCCCAGGAGGGCGAGCGTGATGGCGGGCTGCACGGCGCCGGCCAACACTCCCAGCGACAGCGCCGGCGCCTCGAAGCTGGGCAGGCCGCTCGGCACATCGCCGATGACCGGTGCGTCTGCGAGGAAGAGCACCCCCATCAGCGTCCCGACGGCGAGCGCGGCAAGCGTGGCAGGGAACCAGCGATGCAGCCGGGCAGGCCAGAAAATGCACACGGCCAAGCTGACGGCGGCGATGGCCACCGCGCTGGCATTGAGGCCGACGATGGCATCGGGCCAGGCCCGCATCACGTCGAGCGGGCCGCCGCTCGCCGCATCTGCCCCGAGTGCCGGAAGGGTCTGCAGGATGATGATGATGATGCCCACCCCCGACATGAACCCCGAGATCACCGAGTAGGGCGTGTAGGAGACGAAACGGCCGAATCGCAGCACGCCGAGCAGCGCTTGGATGACCCCGGCCATCACGACGACCGTGAG
>JAJDZE010000176.1 GCA_022824805.1 Acidimicrobiia bacterium | reverse complement strand
CCGATCACCCCGCCGTGAACGCATGCCGCCACGAGCTGATCGGGGTGTGCGTCGGCGATGCGCCCGAGGGCGGCCATGCACCGGCCGACGAGCTGCTCGTTCGACTCGGCGCCGGGGATGACGTCCCAGCGCCGCTCGATGTGCAGACGCTCGTACAGCGGGTGATTGTCGGCGGCGAACTGGCGGATGCGCCCTCCGTCCCACTCGCCCAGAGCCACTTCGCGCAGATCGTGCTCGATCGTCGGGGTCATGCACAGCCGTTCGGCAAGCGGCGCGAACGTCTGCTGGGTGCGCTGCAGCGACGACACGTACAGCGCGTCGATCGGCTCGTGGGCCAGCCGGTCGGCCATCGCCTCAGCCTGGGTGTGGCCGTTGGGGGCCAGCGCCGGGTCGCCTTGGTCGCCGAGCATGGGGAACGGCTCGCCGGGGATGAAGGCTTGGGATGCACCGTGGCGCACCAGCAGCACCTCGGTGGCGCCCGGCGGCCGGATCCACCGCTGCTGGTGGAACTGGCGCACCTCGGTATCGGAGGCGGCCACGTCGTTGTCGCCCGTCGACGGTGCTGCTGTGGGTGGCGTCGGGTCAGGCTGGGTCACAGCGGGCAACCTAGCGACTCGCCCCTCGTCGCCCGTCGTCCGTGCCCTCGCACACCGTTTTGAGTGGGGATGAGCCGCGTCGGACGGCACGCCCACACTCAGAACGGCAGCGGGCCGGGATGTGGGCGCTAGAGCTGGTAGGCGGCCTCGCCGTGGTCGCTGACGTCGATGCCGGCCATCTCGACGCTGGCCGAGACGCGAATGCCCATGGTCGACTTGATCACCGTGGCGATGATCCACGTGACGGCGAACGAGTATGCGGTGACCACGGCGATCGACAGCACCTGGTTCCACAGCAGCACGCCGCCGCCGAAGAACACGCCGTCGATGAAGTCCTGTGTCTCTCCGGGAGAGGCGGGCACCGCAGACGAATCGGCGAAGAAGCCGAGCAGGATGCCGCCCACGACGCCGCCCACCCAGTGGATGCCGACCACGTCGAGGCTGTCATCGAAGCCCACCCGGAACTTGGCCTCGATGGCGAAGAAGCACACCACGCCGGCAGCCGCGCCGAACGCCAGCGAGTGCATCGAGCCGACGAAGCCCGCCGCCGGCGTGATGGCCACGAGCGCCGCCACGACGCCCGAGGCGATGCCGATGGTGGACACCCGCTGGTGCCGTGCGTACTCCGCGAAGGCCCAGCCCACCATACCGGCCGCCGCTGCGATGAATGTGTTGACGAAGGCCTGCGCCGCAGCGCCGTTGGCCGCGAGGGCCGAGCCGGCGTTGAAGCCGAACCAGCCGAACCACAAGATGCCCGCTCCCAGCATCACGAACGGCACGTTGTGAGGCACCGGCCGGTTGTCGGGCCAGCCGGAGCGCTTGCCGACCACCAGCGCCAACGCCATCGCCGCTGCGCCGGCGTTCACGTGGATCGCAGTTCCGCCTGCGAAGTCGTGGGCGGGCAGGTTGAAGATCCAGCCGTCGCCGCCGTACACCCAGTACACGACCGGCGCGTACACCAGCAGCGACCACACGGGCACGAACACCATCCAGGCCGAGAACTTCATGCGATCGGCAACTGCGCCCGAGATGAGCGCAGGAGTGATGGCGGCGAACGTCATCAGGAAGGCGAACGTGGCCAATCCCTCGGCGTCGTGAATGCCCGCCATGCCCACCAGCGAGAAGTCGCCGATGATCGGCAGGCCGCTCTCGCCCGCCGCGAGGCTGTAGCCGACCAGCACCCAGATCACCGGCACGATGCCCAGGCACCACATGTTCATGTTGAGCATGTTCAGCGCGTTCTTGGCGCGCACCATGCCGCCGTAGAACAGCGCCAGGCCCGGCACCATGAACAGCACCAAGGCCGCAGCCGTCAGTATCCAGGCAATGTTGCCTTCGTTGACTTCCATTGCTTCCCTCCTCGTCGCACGTACGCGCAACTGCGCAGGTGAAGTGCTACTCCCTGCTCGTTTCAGGGACGTTTCGGGGTGGTTACCAAGCGGTATGTCAAGCGGCGGCGTCGAGCGCGGCGCGGAGATCGTCCAGCAGGTCGTCGACCGTCTCCAGCCCGACCGACAGCCGCACCAGGTCGTCGGGCACCTCCAGCTCCGAACCGGCGGCCGATGCGTGAGTCATCGCGCCGGGATGCTCGATCAGTGATTCGACTGCGCCCAGCGACTCCGCCAGCGTGAAGACCTTGGTCGACGCTGCGACCTGCTCGGCAGCGGCTCGCCCGCCGCGCAGCCGGAACGACACCATGCCGCCGAAGCCGCTCATCTGGCGGCAGGCGATGTGGTGCCCGAGGTGATCGGGCAGCCCCGGGTACAGCACCGAGCGCACAGCGGGGTGCTCGTCGAGCAGCTCCACCACCGCCTGCGCGCTCGCACTGTGGCGATCCATGCGCACGCCGAGCGTCTTGATGCCGCGCAGCGCCAGGTAGCAGTCGAACGGGCTGGGCACGGCGCCCACGGCGTTCTGCGTGTACACGAGATGGTCGGCCAGCTCGTCATCGTCGGTGGCCACGAAGCCGCCTACCACGTCGCTGTGCCCGCCGAGGTACTTGGTTGCCGAGTGCACGACGGCATCGGCGCCGAGCGCCAGCGGCTGCTGCAGGTAGGGCGTGGCGAACGTGTTGTCCACCACCACGAGGCCGCCCAGCTCGTGGGTGACGGTGCAGATGGCCTCGATGTCGAACACCGTGAGCAGCGGGTTGGTGGGCGTCTCGAGCCACACCATGCGGGTGTTCGGGGTCCAGGCGTCGCGGATCTTGTCGGGCGCGGTGAGATCGGCTGCGGCCATGGCGACGCCTGCGTTGCCGAACACCTTGTCGATGAGCCGGAACGTGCCGCCGTAGGCGTCATCGCCGAGCAGCAGGCTGTCGCCCGGGCGCAGCACTCGCAGCAGCGCGTCCGACGCCGCCAGCCCGCTCGCGAATGCGAACCCGTGCCGGGCGCCTTCCAGCGACGCCACGCAGGCCTGGTAGGCGTGACGGGTGGGATTGCCGGTGCGGCCGTACTCGTAGCCGTGGCGGGGCCGGCCGACGGCTTCCTGGGCGAAGGTGGTGGCCAGCGAGATCGGCGTGACGACCGCACCCGTGTAAGGGTCATGCGGCTGGCCCGCCCGGATCGCCCGCGTCTCGAAGCCGAACTCGTCAGGGTCCTCAAACCCCGACACCTGCGGATCGCCCCCCAGCATCAGCTGCCTCCGATTGCGTCCGCGCCGAGCGTTGCTACTGGTCTGCCCCGGTCATAGACCACGACCGCCTCGGGTCCCGCGAACAGGTCGGCTCGGGCCAGCAGCTCGGCGACTCGACCGACTGGTTCTCCGATGCCGACCGCAGGCAGAGGCGGTTCGATCGCCGCAGACACCTCTTCGCTGTCCTGCACCGCCAGCAGTCCGTCTTGGGCCACCGAGCCCACCACCTGAGCAGCGGCCAATGGCATTTTGCCCTCACATACCGGAACGGCACGCAATCCCGCCCGATCCATGCATCGCCGCGCAGCGGCCACGGTGTCGTCGGGCCGTACGAATACGAATTCGCCGTCGACCAGGCTGCTCACCGTTGCGGGCCCGGGTGCCTGCGGCAGGAACCCCATCTGTGCCATCCACTCGTCGTCGAAGACCCGACTGAGATAGCCACGGCCCGAGTCCGGTATGAGCGTGACCACCAGCGACTCCTCCGAGCGGCCGGCGGCATCGAGCTCCGCGGCAACGGCGAATGCGCCCGTCACGGCCGTGCCCCCAGAACCGCCGATCAGCAGGCCCTCGCTGCGGGCAACCCGACGTGCCATCGCGAACGACTCGGCATCGGTGACGGGGATTCCACGGTCGACGACGCCGGGATCGTAGGTGGACGGCCAGAAGTCTTCGCCGATGCCTTCCACCAAGTAGGGCCGCCCGTCGCCGCCGACATACACCGACTCCGGCGGATCAGCGATCACGACCTGTATGCCGGGATCCTGCTCTTTGAGATAGCGGCCTACGCCGGTGACGGTGCCGCCTGTGCCTGCACCCGCCACGAAGTGGGTGATGCGGCCCTCGGTCTGTGCCCAGATCTCCGGCCCGGTGGTCTCGTAGTGCGCCTGGGGGTTTTTCGGGTTGCCGTACTGATTCGGCGAGTAGGCGCCCGGCGTCTCGCTCCTCAGGCGCTCCGCGGTCGAGTAGTACGAGCGTGGGTCGTCGGGCGCAACCGCCACCGGGCACACCACCACCTCTGCGCCATAGGCCCGCAGCAGCGCCACCTTCTCAGGCGCCACCTTGTCGGTGCATACGAAGATGCAGCGGTAGCCGCGCTGCGCAGCAACCACGGCGAGGCCCACGCCGGTATTCCCCGATGTGGGCTCCACGATCACGCCGCCCGGCTGCAGCAAGCCGTCAGCTTCGGCGGCGTCGATCATGGCCACTGCGGCGCGGTCTTTCACCGAGCCGCCTGGGTTGGTGGTCTCCAGCTTGGCGACGACCGGCGTGGCGATGTACGGCTCGACCTTCCTCAGCCGAACCATCGGCGTGCGACCCACCAGGTCCAGCACCGACGGCGCAATGTCGAGGCCCTTCAGGGCCTCGGGCATCGGCGACGGCTCCCGATTGGCGTCACTCACAGCGTCACAGCCTAGGAAGCAGCGGCTCATGCTGCCCCAAACGCAACGCAGCAGAACGTCTCCCCCCAACACAACCCTGCGGTGCGGGGGTCAGGTGATGAGCTCGGCCAGGGGGGACAGCTCGGTGTTGACCAGCTCCACGCTGCCTTCGGGCAGCACCGACACTTCGTGCCACAGGCGCAGCTTGGGCGGGCGCCCCAGCAGATGCACCGTAGAGAGGAACGAGTGGAAGATGGCCAGGTGCGTGGAGTGCGACCGGGACCACGCTTCCAGCGACGCCAAGTCCTCGAACCAGCCCACGAAGCTGGTGGACTGCACGTCCTCGCCGTCGATGGTCTGCTCTCGCAGGAACCGGCTGGAGATGCAGCCGGAGTCGCGGTTGGCGGCCAGGAACTCGATGCCGGCCCGCAGCTTCGGCTCGATATCGGCGAAGTACATGTCGCGCTCGTCGTCGAGGCACTCGTCCCACTTCTGGCCTGAGCGGATGAGGCACAAGTTGGCAGGCAGCGGCGAACCCGGCACCGCCTCGAACGGGTCGTCCGCGCTGGCCGCCATGCGATCGCGCGCAGCGCCCCAGTAGTCGTGCAATTCGGTGAGGTCCACCGAGGTCAGGTTGCGCACGCCCGGCAGGGGCCGCTTGGTGCCGGCAATGGTCTCCCAGCGCTCCGCCGGAATGACCGCCGTCTCGCAATAGACCCCAGCGCGGTCGAGCACCTCGCAGCCATCCCGCCAGCGCTCGTAGACCGCCGGATCGACCCAATACGCCATGAAGACGGTCTCGACATCACCCTGAGCCTCCTCGGCGTCGTCACCTTCGTCGGTGAAGTTGACGACCCGGGCCCGCTCGACATGATCAGGCCGGTGCTCGCCGCCCGTCAATGCCGCCTGCAGTTCCGCCAGCGTGCCGGCGTTGTCAGGCCCGGTCGTGAAGACCATCGAATAGGCCGTCAGCTCGGGAAAGTCGACCACGCACCACGCCGGTGCGCTTGGCGTGTGCCCCTCAGGCCGGTTCGCGCCCATCAGCCGACCAGTGCCATCACGCCGCAGCTACCGCCAGCCGAAGCGCCCTCAGGCGTTGAGCTGGGTAGCGCGGGTGCGGAACTGCTCGACGTTGGCTTCCTTGATCTCTTCGTAGCCGCGGATGATGTCGGGCAGCTGGGCGATCTCGACGGCCCGGGCGTAGGCGGCTTCGTCGCCTGCGCTCAGCGTGTCGAGCGCCCGTTCGATCATCCCGCGGTACTCGTCGATCAGCTCCCGCTCCATCTTGCGATGGGCGGTCCTGCCGAAGATGTCGAGCGCACTGCCCCGCAGGCCCTTCATGCGGGCCAGCAGCGCGAACGCGGCGTCGCCGGAGCGGCCGAGGCCGATCTTGCGCTCGACACCCATGCGCCGCATGATCGGCGGGTGCAGCTTGTAGGTGACCTCGGTCTTGTCGCCGAACTGGTCGCGCACGGCCTGCTGGAACGCTTTGGAACGGTGCAGCCGGGCCACCTCGTACTCGTCCTTGTAGGCCATCAGCTTGTAGAGGTACCGGGCCACGGCTTCGCTGAGCGCCGTCTCGCTGCCCGCTGCCGCCTCGGCCTTGCGCACTTGGGCCACGAATTCGGCGTACGCCCGGGCATATGCGTGGTTCTGGTAGGCCACCAGGTCGGGCACCCTCACACGCAGCAGGCGTGCCAGCTCCTCGGACTTGTCGGGCACTGAGTCGATGAGATCTTGCTCGCGGCCGGACGGCCCGGTCTCACGCTTCGCCTTGCCGACCCGCTCTGTGCTCAGCCCCGCGATGAAGTCGGGATCGAGTACCAGCTTGCGGCCCACACGGAACGCTTGCGTGTTCATCTCGACCGCAACGCCATTCAGCTCGATGGCCCGCTCGATGGCGGCGGCGCTGATCGGGACGACACCGGCCTGGTACGCCGCGCCCACCACCAGCACGTTGGCAGGCATGTGCGAACGGAACAAGCTGTCCGACAGAGCCCCCGCATCGAAGTAGACGTTGCGTTCGGGACTGGTTGCCTCGTCGAGCACCCGCTGGAAGGCCGTCCACTCGGGGAACTCGGCCCCTGTGTCGCGCACCATGGCGGTGGTGGGCACCTTCGACGACGACACGACCGCCACCGAGCGGCCCGGCAGCGCCTTGTCGAGGTTCATCGGGTTGGTGCCGGTGAGCAGGTCGAACACGATGTAGGCATCGGCCTCGCCGACGCCGACCTTGTTGGCCTCGTCGCCGCCGTCGCTGCCGGCGTCGCCGTTCGACCTGCCGCCCTCGGAGCTCATGCGCCGGACCTTCAGGTTCGATAGCACCGGCCCGCCCTTCTGGGCGAGACCGGTCTGGTCGAGGCCATTGGCCACCTTGCCGTCGAGCAGCACCGCTGTTGCCAGCATCTGGTTGACGGTGACCACGCCCGTGCCGCCGATGCCCATCATCAAGATGTTGCCCTCGTCGATCCGGTCGGGCTCGGGCAGATCATCGCCGATGTGCTCGACGGCGACCGTGGCCTTGGCGGGCACCTTGCCGGCAGGCACCACCTCGATGAATGCCGGGCAGTCGCCGTCGAGGCAGGTGAAGTCTTTATTGCACGAGGACTGGTGGATCTGGGTCTTGCGGCCGAACTCCGTCTCGATGGGCTGGACGCTCAGGCAACTCGACTTCTCGCCGCAGTCTCCGCAGCCCTCGCAGACTGCCTCGTTGATGAACACCCGCATCGTGGGCTCGGCCACCTTGCCCCGCTTGCGGTCGCGACGCAGTTCGGCAGCGCACGCCTGGTCGTAGATCAGCACCGTGCAGCCCGGGGTGTCACGCAGCAGCCGCTGCGCTTCGTCGAGCCGGTCGCGGTGCCAGATGTCGGTGTCGGGCGCGAACTCGGCGTCGGTTGGATACTTCTTCGGGTCGTCGGCAACCACCATCACCTTGGCGACGCCCTCGGCGTGCACCGAGCGGGTCAGTGCCGGCACCGTCATGCCGCCGTCGATGTCCTGGCCGCCGGTCATGGCCACCGCGCCGTTGTAGAGGATCTTGTAGGTGACGTTGGTGCCGGCGGCTACCGCCTGGCGCAGGGCCAACGAGCCCGAGTGGTGGTACGTGCCGTCGCCGATGTTCTGGAAGCGATGCTCCATCGTCACGAACGGCGCGGCGCCCACCCACTGGCAGCCTTCGCCGCCCATCTGGGTGGTGCCTCGGGTATTGCGCAGCGGCGTCATCGAGGCCATGCCGTGACAGCCGATGCCGCCGCCCGCCTCGGAACCCTCGGGCACCCAGGTGGAGCGATTGTGCGGGCAGCCCGAGCAGAAGCCGGGCGTGCGGCCCGCAGCCTTCTCGCCCTTGGAGGTCGTGACGGCGAGCGGGATCGTGATGCGCTCGGGGACTGCAGGACCGATGCCTTCGGCACCGAGCCGATCGACGAGGAACGGCCGGATCTTGCGAGCGATGAGGTCGGCGTCCATCTCGCCGTGGCCGGGGAACCAGAAGCCGCCGCGGTCGTCGCGCTTGCCGAGCACGATCGGCGCGTCGGACATGCCGTAGAGGTTCTCCTTGATGAGCGCCTCGATGATCGAGCGCTTCTCCTCCACCGCGACGATCACGTCGAGGCCGTCGGCGAACGCTCGCAGGCTGGTGGGCTCGAGCGGCCAGACGACCGCCGGCTTCCAGATGCGCACGCCTCGGCGCTCGAGCTCGATGTCGTCGAGACCCATGCGGTCGAGCGCTTCGCGCAGGTCGTAGTACGTCTTTCCCGCCGCCACGAGGCCGATCCGGGCATCGCGGGTGGGCACGGTCTGGACGTTGAGATTGTTCGCCGCCACGAACTCGTCTGTGGCGACCATCCGGCCCTCGTGAATCTCGAGCTCCATGCGCACGGCGTTGGGGCCGAACAGTGCGTCCTGCTGGGTGTGCGCCCACGGCTTGCCCTCCCATTCGAATTGCGGGCGAGCGGGCGAGACGCGACCGGGACCGACCTGCACCGTGGCATAGCCGTCGGCCACATTGGTGACGATCTTGAGCGCCGTCCAGAAACCGCTGTAGCGGGACAGCTCGTAGCCCCAGCGGCCGTAGTCGATGACCTCCTGGACCGAGCCGGGGTACAGGATGGGCGTCTGGAAGTGGATCAGCACCGGCTCGGATTCCGACGCCAGCGTCGACGACTTCGACGCCGGGTCGTCGCCGGCTACCAGCAGGACGCCGCCCTTGGGGTCGACGCCGCAGACGTTGGCGTGCTTGATGGCATCGCCCGAGCGGTCGACGCCCGGCGCCTTGCCGTACCACATGCCGAGCACGCCGTCGTAGCGACCCTGGAAGTTCCGGTTGGACAGCTGGCTGCCCCACACGATGGTGGCGCCGAGGTCCTCGTTGAGGCCCGGCTCGAAGGTGATGTTGTTCTGCTTCAGCTCCTCGGCGTTGCCCAGCATGAGCGTGTCGATGCCGCCCAGCGGCGAGCCTCGGTAGCCCGACACCATGGCGGCGTTGTTGAGCCCGTCCCGCCGGTCGGCTCGCAGCTGGTCGAGCAGCACCCGCAGCAGCGCCTGCACGCCGGACATGGCCACATCGCCTTCGACGCGGTCGAAGCGGTCTTCGAGCTTGAAGTCTGCGAGTGCCATCAGAATCCCCCTCGTTCGCCCCAGCGGAAGCGCCGCTGCGGCTCCAGGCCGAGGCTAGCCCCCACCTGCCACAAGCACCGATTGCGAGGGGCCACAGATTCGGTCTCTGCGATGGCAGCGCGCTCTGCTACCCCGCAGGTACCTGAACTCGTGCTCCGCTCACTGCGGGCTGGCTTCGCTCAGCCCCGCAGCCACTCCGTGACAGCGACGACAGCGGCGAGGGCCATGACGATCTCAACCGGCAACGCGAACGCGAGTCGTCGAAGATGCCTCTCGATCCGCTCGAAACGCTTGTCCACCTGCTCGAAACGCTTATCGACCTGCTCGAAACGCTTGTCCACGTACTCGCGGTCGGCTGCTCGGTCGGCTTTGCGCTGGGAGTCGATCATCAGCGCGAACTTGGAGAACTCAGCCGACAGCACCGTCTCGAGTTGCTCCTTGGTGACCAGATCGGACAGCGACGCGTTGGGCAGCCGCGACATCATGTACTCGGCTATCGGCTCGTCGGCGTGGTCACACAGCCAAGTGTAGAGGCGAGAACGAAGCGGCTCAGTCGTTGTCGGTGATGGTCATGATGGCTTCGCCGTCGGCGATGGCCGCGCCTTGGGGGCTGGACAGCCGTACTCGGAACAGCTCGTCGGCTTCGCTGGAGCTGTCGTCGTTGAGGTACACCGAGGCGGTTTTCTCGGTCTGGCCGGGGGCGAAGGTCAGCGTGCCGTCCATGTACCAGAACTCCTGGCCGGCAATCGCATAGGGATCGAGGTCGTAGGCGTGGTCGGACTCCCAGCGCACCTTGACCTGATGGTCCACCGCCTCAGACAGCGTCACCTTGAACGTGACCCACAAGCCCTCCTCGCCGGACGCGTCCCCGATCAAGATCGTCACGCTCGGCGGGGGCGGCGGCGGGTCGTCGTCATCGTTCACCGACACTGTTGCGGTGCCGTCGGTCTGGGACACGGTGTAGCCGGTGCCGCTGCTGACTGTCACGGTGACCGAGCCGTTCGGCTCGTCGGTGCTGTCGCCCGACGTCGCCACCGACAGCGTCACGCTGCCCGAAATCGGGACGGTGACGGTGCGCGTGCCGGTGGCGACGCCGTAGCTGCCCGACTGGGCAACGCTCACATCGACCCGAAGCGGGCTCGACGGCGACGGGCTGGCGGTGACCGTGAACGACGCCGCGCTGCCCTCGCTGACTGCGTTGCCCGCCGTGACGCTCACCGTCGGGGTCGGCGGCGGGGGCGGCGGGTCGTCGTCATCGTTCACCGACACTGTTGCGGCGCCGTCTGTCTGGGACACGGTGTAGCCGGTGCCGCTGCTGACTGTGACGGTCACCGAGCCGTTCGGCTCGTCGGTGCTGTCGCCTGACGTCGCGACCGACAGGGTTGCGCTGCCCGATATCGGGACGGTGACGGTGCGCGTGCCGGTAGTGATGCCGTAGCTGCCCGACTGGGCGACGCTCACGTCGACGCTGAGCGGGCTCGACGGCTGCGGGCTCGCCGACACGGTGAACGTGGCGGCGCTTCCCTCGGTGACTGCGTTGCCTCCGGTGATGCTCACCGTCGGGTCCGGCGGCGGGGGCGGGTCGGCGTCAGCGTCAGGGTCCGGGTCGGCGTCGGCGTCAGGGTCGGCGTCGGCGTCGTCGTCCGGGTCATAGTCGGCGTCGGGGTCGGGGTCGTTGCAGGCTTCGTGTGCTTGCAGGGTGCGGGCGACGCGGTCCCAGCGGGCGCCGAGGGTGGCCTCGTTGGCTTG
>JAJDZE010000097.1 GCA_022824805.1 Acidimicrobiia bacterium | reverse complement strand
TCTTCTTGAAGGCTGCCGACGGTGCTGTAGGCGGTCATGTGAACGCAGTCCGCGATTGCTACCACGACTACCGAGACCTCGCCTGTGCCATTGCCGACCGAATCGAAGTCCCCTGCCCACAACTGGACTGAGCGCTTCCGTGGACATTCGCCGCGCTGTCTGTGCACCGTGATCGCTCATTGAGCTACTGCCGCGCTTCAGGCCGTCCGAGGTTGGGCAGCAGGGCGCTGAGCGCCGCCGCATATCCGAGTGGGATAGTGACGGCATTGCCGATCCACTTCGACAGCTGCGCGCTCGTGGCAGGGTTGCCCGCAGATGGCTCGAAGCAGTACGTGTCCGGAAAGCCCTGCAGCCGCGCCGCTTCTGCGTGGCTGATCGTGCGCGGCAGGGTGGGATGAACGAAGCGTCCTCTTCCGGGCGTGGTGTACCCGGTGGTGATGGTGGGCGAAGGCCGGTCTGCGCGCATCCGGCCATAGGAGGCCCCGTACGTCGTTCCGTCACGATGTGATTCGGGGCGTTCGGTAAGCGCGAGATCATGGGCGTCGTTGTCAAAGAGCCAGGCGATGCGCTCTCGGTTTGTATCGCTGATTTCTGGCAGTTCGTGCAAGCGCGCGTCGCCCGACATCGCTTGGTCGTCGCCGATGGCCCACATCACTGACCGGCCATGCGGGTCACGCAGCGCAGCCGCGACATCAGCGAGCGGCAGCGGCCCGTTTTCGCATCCGTCCACCGGCATACGTGCAATCAGGAAATGCCGCTTACGCGTCTGGGGCCAGCCCATGTCGTCTGCTGCGAGCACTCCATCGGCGACCCCGTACCCGTGCGTCTCAAGCAATGCACGTGCGCTGTCAACAACGCGATCCTTGTCATGAATCACGGAAGTGACGTTCTCAATAACGACCGCTCCCGCTCGGCAGGCCAGCGCGAATGCCACCGCACAGAGGTACAGATGGTTCCGACGGTCGCTGCGCCGAGTGTGGTTGTTCAGATTGGAATGCCCCTGGCATGGCGGCCCCGCGACTACTAGGTCCACTCCCGCAGAACACTGCGCTACATCATCATCCAGCAGTTCCGGCGCGTAAACGAAGGTCGCAGTTTCGCCTTCTCCCCGCACTCGGTAGTCGACTAGGGCTTGTGCCGATTCGTCAACAAGCCGTCTCGCGCGATGGTTGCGACCGAAGACGGCCAAGGCATCGGCATCGGCATCGACAGCTAGTTCGCATCGGATCCGCTGCCCCATTTCAGCCGCGGCGAGCGTCACCCCGGCCGTCAAGCCGCCGACACCACAGAACAGATCGATGGTTCGAATCTGACCCAGATCCGTGAGGCGCAAGCCATCTCGAGGCGTTGAGTGTAAGTGAGAGTCCCCGACTGTTGCCGTTGGCGGCGCTGCATCTTCGCCTCTGCCGCCAGTCGACACGGACGGGCTTGCACCAGCCAGTACTGCCTTCCACCAGGCACCTTGTGGGTCGCTGTGCGCCTCATGCTCGATGGCACGGGTGAACTCATTGCTAAGCGTGGCCTCAGCATTCAGATTGATTTCTGACTCCAGCCGATAGCTGCCGACATCGACCACACGTCTCAGCAAGCGCTCCTGCGCTGTAACCGCGCTCACGTCGATTGCCGTTCCCACAGTTCGCTCACCAAGTCGTCGGCAGCTGCGTCGTCAAGCATCGCGGGTGCCAAGTTGACCAGCGTGCGATTCAACTGCTTGGCGAATTCACGCAGGGGATCTCTGTTGAGACGGGTTGCCTCGTCGGCTTGGCGCCGAACGAGGGCGCGCACGATGGGCGGGTGCTCGCCAGCCACTACTCGCAGAATGTGGCTGCGCCAGAAGTCGGTGCCTTGGCGCACTGAGCTGGCCAGATGAGCGTGAGCCACTCCACCCAGGCACCGCACACGAAGGTACATCCGCAACGGTACGCACTCATCCGGTTTGCGACCGTCCACGTAGACACCGAGGTTTCTTGACGCCGCGATGGTGCCGCCTTCGACCATCACGGGAGCGAAAGCGCGGGGTTCTCGCCACGCAGCAAAGTTCCATAGATGAGCCAGTGCAACGTAACGCCAGAAGCCCGGATCGTCGAGCGCTGACGACTCGATTCCTGTGTCGACGATTGCGCTGTACACAAGTGCCGCCGCCTCACCTTCCACCATGTCCTGATCCGGGCCGGTCGCGGTGCCATCGAGATCACGATTTTTTGTCGCGAGAGCCTCGATCTGCACCCGCGCATGCTCCAGAGGGGCCACATCGATACGTGATCCCCTGCCTGTCCAGCTAACGCCGTCGCGCGTGTCGGTCGCCAAGTCTCCGAGTTCGTTGCTTTCGCCGCTGTGCATCTTGCGGATGCGTTCCTCGGCCACCGTCATAGCGGTTCGCAGCGGCAGGTGGGGGTACATCAGGCTTGACTCTTGAGTGACGAAACCGCGGCCCGTCGCAACCGAAGACGGTCCTGAGCAACTGCGAGGACCTCAGCGGGCGACTTCACACAGGTGTTCAGCAACGCATCCAGCCGTTCATCATCTGCGCCGCGACCCGCCAACAGGATCACGATCCGGCCGAACAGGCTCTCCCGAATGTCGTCGATGCGTTCCTGAGGCGTCGATGTTACAAGAGCCGCCGCGCTGTAACGATGCAGCACCGCAGCTACGAACTCAGCAAACAGCCAACGTTGCAGAACCTCCGCCGTGCCCGATCGCGCCTGAGCATCGATGGTCTGAAGCAGTTCCTCATCAACCCAGAATGTGCATACATCGGCGCTGTCGGCTTCGGCGTCGGCCACGTCACCGTCGAATTCGGCGAACGTGACAGTTCCCTCGGGCAGGCCCAACTCGGTGCGCTTCTCTTGGTCAAGCGGCTGCGGCCTGAACAACTCCGCGTCTTCCCAGCAACGCACGCGAAACCTGGCGTGCGACAGCCAAGTGCCGATTCGCCACGGGACCAACGGCACCCGCTGATCCAAGGGCAGTGTCCGTGCGAGAGCGAGGTAGCAGTCGACCGTTACCCCGTGAGTTGCCGTGCGGAACACTTCACGCCGTTCACCGGTCCCGGATTCGTCCAGTCGGGGCACGCGCGTCAGTGCGCTTGGATCGTCCAGTGAATGACTGTAGACAACTTCGCTGGACTTGAGGTAGCCCGAACGAGCGGCGACTACCAAGCAAGTGTCAGCGAGCCTCAACTCGGTACCGAGCACCCCTACACGCAGACGTTGCACGAAGTCTGCGAAGCAATCCTGTGGCGCCAAGTGCAATGTGACGGCGCACCGCTCAAAGTCCTCACGAATCGAAACCGATGCGCCAGCGAGGCACTGCTCACGGCCGAAGGAGAGAACTGTGCCTGCGAAGAGTCCATCAAGTAGTGCATCCGTCCGAAACGGACGTACTGTGCGCTTCTCGCTGCTCACCGGCTGTCGCTCGTGTCGTCATCCGACGAAGGCTGAGCCTGCATAGACACCAGTTCGGCTTCCACGCTCAGCGCTCCTGACCATTCTGGATGGTAAGGGTCACTCTCATACCCGAACTTGGCGGTCTCATTCGCCCTCAGCCGGCCTCGGTATGTGCCGACCCGACCGTCTACTTCCTCGAATTCCTCAGGCCCGGTGACGAGCAGCGCCACATCAGCAGCTTCCTTACGATCGGCACCCTCGAACTGATAGCGCACCCGAACCTCAATAAGGTCACCGCCCGGGACTGTCGGTGTGTGATGTTCACTGAAACTGATCGATGCCCTTCCTGTCAGACGTACACCGCCGTTCGGCGCAGGTTCCAAACGCTCACCGGGATGAATGGAAAGCAGCCGCGGCGGAGACGGCGGGGGTGGAACCTGTGGACCTGAGCCCCGCACACTGCCTTCGAGTTGGCGGGCCAACTCATCCCAGACGGGGAGCTTCAAGTCACGGTTCGGCTTGGGCTTCGGCTTGATGTCCTTGCGGAACCTGTTGACGTGGCTCGTGATGCGCCGCAGCAGGGTCTTGGCCAGAACCGCCGAGTCAGGGGGAACATCGCCGGAACCGGTATCGGTGTGCCAAGCGTCGTGCGCCTTCGGCTCAGTGTCTCTGAGCATGTCGTCCGAATCGGCGGAGGCTACGAACGTTCCCCGAATGTGAGGTGCCGCGCGCGCGGCCTCAAAGTACTCAACGACCATGCGCGGCCCGCGGACGAGGGCTACCAGACTGCGGTGCTCGGCCTCAGGATTTGCCGAGTCGTCAATCGAATCCGTCCCCGCGTCGCCGGTGTCGCCGACGGACTCCGCTTCTCCCACTGCGCTTGTTCCCCGGCCGGCCCCGACTGTTGGAAACGACCAATCGTCTGGGTCACTGGCCAAGGCGACCGTGCCCGGGTGCTTGACACCATCAATCGCCCCCAAACGGTGCTCCCGGTAGCGATCTCGTCTGGAATCCGGTGGCGTCAACGCGTTGCTGAACGTATCCAGAAATGCCTTCAGATCGGAATTCTGCTTGGGCCTTGGGTGACGCTCACGACCGTCAGCCGTCTCATCGGTGACCGATACCTCAAATGCCAATTCGTCGTCACACAGCGCCGGCCACCAGAATCGCTCGGTGGCGCTCAACAGGCCGTCGGCGTCAACTGTCGGCTCTATGACCAGCAACGTGGTTCCAAGCTGAGACGGTTCGCTCGCGCTGCGAAGCGAGATGCCGATCTTCCGGGCCACCTCGTCCGCGTGTTGATTCGCATAGGGCACTCCCTTGCCTTCGTCGGTTCGGTCGCTGAACCAGCGCGTACCGTTGAAGCTGTTGCCCTGAAGCTGATGGCTGCCCCAGTAGGTCATGCCCAGCAGACGACGAGTCACGCCAGGATCGTCCGGGTGCTCTGGAAAGCATGTGTAGGCCACGACGGTACGTATCGCCGAACCGCGGATCAAACCTGCCTTGCCATATCCGTACGAGCCGCCCCTGCCCGAGGTGGATGGCGTGATACCCAGCGAGCACATGGCCTTGAACAGCTTTGAGCGATCTCCCATCCAGGGGCCGCCCATCCCGCCGCCGTGCTCCTCCGACACCTCGAGCAGCCGCAGCGCGCGACCCTCGTTCAGGCGCGACAGGCAGTCACGTTCACTCAGTCCAAGCATCCGGCGGCCGCCGACCCCGTGCTCGGCGCGGACATCGGCGACCCGCTGGGCCAAGTCGTCCAGTCCAAGTTCCTCAACAATGCGCTGACGGTCGCTGCCTTCCAGGTCGTACAGCCGAAATCGGACCGCGAAGTCCTCCGGGCCGCGCTCGTCGTACCGCTCACGCGCCGCGTCCCATGAGTTCTGGATGGCTTCACGCACGAGCAGCACGGCCTCAGCGGGGATGTGGTCCGCGGCGAAGATGCCGGGTTCCTTCACTGTCTCGTTCTTGAACTCCTTGGAGAAGTCGCCGCTCACAGCGGTGAACCCCGCATCAATCTCCTGCCAGAACCACGGCAAGCTGCCCGACACCGTGCTCAGCCGCCCGTGGATCTGTGCCAACGCACCACGAACGTTCCACAATTCTCGGGGTGCTCTGCCATCGCTGCGCTATCGATAGAAGTCCGGGCCGCGCTGCACATCATCAACGACAAAATACACGGCCAACTGCGAAGACCAATGCGTGGTGATAGCCCTGATCAGGGCTCGGGATTGGCCTGCTCGCAGAGAGCGTCGGCAGCCACGACACGGTGCAGGCGGCGGCGTGGCGAGGCGGCGCGTCGGCCAGCGGCTGTTTCCGGCCCTGCTGCGGCTGGGCGCCGTTCGATGCGTGCAGCGCCCTATTCGTAGGGCTGTTGCCGCGTTGGGGAGCGGTTCTGGCGGGAATCGGCGAGGCGGCGGCGGGCTCGAGGCTGGGTGATGGCGGCTCCGGCGGAGCTCGGGTGATCACCTGCTCGCAGACGAGCCGAGTCGTATTGGTGTGACACCCCCTTCCTACGGTTGTTCTCATGTTGAGGAACGGTTCTGACGGGAACTGGCGAGACGGCGGCATTGGCGCCAAGGGCTTCGTCGGTGCTGATGACAGTGCTGCCTCTGGTGCGCCTGCCGAGCTCCTCACTGCCGACCTCACCCCCTCAGCCGAGGCCGGCGCCGAGCACAACCCCCACCCTGTCACCCCCAGCCACAGCGGCGGTGGCTTGGCCTCCCCTCACCCGTCCGGTTCGCTGTCGCTGTCTCGGTTGAGCGCTGGGGCGCTGGCGGGGCTCGGACGGGACGAGCTGTTGGGTGTGCTGGGCGACGTGGAGCGGCTGGCGAACCGGTTGGACGGATATCGAGCCGAAGTGCTGGGTGCGCTCAATGTGCTGAACCAGTCTGGTGTGGCGCCCGATGCGAGCCCGCATCTGTCGTTGCGTGACGCGGCGGGGGTGTCCGAGCGTGACGCCCGCCGGATGCTTCGTGCAGCGGAGAAGGCCCGCGAGCACCACGCCGTGCTCGAGGCGCTGTCGGACGGCGACATCAACACTGCGCAGGCCGAGACGCTGTGCGACGCACGGGTGCCCGAACCGGTGCGAGCCGAGCTGGTGGCAGCAGCGGCCGGCGAGGACACCGACGCCACCCGTCTCCGGGTGCGGCGTGCCGAGGCTGAGCATTCGGTCGAGACCTCGATGCAGCGATTCGAGCGCCAGCGGGCGGCCCGCGGCGCAGGGTGGCGTCGGGATCACGAGGGGATGCTGGGACTGTGGGCCAAGTTCGACCCCGACACCGGCGCTCAGGTCGAAGCCGCGCTCGAAGCGCTGCGCCGCGAGTACTGGATCGACGACAAGCAGGTGCGCACAAGCCGGCGCACCCCCGCCCAGCGAGACGCCGACGTGCTGGCCTATGCGCTCGCCGGCCTCACCCATTGCGACGCTGACGCCGCAGCCGTCGGCCGGCTGCACGCCCGTGCTCGTGACCGCAACGACAACCTGCCAGACGACTCGCCGCCATCCAAGCGCACCACGCCCGGCAACGGGTCGGCCAAGCGGACCACGGCCAAATGCGAACCGCTTGGCAACGACGCTCCCGAGGCCAACGCGGCCAACGACGAGGGCCTTGCGTTCGGGCGGCAGCTGCCGCCGGCGCAGGTCAGCGTGCTGATCGGTCTCGATGCCCTGCGCGGCCACACCGACGAGATGGGTCTGACTGACGCCGGAGTCGAATTGCCGCCTGAGGTCGTGCGCCGTCTGGCCTGCGACGCGGAGATCATCCCCATGGTCCTCGACGGGCCGGGCGGGCCGGCCGATGTCGGCCGGTCACGCCGCACAGTGCCGCTGCGGCTGCGCCGCCTGCTGGTCGCACGAGACCGCCACTGCCGCTGGCCCGGCTGCGCGGAACCAGCGTCACGCTGCGACGCCCACCACATCTGGCACTGGATCGACGGCGGGCCCACCAATCTCAACAACCTGGTACTGCTGTGCCACCGACACCACCACTACCTCCATCAGCACGGCTACAAGATGGTCCCCCAACCCGACCGCACCTGGACCACCGCCAAACAAGCAGAACACAACCCCACCCCCAGTACCCGGCAAAGCCCACAACAACCCCGCGGCCCCTGAACCCGACGAGGCCGCACGGTCCCATGCCCCAAAAGGCCCAGCCGGCGGCGAGCGCACGCCGGCCAGCATGCTCATTCAGCGGCGCACTGCCGCTGCCCCGCTGAAGACCGTGCTGCGAGCCTTGCAACTCAACGCAGTGACGACCCCAGGTGGAAGGTGCCGAGTTCCAGCCTGCATTCAGTCGCGCCCCGCTGCATTCGCGCCCTGAAAGGAACGGCTGACGGCGGCCGCTATGCGAGTCCCGACCAGGTACGCACATCGGCGATGTCTGCGACCGACAGCCGATTCGGGACCGGCACCGACAATCCTGACAGAACGCTGAGCACCGCTGTATCGAGGTGCTCAGGGGCCGAGTGCTGTGAAGGGTGCCACGGTGACACCGTCGGGTCGTCGGTAGGCGGAGGTACCGAACGCGGTCACGATGAGGTTCGCTGCCGGCGCGGATCTGCGGGAGATGTCTATTCCGCGCGAAACGGCCTGCAGCCTTGCGGCGGCTTGCTCCAGCATGCCTTCATCGCCGCCCAGTTTCGCTTCGGCCGCGATCCACCGGTCGTCGCGTGCTTCGAAAACGGCGTCAAGCTCCCCGCCGAAGTGATTCTGCTGCTCGTCTATTGCCCTCTCAGGCGAGTTGGCGGGCAGTCGGCCGATCTGCCAGCGTCTCGCCGATCTGCTTTTCGGCGGCCGTCAGATCAAACTGTGTTTGCAGGTTCATCCAGAACTGAGGCTCGACGTCAAACCAGTGCCCGAGCCGTATCGCAGTGTCGCAGGTGATCTTCCGTTTGCCGGCAATGATCTGAGACACCCGATTCGGCGGCACATGGATCTGTCGCGCGAACTCCGCCGGAGTGATCTCCAGTTCCTCCAGTTCGCCCGCCAGCACCTCTCCAGGACGCACAACCCGTTGCAACGTATCCGGCCTCCCTCTCCTAGTGATAGTCCACGATCTCAACATCAGTCGGCCCGTGCTCGTCCACCCAGACAAAGCAGATCCGCCACTGCCGATTGACCCGGATCGAGTGCTGAGCGCTTCTGTCGCCCATGAGCTTCTCAAGATGGTTGCTCGGCAGCTGTCGCGCTGCGGCTGCTATTGCAGGCCGATGCGGTCCGCGACTGTGGAGGGGTCGGCGAGCAGGCCGGTGTAGAAGGTGCCGAATTCGCCGTAGATGGCGCTGGCCTCGTCGAAGCGCATGGTGTACACGACGTCCTTGAGGTCGTCGAGGTGCTCGCCGAACAGCGTGACCCCCCATTCGAAGTCGTCGACGCCCGTCGAGCCCGTCACCACCTGCACGATCCGGCCCCGGAACTTGCGTCCCGACGTGCCGTGCTCGTACATCAGCTCACGCCGGGTGTCATAGGGCAGCGTGAACCAGTTGCCGCTGCCTTCGGCCACGGTGTCACGCCGCTTCGACATCGGATAGAAGCAGAACGCTCGCTTGCCTTCGGGAGGCAGCTGCGGGTGCAGCCGTGGGCTCTTCATCTCGGGCGGCAAATCGGGGGCGTACTCGCTCACCTCGGTCATCGACACGTAGCTGTCGGCAATGTCGAGACCTGCTCGCTGCAAGCTCGTCTGCAGACCGCGCAGCCGCCACAGGTCGGGTCCCAGCGCCATGAAGCCGACATCGGCCTTGTGACCGAACACCGCGACGGCAAGCACCTGATGATCGTCGTCGGCAGTGCTCTCGACGGCCGCAAGCACAGCCGCACGGTCCGCAGACGGCGTGAGCTTGCAGAACAAGTGCAGCACGCCCCACCCCGTCGACACGGTCACCTCGGGTGTCTGTGGCACCCGCGCAGCCTATGAGGCGGCGCCGGCGGGGATGTCGCCGGTGCGCTCGCGGGTGCGATCGCCGGTGCGATCGCCGGTCCCGGCCAGGCTGCCGCTGTACACGTTCAGCTCGTCGCCGCGTGCGAATCCCACCAGGGTGATGGCGGCCGCCCGAGACGCCTCGATGGCGAGCGAGCTGGGGGCGCTGACGGCGACGAGCGTGCCGATGCCCGCTGCCCAAGCCTTCTGGACCATTTCGAAGCTGGCCCGGCCGCTGACGAACAGTGCCGCAGTAGCCGCATCGCCTCGCCCGTCGAGCAGGCGACGGCCGACCACCTTGTCGACCGCATTGTGCCGCCCGATGTCCTCCCGCACGATGTCCAGCCGGCCCTGCGCATCGAAGGTCGCAGCGGCGTGCAGCCCGCCGGTGCGGCCGAACATTTCCTGGCGGCGCGGAACCGCGGCGAGCGCCGCAAGCACAGCATCGACGCTGAACTGCTCAGCACCCCTCAACGGGCCCAAGCCGGCGGCCATCTCGGTGATCGTGATGCTGCCGCATATGCCGCACGCAGCGCTGACGTTGCCGAGACGGGGCGACGGCACCGGCGCCTCGCCGCCGGTCTCCACCGTGACGACGTTGTATTCGAACTCTGCAGCCGGTCCTTCGCCGCAATAGCGCACACCCTTCACCGCTGCGTCTCCGAGCAGGCCGTCACCTGCACAAAAGCCCACCGCGAGCTCGTAGTCGTGGCCCGGAGTGCGCATCGTGGTAGCCACCAAGTGCCCGTCTAGCCGTATCTCGAGCGGCTCCTCCACCACCACCTCATCTGGCGAACGCCCCCACTGACCGTGGCGCAGACGGTCCACCAGCACCCGCATCGTGCGCCCCCGCCGCATGAGCTCAGGGTACTGACGCCATGTGCGCCCTGCCGCTCAGGGGCCGCTCAGGCGGGTGCTGAAGTTCCTCAGTCGTTGTCGGTGATGGTCATGATGCCCTCACCGTCGGCAATTGTCGCGCCTTGGGGGCTCGACAGCCGCACCCGGAACAGCTCGTCGGCCTCGGCGTAGCTGTCGTCGTTCAGATACACCGACGCCGATCTCTCAGTCTGGCCAGGCGCGAACGTCAGCGTGCCGTCCATGTACCAGAACTCATCACCCGCAATCGCATAGGGATCGAGGTCGTACGCGTGGTCCGACTCCCAACGGACTTTGACCTGATGGCCCACCGCCTCAGACAATGTCACCTTGAACGTCACCCACAGACCCTCCTCGCCCGACGCGTCCCCAATCGAGATCGTCACACTCGGAGGCGGCGGCGGGTCGTCGTCATCAGACACCGCCACGGTCGCGGTGTCGTTCGTGGACGACACCGTGTAACCCGAACCGCTGCTGACCGACACAGTCACCGAACCATTCGGCTCGTCGATGCTGTCACCAGACGTCGACACCGACAGCGTCACGCTGCCGCCGGTCGGCACCGTCACCGTGCGCGTCCCCGTCGTCACACCGAAACTGCCCTGCGCCGCAACACTCACGTCAACCCGCAGCGGACTCGACGGCCGCGGATTCGCCGACACAGTGAACGTCGCTGCGCTGCCCTCGGTCACACCGTTGCCGCCAGTGATGCTCACCACCGGGGTCGCGGGCGGCGGGTCGTCGTCATCTTCTACCGACACGGTTGCGGCGCCGTTGATCTGCGACACCGTGTAACCGTTGCCGGTGTTCACCGTCGCCGTCACAGAACCGTCCGGCTCATCCGTGCGGTCATTAGTCGTGGCAATCGTCAACGTGACACTGCCCGAGACCGGGATCGACACCGTTCGCGTCGCGGTACTCGCCGCAAAATCGCCGGACTGAGCAACCGCCACCGACACCGACAACGCAGCAGCCGGCGCGGGACTCGCAGTCACCGTGAACGTCGCGTCGCCGCCCTCGGTGACACCGTTGCCCGCCGTGATGCTCACCACCGGAACCGACGGCGGCGGGTCGTCGTCATCTGACACAGCGACCGTTGCCGTGCCGTTCGTCGACGACACCGTGTAGCCGTTCCCCGAAAC
>JAJDZE010000149.1 GCA_022824805.1 Acidimicrobiia bacterium | reverse complement strand
GATGCGGTCGGGCCCGCCCATCTCGGCCGCCAGCTCCTTGAGGTAGGCGATCTCCGCGATCGCGTCCTCCCACGACATTCCCGGCTTCCACGTTTCCCTATCCGGATCAACTGGCATCGTGCGCTCCGATCAACGACTCGTCAGCGATATCGGCACAGCCGTCATAGCTCCTGCGCGCCATCCGCTTCACCCCGGCCCTGAAGAATGTACGAGCCAGCGCCTGCGCCTGTCCTGACAACTCTCCGATCACTGCTGCCGCATTGCGGCGGCCGCAGTAAGTTGCGGCGGCGAGGCGCAGGTCTGGCGCCGCTGAGACTGACAGGAGATCACGATGGAATTGGGACTGTTCACCATGCCGAGCCACCCGCCCGAGCGCGATTTGCGCGATGGCTGGGAGTGGGATCTGCAGGTCATCGAGTGGGCCGACGAGTTCGGGTTCGGCGAAGCCTGGATCGGCGAGCACCATGCCGCCAAGTGGGAGCCGCATCCTGCGCCGGACCTGCTGACGCTTGCGGCGCTGCAGCGCACCAAGAACATCCGCATCGGTCCCGGCGGCTTCCTGATGCCCTACTACCACCCTGCCGAACTGGCCAACCGCATTTCGCTGCTCGACCACATCTCGCAAGGCCGGCTGAACTTCGGCGTGGCCGCAAGCGGGCTGCCGAGCGACTGGGAGATGTTCGGCGTGGACGGCATGGCCGGCGAGAACCGCGAGATGACCCAGGAAGCGGTCGAGTTCATCATGAACCTGTGGACTCAAGAGCCGGGCTGGACCCACGACGGCAAGCACTGGAAGGGTTCGGTGCCCCACGGCATGCCCGACATGGACCTCGTGCATCACCTTCGCCCATTGCAACAGCCCCACCCGCCGATCGGTGTGGCGGGGCTCAACTCGCCGTCGCCGACGTTGGAGATGGCGGGCGAGAAGGGTTGGCTGCCGCTCAGCCTGAACCTGAATCCGCAGTACGTGAGCGGGCATTGGGACTCCTATGAGGCCGGTGCTCGCCGGGCAGGGCGGGAAGTCAGCCGCAGCGACTGGCGGATGGTGCGCGAAGTCTTCGTCGCACCGACCGATGAGGAAGCCTGGGAGCTGTCTTACGGCGGGATGATGGGCCGGATGATGACCGAGTACTTCATCCCGCTGCTCGGTGCCTTCGACTTCCACAAGTTCCTCATCGACGAGCGCAACCCTCCCGCTGGCGGCGAGGTCACCGTGGAGTACTGCGCCCGCAACAACTGGTTCGTGGGTTCACCCGAGACGGTCGCCGCATCGATCGAGAAGGTCTATGCCGACGTCGGCGGGTTCGGCCATCTGCTGCTGTTCTGCTTCGACTACTCCGAGGCACCCGAGGCGTGGCGCCGCTCGATGGACCTGCTGGCCAACGACGTGATGCCGCGGGTGGCACACCTCAGCGGAGACTGAGAAGCACAAAGGCTGACATCAGTCCCAACCCGCAGAGCCCGGCGACTGGGGCGAATACAGTTGCGCGACATGGTGTCGGCACCGCGCGCAGCAACTTCCCCAGCACTTCGTGCCGTTCGAGCTGAGGCTGAGGCGCTGGTCGATCTCGCCCGGCGCCGCGTTTCTCAATACTCGGGCGTCGGCGCCCGGAGCGCCGCGCGACGGCCGCCAATCTGGCCGCCGGCCCCTCAACTGCCCAAGGGCGATCCCCGTCTCGGACTGCGTGACCGCTGGTACATGCTCGGTGTCGCCGACCTAGTGGGTGCCCAGCCGGTGCCGACGCGCCTGCTCGGCGAGGACTTGGTGGCGTGGCGCGACGGCGACGGCGAGGTCCGGTTGATGGCCGACCTGTGCCCGCATCGGGGCGCTCGGCTGTCGGTCGGCGATGTCGTCGGCGGGCAGCTGCAGTGCGCGTATCACCACTGGCGATTCGACGGCGAGGGCCAGTGCACGTCAGTGCCGTCGCAGGGCGGTGCCTGCTCGCTGGCCGCGCGAACCCGCGTCAGCGTGAGCTACCCCGTCCGTGAGGCGGCGGGCTATCTGTGGGCCTGGATCGGCGAGAGCGAGCCTGCACCGCTCAAGCTCCCGGCTGAATTCACCGACCAGCACTACTCGACGTTCCCCGAAACCGTGGAATGGGGCGCCAACTGGCTGCTTGCCCTCGAGAATCTCGTCGATCTCATGCATGCGCCCTTCCTGCACGCTCGCTCGATCACGCTCAACGAGGGGATCACCAACGACCGTGTGGTGGTGGATGATCACGACGACGGCTTCGAAGTCCGCCGACGGGATCAAACGGGCACCAACTTCGACTGGATCGACATCCACACCGGCGTGCTCTCATTTGTGCGTCTGGATATTCCGCTGCCGCCCAGCGCCGGTCCGGGCCCGCCGCTGAGGATCCTGGGCTTCCTGACGCCGCGTGACAATGCAGCGACGCTGGTGCACTTCCCCCGGTTCCGTGCGGTGTCGGGCCGCGAACGCCGCATCTGGCGAGCGCTGTACCGGCTCCGTCTGCGCGGCACCCACCTGCACGTGCTCAATCAGGACAAGGAGATGCTGGAGGGCCTGCGCACGGTCGAGGAAGCCCGCCGCGACGAGCACCTCGCTCAGGCAGACCGGCCGGTGGTGCACCTGCGCCGGGCGCTCGAGCCGGCCTTCGCCGAGCAACGGCAGCGCTTCGGCCTCGAAGAGCCGCCACCCCGGGCGGCCATTGCCCTGGCTGACTGAAACCCGACTCTGCGTAGCCTGCGACTGCCGACCACCACAGGACACCAACGATGAGCCAAACCGCCGCCGACACGGCGCCCCGAACCGAGACCGCCGAGCTGGAGGCTCGGATCGACGACATGTGTGCGATGCGCGACACCCGCCGGGAGGACTGGGACACCCTGGCGTTCCAGACCAAGGCGGGCCCTCAGTACCGGCGCGCGCAGATCCGCTACATCGGCTCGGGCGGCACCGGCAATCACGAGGGCGACGAACGAGCACTGGCTGCCGAACACTTCACGTTCTCCAACATGCTGCTGCCGCCGGGCGCCGAAGGCCCCGAGCACACCCATCACGATGTGGAGGAAGCGTTCTTCGTGCTCGAAGGCGAGCTCGAGGTAACGATCCACGGCGGCGATGAGTCCGCCAGCCGGCTGCTTGGCTACCGCGACCTCATCAAGATCCCGGCCGGCACCGCTCGGTCGCTGCGCAATGTGGGCGAGACCGACGCGTTGTTCGTGGTGATGTTGGGCGCGTCGAAGCCGCAGCTGCCGACCTATCCCCCGCATTCCCCCATGGCGGGGATCACGCGGGACTGAGAGGCTCAGCGCCCGCACGAGCGGTTCGGTCATGAGCCTGCACGGTCGCCGCGTCGTCGTCACCGGCGCTGGGCGCGGGCTCGGCGAGGCCATGGCGCATGCGATCGCGGCCGAGGGCGGGTCGGTTGTCGTGGCCGAGCTGGTGCCCGAGCGCGGCGAGCGGGTCACGAGCGACATCAGAGCCGCCGGCGGTGCTGCCGAATTCGTCCCGACCGATGTCAGCGACGAGGCTTCAATCGCGGATCTTGCCGCTCATGTCTCAGGCAGCGGCGGGCTCTGGGGCGTCGTGAACAACGCGGGCCTGGCCGACGCCGTGGGCGGCAAGACGTTCTGGGACATCACGCCTGAGGAGTGGGATCGGATTCACGCCACCAATGCCCGGGGGCCGTGGCTGGTGAGTCGGGCGCTCGCCCCGCAGATGATCGGCGCAGGCGAAGGCCGGATCGTCAACATCGCCTCGGATGCGGCGCTGTACGGCTCGCCCCGGCTGGCGCACTACATCGCCTCGAAGGGAGCGCTCATTGCGCTGACACGGGCCATGGCACGCGAACTGGGCCATCACGGCATCACCGTGAACGCTGTGGCACCAGGGCTGACACAAGGGCCGTCGGCCGAGAGGATCCCCGCGGAGCGTCATGCTCTGTACGCCGCCAACCGGGCCATCAGCCGGCCCCAGCAGCCGGAGGACGTGACTGGCGCAGTCGCGTTCCTGCTCTCGGACGACGCCGGCTATATCACCGGGCAAACCATTGTCGTCGACGGCGGCTTCGTGATGCCGTGAGGGTGAGACCGTGACGGCCATCGACGATCGAGGCAGCGGCCAGCGAGACGGTGGCGATCTGCTGGTTGAGGTGCTGTCAGCCCTTGGCGTGGACGCTGCGTTCGGCGTGGTGAGCGTGCACAACCTCCCGCTGGTCGATGCCCTGGCACATCAACTGCGATGGGTGCCCACCCGCAGCGAAGCGGCAGCCGTCAACGCCGCCGATGGGTACGCCCGTGTGCGCGGCACGCCAGGCTGCGCGGTGACCTCCACCGGCACCGGTGCAGCGAATGCAGCCGGTGCGCTCGTCGAGGCGCTCACCGCGGGCTCGCCGGTGCTGCACGTCACCGGCCAGATCCCCAGCGAATACCTGGGGCAGGGCCGTGGCGTGATCCACGAGACCCGTGACCAGCTCGGGATGCTGCAAGCCTGCTCGGTGTGGGCCGAGACCGTCGATGCGCCGCCACCCCATGCACCCGCGCGGCAGCCGGCAGCGCGCGTCGCACCTGGTGTCGCCGCAGCGGTGTTCGAACGGGCGGCACGGCGGCTGCAGCAGCATCCGCGAGGCCCGGTCAGCCTGGAGTGGCCCATCGACTTGCAGTACGGCGAAACGGCGCCTTTCGAGCCGGACGCGAACGGCACTGTCCCAAGTTCGCCTGGACCGCCCGGCGTCGGGGAACCCGCGATGGCAGCGCGCGATCGCTCCCCATCTCACGAATCCGGTGATGCCCTCTCGTCGCCCAGACCTGACGATGGCCTGCTGGATCGAGCCGCCGAACTCATCGCCGCCGCGAAACGGCCGCTGGTGTGGGCGGGAGGCGGCGCCACCGGTACCAGCACGCAGATCGACTATCTGCTGCTGCATAGCGGCGCGGGCCTGTTCACATCCAACGCCGGTCGAGGCGTGCTGCCTGAGACCGACGAGCGGGTCATCGGCAACTTCGCAGCCTCGTCGGCAGGCGCAGAATTGCTCGCCCAGGCCGACCTGCTGATCTCCGTTGGAACGCACTTCCGTTCCAACGAGACCCGCAGCTACCGGCTCGCTTTGCCACCGACGCACATCCAGATCGATGTCGACCCCGCGGCGGTCGGGCGGGTGTACCCGGCCGATGTCGGCATCGTCGGCGACGCCAGCGTCGTGCTCGATGCACTGATCCAGCGACTTGCGGGCGGCGCGGCATCCATCCAGCCCGCGTGGGGTGCAGCCATCACCGCGGCCCGATCCGAATGCCGGGCGCAGCTTCGCCGCGACATCGGGCCGTATTCGGAGATCTGCGACGTCATGGCGAGCGTGCTCAGCGACCGGGCGCCTCGTATCCGCGACATCACCATTCCCAACAGCTCGTGGGGTAACCGCCTGCTGCCGATCATCGATGCGACCACCAACGTGGTGCCCCGCGGCGGCGGCATCGGCCAGGCCGTCGGCATGGGCATCGGCGCAGCGCTGGCTCGCCCCGACGAGCCAACCATGGTGATGGTCGGCGACGGCGGCCTCGTCCCTCAGATCGGCGAACTCGCCACCATCGCCCAAGAAGCGCTGCCCATCACGGTCGTGGTCTTCGACGACGGCGGCTACGGCGTCCTGCGCAATACCCAGGACTGCCACATCGGTCGCCGGTCCGGCGTCGACCTCCTCACGCCCGACTTCGCAGCCCTAGCCAGCACATTCGACATCGCCTACGCCAACGCATCGACGCCCGACGAGTTCGCCGACGCATTCGAGCGCGCCACCGCAGCCCGTACACCGCAGATGATCCGGGTGGACTGCACCGCACTCGGCCCCATGCCGGTGCCGTTCGTCCCCCCAGTCGAAGTGCCCGCATCCCCCGCTTCGCCCGATGCACGCCCCTTCGCCCGCAGGACACATCCGCTCGACATCGCGATCGATGTGAGCAACGTGGCCGAGGCCATCGGCCAGCTCGAAAACCCCGACGCGAACTAGCGGCAGGCGCTCGTCAGCGCCAACCTCGTCCGCGACGCTGGACGACGCTGTGACGGCTTGACGGGCGGCAGTGTTGCACAATGGCGGGCGATGGCGGAGAGCGACGATGATGAGGCCATGAGTGCCCATGCCGCAGGGTCCGGTGGCGCCTCGGGCGCGCAGCCATGACCGTCCGGCCCGAACCCGCAACGGATGCGTCGACGAGCGGACTGATCTCGCGTAGCCATCTGGGGATCGAGCCGTTCGCGCTGGCTCGGCCGGCGTCGCTGACCGACGCTGCGGTGAGCCTGGCCAATGGCGCATGGGCGCACGCTGGCGGCATCGACGTTGCCCTGCGTCTGCGCGACGGCGAATCGACCGAGTCCATGGTGCCGCTGGGCGGGCTCGAGACGCTCTCGGAGATCTCGCTGCGCGACGGCGCGCTGTTCATCGGTGCAGCGGTCACCCATGCTCAGATCGAGACTGACCCGCTGGTGCGTGCCCATCGGCCTGATCTGGCCGCCGCGTGGCGGACGATCGGCAATGTGCGCATTCGCACCACCGGCACCGTCGGCGGCAACCTCATGGCGCTTGATGTTGGCTACGACGCCGCACCGATCCTTGCAGCAGCCGGTGCCGAACTGATCTTCCTCGAACCCGACGGCAGCGAGCGGCGCTGCGCGGTGACCGATCGGGCCGCAGGCGGGCTGCTCGTGGGTTGTGAGGTGCCGCTTGAAGGCCGTGTCGTCTATGACCGATCGCTCAAGCCGGTGGCTTCGGTGGCCGTCGGCGAGCGGTACACCGCCATCGGCTGCGCGTATCGCGATGTCGAGGTCATCGAGCTCGGGGTAGGCGCCAACAACGCTGGCGGCGCCGACGGAACCGTCGATCTCGACGCCGTGCGTGCCACATTGGACTCGCTCGGTGAGCCGTTGGATGACGCCAATGCTTCGTCTGGATACCGGCGCCGCGTGATCGAGGTACTCATCGAACGCTGCGTGCCAGCACACGCCTCGGGCGGGCCGGCGACTCATGGTTCTGGCGGCAGAGATCCGTCGCCCGCCGATGTTCCCCTGCGTGAAAACGCGCCGCCAGCAGGGCGATCCGACCAGAACGCTGCGGAGGGACTCGGCGCCCAGCCGGCTGCCGACACCGGGTCGATGAGTCCCGGACGCCGGGTTGAAGGCCGCCATGAGCCGAACCGGCAGGGCACCACTGGCGGCGTCGGCGCCGTGAATCTTCAATTGCACCTGAACGCCGAGCCGTTCGAGGCAGTTGCGCCGGTCTCGGAGATGCTGGTCGATACGATCCGCACGCGGGCAGGCCTCGGCGGCACCCGCGTCGGCTGCGACCAAGCCGTCTGCGGCGCCTGCACGGTGCTGGTCCACGGTCTGCCCACGGCGTCGTGCTCGACGTTCGCCTGGCAGGCGGCCGGGCGCGAGATTCACACGATCGAAACGGCCAACGCATTGCCCGATACCGAGCCAGCGAGGAGCCTTCCCGCAGTCGTGCGAGAGGTGCAGCAGGCGTTCGCCAAGACCAGCGCATTCCAATGCGGCTACTGCACACCTGGCCTGATCCTGACCGCCAGCTCCCTGCTGGCGCACCATCCCGATCCCGACCGCAGCACGATGGTGGACTGGCTCGACTCGAATGTGTGCCGCTGCACCGGCTACCTGATGGTGATCGAGGCAGTCGAGGCAGCGGGGGCTGCACTGCGTGAGCGGGCCGACGCACACCCCGAACCGGCGACATGACTCGGTCGGACGCGTCGCTGAAGGTCACCGGCACCGCGCCGTACGCCGTCGACGTGGCGCTGTCGGGGATGCTGCACGCGAAAGTGCTCCGCTCGCCCCACGCCCACGCGCTCGTCACCCGCATCGACACCGTCGCCGCCGAACAGGCCCCCGGCGTTCGGGCCGTGCTCACCCGCCGTGACCTGCTCGACGGCGAGCACCGTGACCGGTGGGCTGCCGCTGACCTCCAGCACCGTCCATCGGATGCGCCGCTCGTCGCAGCGCACAGCTACGGCTACTTCATCAAGGATCAGCCTGTCTTGGCGCTCGACCGCGTGCGCTGCATCGGCGACCCGGTGGTCGCCATCGCCGCAGAGACCGAGCTCGACGCGGCCCGAGCGCTCGCATTGGTGCAGGTCACCTACGAGCCGCTGCCCGCGGTCACCAACTTCGACGAAGCGCTCGCCGATGGGGCGCCGGAGATCTTCCCCGAGCCCCCGCTGGGGATGACGCCCGCTTACGGCCAGGGTGCAAGCGGCAGCGCCCGGCCACGTCCCAATGTCTGCTACCGCTTCGGTTACGAGACCGGCGATCCAGCAGTCTTCAAAGGCTGCGACCACGTCTTCACCGACGTCTTCGCGTTCGACGGCCGCCAGCAGCACCTCCACCTCGAACCCTTCGTGGCCGTGGCCAGGTGGTCGGCCCAGGTGACCGGCGACGACAGCCGGCTGGAACTGTGGTCGAGCTGTCAGAACCCGTTCCCGGTCCGCAAGGAGATGGCTCGCCTATTGGGCATCGGCGAGCAGCGGGTGCGCATGCACGTCGGTTATCTCGGCGGCGGCTTCGGAGCCAAGAACGGCTGCAAGACCGAGCCCATCGCAGCGCTGCTGGCGCTCAAGGCCGGTGCGCCGGTGCGCTACTGCCTGACGCTCGACGAAGGCTTCTGGACGATGCGCCAGCACAATGCCCGCCTGACGCTTCGCACCGGCGTCATGGCCGACGGCACGCTGGTAGCCCGCGATGCCGAGGTGCTGCTCGATGCAGGCGCGTACGCCGACGCCAGCCCCTTGGTGGCCGAGAAAGCCGGCTACCGGGTGGCGGGGCCGTACCGCTGGCAGCACATCCGCTCGATCACCGATGCCGTGCTCACCAACACCACGCCGGCCGGCCCGTTCCGGGGTTTCGGAGGCACCCAGGCCAACTTCGCCTGCGAGAGCCAGATCGACATGATCGCTGAGCGGCTCGGCATGGATCCGGTGGATCTGCGCCGCCGCAACCTGATCGGTCTGGGCGAGTCGTACGTGCCGGGCGAGTCAGCCATGGACTCCGATCTCGTCGAGGGGCTCGAGCTCGTGGCCGGCTGCATCGGCATGGACGCGCCTCGCCCGCCTGGCAGAGGCCGAGGTGTGGCGATGGGCTTCAAGGACTCCGGCGGGGTGAACAAGCCCGCGCAGGCACGGGTCAAGGTGGCAACCTCCGGCGACGCGTGGGTGCAATGCGGCACCGTCGAGATGGGCCAAGGCGCACAGACCGCCCTGCGGGAGGTCGCAGCACGAGTGCTCGGCGTGAGCCGCGAGCGGGTCCACTGGTCAGACATCGACACCGACCACACGCCCTTCGACCAGGGCACCAACGCGTCGTCGTCGATCTCGGTGATGGGCCAAGCGGTGCAGAAAGCCGCTGAGGCAGCCCGCCTGCGCATCATGCTCTTCGCCCGCACGACACTGGGCGTGCCGATGGAGCGGCTCCACTTCCGTGACGGCATGGTGCTGATCCAGCCCGCTCCCGAGGGCGGCAGCGAGAACAACGACGCCGATATCGGCGACAACGGCCGCGACAGGGCCAACGGCAGCGCCGGCAATCCCGGCACCGTCGAAGCCAGGCCGCTCGCTCCGATGGTGATGAGTGTGTACGGCGGCACCGGTTACGAGTTCACCGGCGAGGGATTCTTCAAGGCGCCCACCGAGAGCCGGGCCCCCCTGGAGTCGCCGTGCGTGTCGTGGGAGTACGGCTGGGGCGCCGCGGAGGTGTCGGTGGACGCCGAGACCGGCGCAGTCACGGTGCACCGCTTGGTGGTCTCGGGTGATGCCGGGGCTGTCTTGCACGAGGGCGCCTGCCGGGGCCAGGACGAGGGCGCGGCGATCATGGGACTCGGCGGCGCCCTGTTCGAGACCATGCGCTTCGACGGCCCCGTGCTCACCAACGGCAGGCTCGTCGACTACCGGGTGCCACGAGCCAGCGACCTTCCAGCGGAGTTCGTGTCGATCACCCAGGAGCAGGGCCACGGCCCGGGACCGTTCGGCTCGAAAGGCCTCGGCGAGGGAGCGATGCTGCCGATCGCGTCGGCCATCGCGAACGCTGTCGCCGATGCCACGGGCGTCCGTGTCACCTCCATGCCCCTGACGCCCGAAACCGTGTTCGCCGCACTCGATGCAGCCGCAGGCTGAACGATGAGCGCCGCTTCGCAGCCGCCGACATGGGCGATCACCCATCTGCGTCACATCTCGCTGCGCTGCGCGGCGTTCGACGAGAGCGTCGCCTACTACGCAGACCCGTGGGGGCTCCGGACGCTGGGCGATTCGGACGCGCAAACGGCACTGTTGCGAGCCACGGGCCCCGAGCACCATGTGCTCGAGTTGCATCGGGCCGACAGCAACGGCATCGACCACATCAGCCTCGGCCTTGCCGACGAGCGGGCTGTCGATGCCGCTGCCATGTCCGTAAGCGAGGCCATCGCTCGCTGGGACGGCGGCGACGAGCATGCTGCACGCGCCTGTTTCGGCGGCACCGTCGCTGCGGGCGCAACCGAAGGCCCCCGGCTGCTCAGCGAGCCCGCCGCTCTCGACCGGCCCGGAGTCGGCTACGGCTTTCGCTTGGCCGATCCCGAAGGCCGGGTGGTGGAGCTGTCGGCCACCGTCGAGGCGGTGCCCACGCTGCCTGTCGATGCCACACCCGCCAAGCTCGCTCATGTCGTGCTCAACACCGCCGACATCGAGGCACTGTGCACCTGGTGGTGCGACGTGCTGGGTTTCCGGGTGAGCGACTGGAGCGAGCGCCAGATGGTGTTCCTGCGCTGCAACACCGACCATCACTCCATCGCGTTCAACCGGGCAGAGTGGGCCTCGCTCAACCACGTCGCGTACGAAGTCCCATCGCTGGATGCCTACATGGCATCGCTCGGGCGGCTCAATCGGGCGGGTCACACGGTCGGCTGGGGTCCCGGACGCCACGGACCGGGTAACAACGCGTTCGGCTATTTCGTCGACCCCGCCGGCACCGTTCCCGAGGTCACCGCCGAAGTCCAGCAAGTCGACGAGGCGACGTGGGTGCCGCGTACTTGGCCCCGCACGCCCGAACTGTCCGACCGCTGGGGCACCGCCGGCCCACCGTCGGCCGAGATGCGACGGCACATGGCCGGAACGCCCGGCTAGCCGCTCGGCCTGCGCTGTCCACTCGTCAGCTCGTCGAGATTCAGCAGGGAAGCGACTGCACTGTCGACAGCTTCTTGGGAGCTGCAGATCAGCACGATCGCCGGGTCGTGCGCGCTGCCGGCAGGCACGATGCGCCAGCTCCGGCCCACGGCCTGCACCTCATGGCAGCCTCCATCGGGGCTGGAAAACCACCCCTTCGCCCGCATCAGGCCCGGCGGCGACAATTCGAACCAGTGGGCGACTTCGGCCCTCTGCCACGGCCTTGTCGGCGTCACGACCGCACTCGCCACTTCGAAGGGGTGCTCACCTGTGTCGGCTGGGAAGGTAGCTCCACGCAGTGCTGCGCCGAGCAGCAGCCGAGGATCGATGCGGCCGTGAACGGCAGGAACGACCATCCGGCCCGGAGCTAGCCGGCCGAGCAGGTCGGCGAGGCCCGCAACCTCGGCGCTGTCGACCTGGTCCACTTTCGACAGCACCACCAGGTGGGCCACGTCGATCTGACGGCGGACGGCGGGTCCGACGCGCGGGTCGCTCAACTGTGAGGCCAGATGCTGCGCGTCTACCACGGCAACAACACCGTCGAGCATGCAGCCCGCAGCCCCCTCGGCTGCCAGCGCCAGCGTGGCGGGATCGGCGACGCCGCTGGCTTCCACCACGATGGCATCGCTCATTCGGGCGCCAGCCAACCCTTCCAAGGTCTCAGCGAGGTCGTCCACCAGCGCACAGCACGCGCAGCCGTTGGTGAGCTCGACCCGTTCGGGCGTTCGTGACGCGACCTGCAACCCATCGATGGCAGCAGCGTCGATGTTCACGGGCCCGATGTCGTTCACCACCGCAGCAATGCGAAGCCCGGCCGGCTCGGCCAGCAGCCGGCGCAGCACCGTGGTCTTTCCGCTGCCGAGGAAGCCCGTCAGCACCGTGACGCCGACAGCGTCTGCACCGCTGTCGCCGGGCCGCCGCCGTGCCGCTGCGATCGAGCCGACGGTGGCCTGCCACGCAGCGTCGAAATCGTCGACGCTCCCCGGCTGCGCTCGCAGCGGCCCCGGATCGCCGGAATCCATTTCGGCGTTCACGTGCCTCAGTAGATCCGGGGCACGATGCGCCACCGCACCTCGCTGCGGTACCGCTCCCACAGCTCGCCGTACTTGGCCTCGCAACGCCGGTCGTCGTCGCGTTCGCGCGGCACCAGCAGCGCCACGTAGTACAGCGGGTACAGCCACGGCCAGACCACGCCAGGCCAACCCAGGGCCAGTGCGAGGCCGGTCGCCATGGCGATCTCGCCCAGATAGTTGACGTGCCGCGACAGACCCCAGAATCCGCTGGCGAGCAGGCTGCGCTCGCCGTCGGACAGCGCCCGGGGCGCCAGTCCCAGGAAGGATCGCTCAGGATCTCGCTTGAAGCTGTATTTCTGCATGTTCGATCCACGCGCCAGCGTCCATCCGAACAGGAATACGACGGCAGCCACGACTGTCAGCCAGACGGGCGCCTGCGGGTTCGGGCGGTCTGTCACTGCCCACAGCCCGACGACGTAGAAGTACGGGTACCAGCACAGGCAGCCCCACACGAGCTTGAACCCCACCCGTTCTGCGAAGAGGTCGTAGGTGTACAGGTGGACATGCTCGAAGACCAGGTAGTCGCACACGAACCAGCTGAACAGCACCACATACAGCACAACCCCAGGTGACACGTCACCGGGGTACGTCTCGAAGTGGTGGGCGGCGAACGAGAGCAGGTTGAGTTCGAGCAGCGTCGCGCCCGCCAGGTACAGGTACATCTTGGCGTCGGCTCGGCCCCCGAACGGCTGGGGGTTGGCCCGGCGTCCGAGATAGAGCTCGGTGAGCAGCCGCTTTCCTCCCGACGCTGCCCCCAGCACCGCCCCAGCCGATGCCACCAGCCCCAGCGTCACCGCACCCGCCGCGCCCGACCAGCGGTGGTGCCACAGCCAATCCCACGCAATGACGCCGCTGGCACATGCGACGCACCACAGCCCCACGGTGACCGCGAACACCAGCAGGCCATTGATGCGGTAGCTCAGCGCTGAACCGCTGTGTTCGTGGCGCGCATAGCCGGTCACACGCCGAGCCGGCAGCACGAGGTGCAGTACCCCGATGACGGCAAAGGCTGCCCACGGGGCGAAGAAGCCCGCTAGGAAGTCCGTCACGTCACATCTTTCGTATTCCTGCCGATGAGGCGGACGGCGCTGCGGCGGCTCAGCAGGCGCCCCATGAGCACCGCTGTCATGCGGTTGACGAGCCCCGGCACGAAGCGAGGCCCCCGGTGCAGTGCATCGAGGGTCTGGCGGGCGGCCTCCTGCGGGCTCAGCATGCCTGGCACCTTCTTGGCGAAATTCCGCTCATAGCCCGGTGTCGGCATCGCCCCGGCGCAGCAGGCGACGACGTCGATGCCGCGCGGCCGCAGCTCGTACCACAGGCTCTCGGCGAGGTGGGTGTTGAAGGCTTTGCTCGCCGCATAGACGGCGATGTGGGGCGTCCCCTGCAGGCCCGACAACGACGACATCAGCACCACGGCGCCCCGCCCTCGATCGCACATGGCCGGTGCCAGCGCCCGCACTGCCAGCATCGGACCGCGCACATTGACATCCACTGCTCGGGCGATCTCGGGTTCGGAATTGTCGAGAAACGGGCCCAACGGCACGAATGCCGCGTTGTAGATGACGATTCCCACGTCCAGGCCGCCGGCTGCGGTTGCGAGCTCCGCTGCGAAGGCCGGATCGGCCAGATCCGCCACCACGCAACGGACCTCGATGCCGTGCGCGTCGGTGAGCTCCGTGGACAGTTCGGCGAGCAGGTGGCCTCGACGTGCTACCAGCACCAGATTCATGCCCTGGGCTGCCAGCTCGGCCGCGAACGCCGCGCCGAGCCCCTCAGAAGCGCCGGCCACCACCGCCCATGTCCCGTATCTGTCCGGCAGGGAACGGGGGCGTCGCCTCACGAGGTCGGCTCGCCTCCGAGCACCGTGTCGACCACGCCGATGTCTCGCAGCGCCATGGGGTCTACCTCGTAGGGATCGTCGTCGAGCACGGTGAAGTCGGCGAGCTTGCCGGCCTCGATCGATCCCAGCCGGTCGTCGCGGGCGAGCACATGGGCAGCGTCGATGGTGACGGCGCGCAGCGCCCGGTCCAGCGATATTCGCTCCCCCGGCGCCATCACGGTCTCGCCGTCGGCGCCTACCCGGTTGACAGCGCACCACACCGCCAGCAGCGGCGACAGCGGCGTCACGACGAGGTTGAAGTCGCTGTGGAGGGCGAACGTGGCGCCGGCCCGTTCCAGCGAGCCCAGCCGGGCCGTGGCCTCGCTGCGATCCGGACCGAAGCCGTGATCGGCATGCAGCTGAGCACGGAAGTGCACAAAGTAGATGTTCACGCTGGCCAGCCCGCCCAGCGCCGCCAGCCGCTTCGCCTGCGC
This sequence comes from Acidimicrobiia bacterium, assembly GCA_022824805.1. Taxonomy (GTDB): domain Bacteria; phylum Actinomycetota; class Acidimicrobiia; order Acidimicrobiales; family Poriferisodalaceae; genus Poriferisodalis. Next base: position 11,076 of record JAJDZE010000149.1, on the reverse strand, counting down.
CGGCGTCGAGATGCAGTAGTGCTCGATCGTGAAGCGGTGGTCGAATCGCGGCTGCTCGGCCTGCAGCGCAGCGAGCGTGTCCAGCGTCATGTCGACCGTGCGGTCGCCGTTGGCGTGAGAGTGGATCTGCACCCCCGCCCGCCAGAACGGCCGCATCCGCTCCACCATGTCCTCCCAGGGCACCTCGCCCGTGTGGGCGGTGTCCTCGTCGAGGTATCCGGGCGAGTTCATCACCAGCGTCATCGACGGGTACGAGCCGTCGTTCACGTACTTCACGCCGTGGGTGTTGAGCCGGTCGTCGCCCTCGGATCGCTTCGAGGCCAGGAAGTCGAGCATCTCGGCGCCGTAGCTGCGCACCAGCTTCGGCTCGAAGGGGATCATGTAGATGCGCAGCGGGAACGTGCCCTCGGCGATTGCCGCCGCATGGTCGTCCCATTCGGGCTCGAACCCGTCGGCCATGCCCCACACCAGGTCCGCCGTGGTGGTGACTCCGGCGGCACGGGCCACCGCTCCCATGCGATCGATGGCAGCCCGTCCGGTGCCCGGCCCGAAGATCGACGCCGCAACCGGCCGGTTGGCCCGCGCCGTCGCCTCGGTCTCCACGAACCAGCCGTTCAGCCGGCCGTCGGCGTAGCGGCCCAGGCCGTGACCGATCGAGTCGTCGTCGACGCCGATCAACTCGAGCATCGGGGAGTTCGCGTAGACGATGTGCGGCGCGTAGGCGCATACCCACAGCGGCACGGTGTCGCTGATCTCGTCGAGCATGTCGCGGTCGAGGTGGCCGTCCTGGCTGGCGGGGTCGTAGCCCCACGCCGTCAGCGGCTCGCTGGGATCGGCATGCTCGGCGGCCAGTGCCCGGAGCTGATGCAGCACCGCGTCGCGGCTCGGCAGCCCCTTGCGGATGCCGGTCGGCGAGGCCGAGTCGATCGGGCCGACGTAATGCAGTCCCATGTAGGTGCCGCTCAGCCGCAGATGGGTGTGCGGGTCGATGAAGCCCGGAAAGATGACCTTGTCGGCATAACGGTCGTCGATGTCGTAGGGGTAGCGCCGCAGCCACGGCTGCATCGACTCCATCGAGCCCACTGACACGATGCGCCCGTCTGCTACGGCGACGGCGCTGCCATGGGGCCTGCCGGGGTCCATCGTGTGGATCCGGGCTGCCGGGTACACCGTGATGCGTTCCATGCGCCACCCCGCTCGTGTTGTGGGCGTCCCGCCCGGTTCTAGTTCAGCGCACCGAAGAGATGAAGGTCTCCAGTGCTGCGATGTGCTCGGCCGTGTTCTGCAGGTTGGCGGCCGGATTGCCGCCCCACTCGCAGGTGGTGCTCTGGCAGTTGATCGAGAAGTGGCTGAAGCCGGCAGCCTGGGCGCCTTCGACGAGTGCTGTCCATCGCTCAGGGCCGATGCCGTAGTTGGCCTCGCCCTCGAGCGCGAACCCGGCCGGATCGCGCCCCTGTTCGGCGAGCAGTTCCCCCAGCCGGTCTGCCAGCGCAACGGTGTCGGGCCCCGAGTCGCCGAAGGTGAAGCCGTCGCCCAGGCGAGCAGCGCGCCGCAGGGCCGCCGGCGTGTAGCCGCCGAACCAGATCGGGATTCGCCTCGGGGGCCGGGGCTGGATGCCCGCCCGGTCGATGCGGTGGAACTCGCTGCTGTAGTCGATGACGTCGTTCTCCCACAGCGCCCGGATCACGGCGATCTGGTCGTCCAGCAGCGCACCGCGCCGGTCCCAGTCGGCGCCCAGCGATTCGTACTCGATGTAGTTCCAGCCCGAGCCCACACCCAGTCGGAACCGGCCGCCCGACAGCAAGTCGACCTCGGCCGCCTGCTTGGCCACCAGAGCTGCCTGTCGCTGCGGCAGGATGATGATGCCGGTTTCGAATTCGATGGTGTTGGTGACACCGGCCAGGTAGCCGAAGAGCACGAACGGCTCGTGGAAGTCGTCGTGCTCGGTATAGGGACCCCGCAAGGCCGGCTCGCGTCCAGCGTGCTCGGCACCGAGCACATGGTCGTAGGTCACGATGTGGGAGTAGCCGAGCGATTCGGCGGCCTGGGCCCAGTCGCGTAGGGCGAGCGGGTCAGAGCCGATCTCGCACGTCGGCAGGACTGCGCCGAATTTCATGGGCTGGTTGCTCCCCCGGCTCAGTTCAGGATCCGGATGGGCACGCTGCGGGGGCCGCGGATCGGGCCCACCGACCACTTCACGTCGTCAGGCTCAACGGCGAGCTCGAAGTTCGGGTAGCGCTCCAGCCACGCAGCGAGCCCCACGCGCAGCTCCATCCGCGCCAGATTCGAGCCCAAGCAGCGGTGTACGCCCACACCGAAAGCCATATGCCGGTTGTTCTGGCGGTCCAGGATCAACTCGTCGGGATTCTCGAAGTACTCCGGGTCTCGGTTCGCCGACGGGTACGAGAGGAGCACACGGCGGCCGCCCGACACTGGGCAGCCCGCGATGTCGGCGTCCTCGGTGATGTACCGAGCAATCGTGACCGGGCTGTAGTACCGCAGGAATTCCTCGATTGCCGTGGGCATCAGTTCAGGCTCGTTCACCAGCCGCTTGAGGTCGTCCGGGTGCGAGCCGAGGTGGAACAGCATCGATCCCAGCGTCGACCACGTCGTGTCGATGCCGCCGAGCATCAGCACGAACAGCGCACCGATGCGCTCCTTGCGCCCGAACGGGCGGGTGTTGCCGTCGGGCTGCTCGGCCTCGGCGTTCAGCACCATCGTCACGAGATCATCGGGCGCGTCGTCACCCATCGCTTCACGATCGGCCAGTTGGGCGGCGAAGAACTGCTGAACTTCGCTGGCAGCCTTGCGGGCGATGTTCAGGTCGATCTGGCCCTCCTTGAGCATCCCGTCCACCCATTGCCTGAACGTCGGACCCATCTCGACTGAGACCCCGAACAGGTGGCCCATGACCTCCACGGGCAGCAGCTGTGCGAAGTCGAGAGCGCCGTCCACCAGCTTGCGATCGCCCATGTCGTCCAGCAGGCGTTCGGCCATGGCGACGACTGTCGGCTCCAGCTCGTCGGTGGCCTTGGGGCTGAACGACGGCAGCAGCGGCCGGCGCACCGGGCCGTGCTCGGGCGGATCCAGCGTGATCGGCGACAGGTCGAGCTTGATGTTGTCGGGGTGATTGGTGTTGACCGCCGTGATGCAATTCGAGAACGTGTCGGTGGCACGGGCCGTCTCGACGATGTCGTCGTGACGGGTCACCAGGTACGCGCCGTAGAACCGCTCAGTCTGGGCGACCGGGCAGCGCTCTCGCAGGTCGGCCAAGATCTCAGGTCCATTCGAGGCCCACTCCTCGCTGAGATGGTCAAAATCTGTTGCCCAGTCGGTGACAGGTGGTCGTTCTGACATGTCGTTCGGCGCTCCACTCCCGGTAACCGCCGCGGAATCATGACGGTACGCACGGCCGCAGCCTGCGATCCGCACAGGTACCGATGGTATTCCGCTTGCGGTTCCCTGCGCCGGAGTTCCCGGCAAGGGTCACGATGCCTAGGGCCGCAGCCAACTGCACCATCCCGCCACGAACTGACACACCCGTTGCCGATGGCCGGGTTCACGGTGTTCGGCAGCGCACGGGTCGGGAACCCGCAGCGGCGACGAGAAGGCACGTCGCCTGCGACAGATTCGACCCACGGCACCAGCGCGCGTTCGACACGGCGCGTACCGTGGAGGCGTGCCGCTCGAGGTGATCGGGATGATCGGCGTATCTCCGCCCAAGGACGACTCGACCGTGCACGTCATCGAGGGCGGGCTGTCTCGCCGGTTCCTCGAGGACTTCAGCCGTGCGCACGACGAGGCCGACTTCGACCTGGTGCTGGTGGGCTACACCTCCACTTCGGCCGACGGGTGGTCAGTGGCCACCCACGCAGCCTCGGTCACCGAGCGGCTCGGCTACCTCGTGGCGCACCGGCCAGGCTTCGTGGCCCCCACGCTGGCGGCGCGCAAGGCGGCCACGTTCGACCAGCTCAGCGGCGGGCGCTTCGCGCTGCACATCATCGCCGGGGCCAGCGACAAGGACAATCAGCGCGACGGCGACTACCTGCCGAAGGCCGAGCGCTACACACGTGCCGGTGAGTACATCGACGTGATGCGCCGCACCTGGACGTCGACCGAGCCGTTCGACCACGACGGGCCGTACTACCGGTTCAGCAACGTGCGTGCCGATGTGCAGCCGCTGCAGCAGCCGTCGCCGCCCGTCTTCTTCGGGGGATCCAGCGAAGAAGCGCTGGAAATGGGGGCACAACGTTGTGACGTGTACGCCATCTACGCAGAGCCACGCGCCGCGGTCGCCGAGCGGTTCGACGACTTCCGCCGCCGGGCCGCTGCCTACGGACGCACGCCACGATTCTCGATCAGCGTCCGGCCCATCCTCGGCGACACCGAGGGAGAGGCATGGGATCGGGCTCATCGCATCCTGGATGGCATCGAGGCTGCCGGCACCGACAAGCTGACGGTGGCGGGCAGCCACCGGGGCAAGCCCTACGACCACGGCGGCGAGCGCATGTTGGGCTATGCCGCGGCGAGCGACGTGCACGACGAGCGGCTGTGGCTGAAGATCGCCGAAGCCACCGGTGCTCCCGGCAACACCTCGTGCCTCGTCGGCACGCCGGAACAGGTGGCCGATGCGATCCTGCGCTACTACCGGCTCGGCATGCCGGCGAGCGGAGGCGTGAGCGATGCGGGCTACGTGCTGATCCGCGGCTTCGACCCCTACAACGACGCCGTCGAATTCGGCCGTGAACTCATCCCCCGCATCAAGCAGGGCGCAGCCGAGCTCGACGCGGCATCAACCCACGGCGAAGTCGCGGAGCTTCCCGGCGAGACTGCCCTAGTCGCCGCCGACTGAGACACCACAAGGGCCACGGCTAGCCTGCGGCGACATGAGCCGAGTCGCTGTCGCTAGTGCTGGAGCGGCCAAGTGAGCGCCCCGGCTCCGGCGATACCCGAGTTCCGATTCCGCAACCTCGGGCCGATCGCTGACGGCACGATTCAGCTGCGCCCGCTGACGATCCTGATCGGCAAGAACAACACAGGCAAGACGTACACAGCTCAGGCGATCTATGCCGCCCACAAGGCACTGAATCGAGCCAACGGCCCAGCAACGCCGCCTCTGACGCCAGACGAGTCCTTCGACCTGATCAGATGGATCAACCATCCTGCCGAACGGCCGGACTTAGATACGACATCGTCGTTCACAGCCAAGTTCCAGACATGGCTGGGATCGCGACTCGAACGCGCCGGCCGCAACCTCGCCGATCGGCTCGCGGTCTATTTCGACGTCGAAGACCTCGGCGAGTTGAAGCGGTGGCGGGCCAGCGGTGAGCTCGATGTAGCCGTCCACAGTCGGCGCGCCGAGGGCGACGCACGTGTTCTCTTCTCGCTGTCCGGCGATCACGAACGTGCTCCGCTAGGCACGGTCGATATCAGCGGCCTTCGCGAGACTCCGGTCGTCGAATTGCTCGACGACTTCTTGGCCAGTTCATCGGACCCGGCCGCTGCACCCCGTAGCGAGCTGCTGCAACGCAGGGCAGCATCGATGCTCGTCGACTATCTGTGGCACAGCCATCTGCTCCCCGCGTCTGGTCTCGTTGGCGAAGCGCACTACCTGCCCGCTGGGCGGTCAGGCTTGTTGGAAGCGTGGACAGACGTAGTGCGGATTCGTCTGGAGCAGGACCGAGAGGGTCTGGCGCTCACGGGCCGCGAACCCGCGGCGCTCGGCGGTATCGCTCTCGACTTCCTCATCGAACTCCAGCAGTTGACAAGTCCGCGCCCCAAACTGCCAAAGTGGCAGCGGCTTCGACGGCACCACATCCGGGGCGTGCCCGAGATCTCCGCTGCGACGACGCATCTCGAAACGCTCATCGGCGGAAGCGTCATAGCTGCCCGAGGCCGCGAACAAGTGCCTTCGTTGAGCTATCAGCACGGTAAGCAAGTGATACCGGTGCAGCGAGCGTCTTCTATGGTCGCCGAGCTTGCACCGCTCATTAGATGGGTCAGCGATGTGCTCGGCCCTGGGGATCTCTTGCTGATCGACGAACCGGAAGCACACATGCACCCCGAGGCGGTGCTTGCAGTCGCCCAAACCCTCGTAGCACTGTCGCAAGCGGGAGTACGGGTGCTCTGCACTACGCACAGCACCGACTTCCTTCATCAGGTCTCGAACTGCATGCTGCGTGCGGCTCGGAAACCGTCGTCAAGCGAAGGGGACGCCCCCTCGATCAGCATTGACGATCTTGCCGTCTATCGGTTTGAGCAGGTCGATCGTGAACAGGGCTCCACAGTGACTCCCGTAGAGATCGATCCGGCATGGGGTATACCTGAAGACGAATACGTCGCCGTGGCAGAGCGCCTTGCCGACGAGACCGCTCAGCTTCTCGGCGAAACGCGGTGAGTTTCGATGCCAGCGACTTGCTGTCCCAGCACTCGGACTGCAATTGCAGGCTGGGAGTGCCACTGCCCCGAGACGGCATGAGTTCCGATCCCGCCGAGCAAATTGAGAACGGCCCGAATCACATCGCCAAGGACCACTGCACGGTCGCCATCGAGGGACTGATCGCTGCGTTTGACTGCGATGAATGCCGCGCATTCGCGGCCGGTGACCCCCGACCCGACGTCATCGCGCTCCGGGAGTGCGATGGCAACAGTCAGTGGATCGTTTCCGAGATGAAGCTCACCATGCGCGAACGAGCAGGGCGGCAAGCCGCAGCAGGCCTCGCGAAGCTCGGCACACACCCGCTCTACGCACTTGAGATCGACTCGGCTCAGGTCGTCTTCGTGGTCAAGAAGCGCCGCAAGAGCGACCGCACCATCATGCGAGCGATCGGCACCATCCGTGAAGGTCGCTGGAACATCAGGCCGCTCCTTCTCGACTCCGGGAGCACACACCGATGCCCAACTTCGGACCTGTAGGGACAGGCGCACCCGAAGTCCGAAGATGGCATCCCGCCGCTACGCAAGGTGGCTCATCCGTCGGCGAGACGGGATGAGTCGGCAGCAACCGCCGGGACGAGCACACCGACGCGACGGTTCTGAGCGGACCTTTCAAACTTGACAGTCCTCAGGGTGAATCATGACCGCATCACTTGACAAGGGAGAGCCCGACAGTCCTCAGTCAGGGCTAGTGCTCCGACCCATTCGTGGACAGGCGACGATGGTCATTGCGCCTGCGGACCTTGCTACAACTGCGCGGCGGATTGCCTCCATGCGAACGAAGACATCAATCCCGGGCCATCGCCCGCTGACGGCGATGCTCGTGATCGCGCTCACCGCAGCGACGCTGACCCTCACAATACCGCCCGCCGCCGCCCAGACCGCTGAGCACGGCGCGTACCTCGTCGGCTCCTCGCCTTGGACCGAATCCGACTGCGCCGGACAGACCGCCGTGGTGGCAGCGTCGGACGCCACGGCCCAGTCCGACCTCTACAGCGCTGTCACCCTAGCGGGCGCGCTGGGCACCCGCTGCGTGGTGCTCGCCGGCGCCCGCACCGAACCCATGCCCGCAGACCAACAGGCACGGCTCGACACCGCGGCCGGAACGGTGCACGTCGTGGGCGGCCTCACCGCCGTCCCCGCCGCGAAAGTCGCCGGCTACCAAGTCGAACGGATTGCAGGCGCGGACCGCTGGGCCACAGCCGCCAAAGTCGGCGCCGCCGCCTCTGGAACCCGGCCGCCGACCCGCACGCCCGGCCCGCCCTGGAACGCCGACTGCACCGGACAGACCGCCGTCGTCGCCGCCTCCGACACAGCAGCCCAGTCCGACCTCTACTCAGCAGTTCCAAGACCGAGCGTGCCGCCGCGGTATCTATCTGTACGCGTACGGAGAGTGGGATAGCTACTACTGCGGCCCACAGCCATCAGCGCTGCTGACCATCGACCAAAACGCGAGTTCCCACTGGGACTCGGGAGACTTTCCCATCGAAGGCGTGCGGCTCACAGCCGCCATCGTCTGGGACACATTCGTGGTGCGAGGCGGCCCTGGGAGTCCCCCTGAACGCCGCGACGTATTGCCGCCTGGGACCGCATGGAATAGCGGCCCTGGCTGTCTCGAAGGCGAAATGTCCGCGAGGATCGTCAAGAACTGCGGCTTCGAGGCGAGCAAGGCGGCTCATCGGAACTTGATGCTACGCGCCGAGGTCCAGATCTTCGGCGAATGGCACTCCGCCTACCTCCTGCTTGGGCATCAATGGAAAAGTGGCGATGGCCATCAGCCGTGGCAGCACGTACCCACCGATCTGAGCGTCTGCTTGGGGCAATAGTCCGCTCGGCCGGTTGGCCGTGCCGTGCCGGTGTCGCGGGTATCCGTGCCGCCTGGCGTGCCGGGCGGTACCGCGGTGTGCTGGGGCTACAACGTGTTCGGGCAGGCGGCCGCGCCCGCAGGGAAGTTCGCTCTTGTTGCGGCCGGCGTTGATCATGCGTGCGGGCTGCGCACCGACAGCACCGTGACGTGCTGGGGCCTCAACCGCCATGGCGAGGCGGAAGCGCCCGCAGGGAAGTTCTCGGCTGTTGCGGTCGGCGATGGTCTTTCGTGCGGGCTGCGCACCGACGGCACCGTGACGTGCTGGGGCGACAACAGCGAAGGCGTGCTGGACGGCGTTCCGTCGGGCAAGTTCTCCTCCATCTCCGCCGGACTCTTGTATGCGTGCGAGCTGCGCAGCGACGGCACAGCCGTGTGCTGGGGCTACAACGACGACAATCGGGCACAACTGCCGCCGGGCTGAGCACCGGCCGCGCCATGCCACTGTCAGGGGTGTTCGCCGCGCGACGGTGCTTATTGCCTGAGTTCTGCCGCCGTGTCGGTACTCCCGCGCTGGCCGACGCGAGTCCGCCGCGGTTGGCAGACTGACAGGCGGAGGGAACGCAATGCTGGACATGGACCTGTCAGGACGAGTGGCGCTGGTGACCGGTGCCAGCAAGGGGATCGGCGAGGCCGCTGTGCGGCTGCTGGCCGACCACGGTGCGTCGGTGGCTTTCTGCGCGAGAGGCAGCGAAGCGGTGGAGTCGCTGGCCTCCTATTCGCCTCGGTCGGGCACCGGCACGGTTCGCGGGTACACCGCGGACATGGCCGATGCCGATTCGACGCAGCAGTTTCTGGATGCCGCGACGGCCGAGGTGGGCCCGGCCGACATCCTGGTCAATAACGTCGGTGCATCGCCGTCGCGCAACTTCTTGTTCATGTCCGACGACGACTGGAGCGATCTGCACCAGCTCAACCTGATGTCGGCGGTGAGATGCACCCGGCACTGCCTGCCGCATATGCGCAAGCAGAAGTGGGGGCGTGTCGTGATGGTGGCGACAGGTGCCGCATTCTCGCCCAACCCTGCGCTCATCGACTACGCCGCAACCAAGGCTGCGATGGTCGCGACGGCCAAAGCCCTGGCCACGAAGTACGGCGCCGACAACGTGCTCACCAACACCATCATCCCCGGCCTGATCCGCACCGACATGTGGGAACGAGCCGCGGCGGAGATCGCCGAGGCCAACGACACCGACGCCGAGGCCGTCTTCGCCCGCAACTCCACCGGTGTGCCCCAGGGCCGCTACGGCACCCCAGAAGAGGTGGCCTCGGGGATCGTGTTCCTGGCCAGCAATGCTGCCAACTACATCAACGGCAGCTGCCTGACCATTGACGGCGGCGTCGCCAGCTACATCTGATCTTGCACGGCCTGATCTGCCGCGGCGTGCCGCGCACGTGGGTCACACCCGCCGTTGCCGCCGCCGAGCCGCAGCCCTGAAACGTCGCTCGGCCGCGGGCTAGCTTTCGGGGCGCAATGGCACCCGCTCACCGCAAGGTGCCGACCTCGCCCCACCTCACCGACGAAACGGGAGCACCGACATGGCGCACGCCTACACCGACAAGGGCCTCGAGATGCAAGAGGCCGTGAAGTCGTTCATGGACGACCACATCTACCCCAACGAGGAGGAGTACAACGAGCAGTACGAAGAACTCGTAGCCGCCGGGCAGGTGCACGCCACCCCGGCAATCATGGACAAGCTCAAGGCAGCCGCCCGTGAGCGAGGCCTGTGGAACCTGTTCATCCCCCACCTCGACCCGCAGGCGCCGGGCACCAAGCTGTCCAACCTCGACTACTCGCCGATCTCCGAAGAGCTCGGCAAGGTGTCGTTCAGCTCCGAGGCGCTGAACTGTGCGGCGCCCGACACGGGCAACATGGAGATCCTGAACCTGTACGGCTCCGAGCGGGTCAAGCAGCAGTACCTGGCACCGCTGCTCGAGGGAGAGTTCCGCTCGACCTTCTCGATGACCGAGCCCGAGGTCGCCAGCTCGGATGCCTCCAACATCCGCCTGCGGATCGACCGGGACGGCGACTCCTACGTGCTGAACGGGCGCAAGTGGTTCTCCTCGAATGCGCTGCGGCCCGAGTGCAAGGTGCTCATCGTGATGGGCAAGAACGACCCCGACGGCCCGCGCCATCGCCAGCAGTCGATGATCGTGGTGCCTCGCGACGCCGAGGGCATCACGGTGGAACGCGACCCGCTGGTGTTCGGCTACCACCACCGGGGCGGTCACCCCGAGCTGGTGTACGAGAACGTGCGCGTGCCAGAGGATCACATCCTGGGAGGCGAGGGCGAGGGCTTCGCCATCAGCCAGGCCCGCCTCGGCCCCGGGCGCATCCACCACTGCATGCGCTCGATCGGGGTCGCCGAGCGGGCGCTCGAGTACATGTGCAAGCGGGCGCTTGAGCGCCATACCTTCGGCAAGTCGGTTGCCCAGCAAGGCCTCATCCAGGACTGGATCGCCGAGGCACGCATCGAGATCGACCAGGCCCGCGAGTACGTGCTGCATGTCGCGCACCTGATGGACACCATCGGCAACAAGGCCGCCGCGCAGGAGATCTCCGGCATCAAGGTGGTGGTGCCCAACATGGCGCTGAAGATCATCGATCGGGCCATCCAGGTGCACGGCGCCGGCGGCGTCACCCAGTTCTTCCCGCTGGCCGAGATGTACGCCCAGATGCGGACGCTGCGGATCGCTGACGGCCCCGACGAGGTCCACAAGATGACCATCGCCCGCCGCGAACTCCGCCGCCACGACCCCGACTTCCGGATGTCGTA
>JAJDZE010000034.1 GCA_022824805.1 Acidimicrobiia bacterium | reverse complement strand
CAGCTGCGCGGGCTCAACGACCCGCTCGTGGTGGCCGTAGGGATCGCCCCGCACGGCATAGGCGCCCCGGTCACGCATGAACTCGAGCGGCGTCTGCCCAGCCGCTGCGGCGTCGTCGGCCAGACCGGGCACCTCGTCGGTGAAGATGGCCTCGTAGTACTCGTCGATGCTGATGGGCTCGCCGGGGCGGGACGGGCTCTCGAACCACTGGCGGATGCCGAGCGAGCCGTCGGGGTCGATCCGCCATGACAGGTCGATCCAGAACTCGTTCTCCTCCCAGACCTCGCCTGGGTTGAATTCGTGGGTCCGGCTCTCGGGGCCCAGCTCGGCGCCCCGCAATTCGGCATAGCGCCGCATCACCGGCTGGCGGAAGCCCAGCCATTGGCCTGCATGCGTCTCGAACGACGCCAGGTCATGACGCTCCGAGCCCACGCCCATCGGCAGCACGTAGTCGGCAAACCACGCTGTCTCCGACCACGTGGGGGTGAGCGCGACATGGCAGCCCACCCGCTCGGGGTCGCTCAGCGTCTCCAGCCAGCTGAACCCGTCGGGGTTCGTCCACACCGGGTTGTAGACCCGGGTGAAGTACGTGTCGAGCCTGCCCCTGCCCTCGCGCAGGAAGTGCGGCAGCAGGATCGACATCTCGTGGTGGCTGAGCGGGTACTCACGCGGCCACGACAGCTCGTTCCAGTGCTCCACCGGCGGCGGCCGCAGCGGCGGCGCCGGCTTCATCTTGTGCCAGCCGGCCCCGGTGGTGCCCCCCACCGTGCCGACCGACCCGGTGAGCACGTTGAGCAGGAACAAGCACCGTGCGGTCTGCCAGCCGCCGAGATTGCCCGCACCGGCGGCGCGCCAGTTGTGGGAGGCGAACCGGCCCAGCGCCCCGCCGATCGCATGCGCGATCTCTCGCAGAGTGTCCGCATCAACGCCGCACAGCTGCGCTGCCCGCTCAGGCGTGTATTGCGCGTAGGCGTCGCGCAGCGCCACCTCGACCGACTCGAACGTCGGCGGCAGATCGGGCCGGGTCTCGGCCAGGTAGGTCTGCCAGTTCGTCCAGCGGTGAACGAATGCTCGGTCCCACGTGCCTGCTTCCAGCAAGAGGTTGGCCAGGCTCAGCAGCAGGACCGGTTCGGTGCCGGGCCACGCCGGCAGCCAGTGGTCTGCCTTGGCCCCTGTGTTCGACAGCCGCGGATCCACGCAGATCACCGTCGCTCCCCGCTGCTGTGCCTCGATGATGCGCTGGGCGTGCGGGTTGAAGTAGTGCCCAGCCTCGAGGTGGCTCGAGATCAGGAAGATGACCTCGGCATTCGCGAAGTCCGACGACGGCCGGTCGTGGCCCATCCATGTCGCGTAGCCGACGCGGGCGCTGGAGGAGCAGACATTGGTGTGGCTGTTGTGCCCGTCGATGCCCCACGCCGTGAGCACGCGCTCGGTGTAGCCGTCTTCGCCGGGCCGGCCGACGTGGTACATGACTTCGTCGCGGCGGCCTTCGGTGATGGCCGTCCGGATGCGGGCGGCGATCTCGGTCAGCGCTTCGTCCCAGCTGACGCGTTCCCATCCCCCGCTGCCACGCTCACCGGTCCGGCGCAGCGGGTACAGGATGCGCTCGGTGTCGTGCACCTGGTTGATCGTGGCGGGGCCCTTGGCGCAGTTGCGACCCCGGGATGCGGGGTGTTCGGGGTTGCCCTCGAAGCGAACGACCTCGTCGGTGTCGCGGTCCACATAGGCCACGAGGCCGCACGCCGCCTCGCAGTTGAAGCAGGTGGTCGGCACCAGAGTGTAGTTGCGCTCGACACGCTCCGGCCACGCCGCGGCGTCGAGCTCGGACCAGTCATGCCATTGGTCGTGCGGCGCCGCCGAACCGAGGCGTGCCGCTGGGCTGGCTGCCGGGCCTGGCGGGGAGTCGTGCTCAATCGTGCGTTGCTCGCTCATGAGAGGGGAACCGCCTGCGCCGCACGCAGGTACGCACGGTCGTGCCGGTAGAGCCAAGCCAAGACACCCGCTGCAATGGCCGGAGTCCAGGCAAAGACAGCGGCGTTGGCTCGCAGGGCCACAAAGGCGCCCCACACTGCGCCGCCGCCCAGCAGCGCCTCACCCACCAGCCGCCCGATGAGCGCCAGTGCCGGCCGGTCGGCCCACAGCACACGGCCGCGGCATTGGCGCAGCAGCAGCGCGGTGTAGGCAGCCGTCAGCAAGGAGAACACCGCCGTCGGGCCGATCAGCGCCACAAACCAGGCCGAACCTCCCCAGAGGCCCGCAATGCCCCACAGCGTCACCAGCGCAGCATCGATCATGATCACCCACGCACCTGCGGTGATCCAGCTGCGAAGCCGGCCTTTGGCGAACAGGTACCAGAAGCGCTCGGGCCGTTTCAGATCGGCGATGAGCAGCACGCCCGTCACTGCCAGCGCCACCAGGGCGATCACCGCCGGTCCTGTGGCCACGGCGGCACGGTCGTCCCAGCCCAGCAACGCTGCGGCAGCAGCCCACAGCATCACTCCGGCGGCCACGCCTTTGGTCACCAAGTAGCCGGCGACCTTGGCGCCCCACGGCTCGTCGTGGGGCACGGTGTAGGCCGTGCGTGCCGTCGGCGCCGGCTGCGAGACGTTCGGCGCGGTCGGCCACGTGGCGCTGCCGGTCCAGTCGGCCCATATCAGCCCGTCATCGGCCACCGGGCGGGCCAGCGGATCCAGGGCCTCGGGCACCGTGCCCGCGTAGTGCACTTTCGGCAGCGTGCGACGCTCGGGCGCCCGCACCGGCAGGTCCTCCGAGCGGATGCGGTCGGCGGCAGGGTCCGCTGGGTCGTCGTGATCCACCACCGTGATGGCCCGGGTCGGGCAGACCGACACGCACGACGGCTCGAGCCCGACCTCCAGCTTGTGCTGGCAGAAATTGCATTTGTGCGCCGTGCCGGTGGTCGGCGAGATGTACAGCGCGTCGTAAGGGCACGCGTTCATGCAGCCCTTGCAGCCGATGCATCGGGAATCGTCGAAATCCACCACGCCGTTCGAGGCGCGGAACAGCGCACCCGTCGGGCAGATCGCGATGCAGGGCGCGTCGTCGCAGTGGTTGCAGCGCATCACTGCGAAGTGCCGCTGCGTCTGGGGGAACTCGCCGGTCTCGACGTAGTTGACCCACGTCCGGTTGACGCCGAGCGGCACATCGTGCTCGCTCTTGCACGCCACCGTGCAGGCATGACAGCCGATGCACGCGCCGCTGTCCAGCAGGAAGCCCAAGCGCGTCACGGCCATACATTCTCACAGGTCGTGGCCTCATCGAGTCATGGCGCGCACGAGCGCCCAGCGCACACTCGCGCCGGCCCGATGCGCTCGGATTACCGACCGGCGCGCTCGGCGCGCCTAACGTGACACAGAACTGCCGGGGGGGACTCATGGGCGACGACGCGGCCAACGGTTCGATTGAGGGCGACGAGATCATCCGTCTGAACGAGGTCTACAAGATCTTCGGGCCCCAACCGAGAGGCCGTGCCTTCGAGCTCGCCCGTTCCGGCGTGCCCAAGAACGACGTGCAGCGGCTCTCGGGCCACGTCGTCGGGCTCACCGATGTGAACTTCTCGGTCAAGCGGGGCGAGATCTTCGTGGTGATGGGCCTGTCAGGCTCGGGCAAGTCGACTGCCATCCGGATGGTCAACAAGCTGCACGACGTCACCCACGGCGAGGTGCTGGTGGACGGCGTCGACGTGCAGAAGCTCGACGGCACCGACCTGCAGGAGTTCCGCCGGGAGAAGATGGGCATGGTCTTCCAACACTTCGCCCTCTTCCCGCACCGCAAGGTGATCGACAACGTCGGCTACGGGCTCAAGGTGCAAAAGGTCGACCGCTCCGAGCGAAACGAGGCCGCGATGCAGGCGCTGTCGCTGGTGGGCCTGGCCGCGTTCGCCGAGCACCGGCCCGCCCAGCTCTCCGGCGGCATGCAGCAGCGTGTCGGCCTGGCGCGAGCGCTCGCTTCCGACCCCGACATCCTGCTCATGGACGAGGCGTTCAGCGCGCTCGACCCGCTCATCCGTCGTCAGATGCAGGACGAGATGATGGAGATCCAGGC
The DNA here is from genome assembly GCA_022824805.1 of Acidimicrobiia bacterium. GTDB lineage: Bacteria > Actinomycetota > Acidimicrobiia > Acidimicrobiales > Poriferisodalaceae > Poriferisodalis. The sequence goes on along the minus strand of JAJDZE010000034.1, from coordinate 32,835 downwards.
CGAGGTTCACAAGACGATCCTGTTCATCACCCACGACCTCAACGAGGCGCTGCGCATCGGTGACCGCGTCTGCATCATGAAGGACGGCGCCGTCGTCCAGATCGGCACGCCCGAAGAAATCCTCACCGAGCCGGCCACCGGCTACGTGGCCGAGTTCGTCCAGGACGTCGACCAAGGGCGGGTCATCAAGGTCCACGAGGTCATGTCCGAACCCAAGCCGATCCCGTCCGACCTCTCGCTCAGTGATGCGCTTCAGCGGGTCGACGAGATTGCTGGTCGCTTCTGCTGCGACGCCACTGGCAAGCCGGTCTCACTGCTGACAGCAGCCGACGGCCTGCGCGCCCGCGGCATGGGAAGCAACGATCTCAAGAAGGCGCTGCGCACTGACTTTGACAGGTGCAGTCCGGACGCCACGTTGAACGAGCTCTACGCAGCGGCCGGGCGTGGCCTCTCGATCGCCGTCGTCGACGATGACGGCACGCTGGTCGGCAATCTGGATCCCCGTCTCATCATGGAGGAGATGGGCCGGGTCGAACAACTCATAGACGGCTTCGAGCGGGAGGTGTTCATGTGAGCGCCGCCACGCTGCTCGCCCAGGCCAACGGCGAGGAAGCAGACGAGTCCGGACATTTCTTCGATCGCTTCGTCGACACGGTCACGGCCCCCGAGGCGGGAGATCGCATCGTCGACTGGGTGACCACCGGCATCGAGTGGGCGTTCCTGCTGGCGATCTTCATCGTCCCGGCGCTCCTGCTGTTCGGGGGCGCGATCGGCCGCCGCTACGGGCTGACGGCCGGCGGTCTGGTCGGCCTCGTCCTCGTGTGGTGGTACCGCGTCAGGCCTGACGAAGTGGTGTCATCAGGCACCCACCGCTACATCACCAGCGACGGCCCCATCAATTGCCGGGACGCCATCGTCGACGCAGAGGGCAACCTCATCGAGTGCTCTTCGGGGGTGGTCGCCCAGGTGCGTCAGAACACTGTGCTCGACAACTGGCAGATACCGGTAGGCGACTGGGTCGAGCAGGTGGTGTTCTGGGTGGACAACAACATGAAGGCCACCTTGGACATCATCGAGTGGCCGTTCCAGACCCTGCTGAGAGTGATCGTCGACGAATGGCTCCTGCAGATGTCATGGCTGACGGTGTGCATCGTCGTCTTCCTGCTCGGCTGGTTCTTCCGCAACTTCCAAGTGGGGTTCCTGGCATTCGTCGGCCTGCTCATCTGCGGCCTGCTGGGCGAGGCCTACTGGCGTGAGACTGCGCTGACGATCGGCTTCATCGGCGTGGCGGTGATCCTGTGCGTGGCGATCGGGATACCGATCGGCGTCTTGTGCGGCCGTGTCGACGGTGCGTGGAAAGTGGTGCGGCCGGTGCTCGACGCCATGCAAGTCGTCCACTCGTTCGTCTACATGCTGCCGTTCATCTTCTTCTTCGGCGTCGGATTCGTCTCGGCGACGATGGTGACCATGACGTTCGCGCTGCCTCCCCTGATCCGTCTGACGAATCTGGGGATCCGGCAGGTGCCAGAAGACGTCGTGGAAGCGTCACGTGCATATGGCGCGCCGGAGTGGCGCGTCCTGACCGACGTGCAGCTGCCCTTGGCGCGGCCGGCGATCATGACCGGCCTCAACCAGACGCTGCTGCTGGCCATTTCGATGCTGGGCATTGCCGCGATCATGGGTGCCGGCGGCCTCGGCAGGCTGCTCTTCCAAGCCATTTCCAACTTGGACATCGCGCAGGCCGGTTCCGGCGGTTTGGCGTTCTTCCTGGTCGCGGTCGTGCTCGACCGGCTGAGCCAGCCCGAGGCCGGGGATTCGGGCAACCTGTTCACCCGGATCGCCCGGGCGTGGCGGAACCGCCGCACGCCGGAGAATCTGCTCGCCGAGTCTGAGAACGCCGACGCTTCGAACACGGGGCTTGAGCCCGAGAAACCCGACACACCCGATGAGGCGTTCGTGGGGACGAGCAGTCGTGAACGGGCCGCTGTCATCGTGACCGCAGCCGGTGCGGTCGTTGCCCTCGTCGCGCTGCTGCTGCCGTGGAATGTCGACGCCGGCTTGGTATCGGCCTACGCACGCACCGCCGATGTCGATCTTCGCACCGAAGAGTGCACAGGCAACTGGGTTGAGGTCCGCTCCCTCGATCCGTTGGCATCCGACGGCACGGAATTGGTCTGCGACACCTCCACGTCATTCGTTTCGAACAGCTTCAATGGTGTGTCGGCCTCGGGTGGTTCCTGGTTCGGCATCTTTCTCGCAATCCTCAGCACGGCGGCGCTGTTCGCCGCCCTCAACACGCTGTTGCGGACGGGACAAGGCTCGCGCTGGCTGTCGGCGCATGGCGCCGTGGTCTTTTCCTTGGCGTCGGTGATTCCCGCTGTCGCGTACATGTTCGCCCGACCGCCCGACAACGTCGCAGAATTGGGCATCTACAGCGCCGGCGCCGGGGTGTATCTCGCAGTCATCGGATCGCTCGTTGCTGCGGTCGGTGCGTGCGTGTGGGTGTGGTCAGCACCGATGACCGCTCGCAGGCCATTGCCGGCCAATGTGGGCTGGGGTCGCCTGCTCGGCGGATCATTTGCCGTGCTGCTGCTGGTGATGGGCGGCTACGCCGGCTGGAGCTTCGATACCCGCGCCGAGTCGGTCATCGACGACGAGCTCCAAGCTGAGCTCGACCGGATCGCAGCGGAAGGTGCGGCAGCTTCCGAGGCGGCCCGCGCGGCGGCGATCGGCGCCGACGAAGCCGAGGCTGCAGGCGACGAGGAACGCGCACAGGAGCTGCGGCGCGAGGAGAACCAACAGCTCGCACTGGAGGGCGTGAGGGCCGCCGATATCGCAGCAAAGATCGCCCAAGCGCAGCGCCAAGGCGACATCATCCACGACGGCTTCGAATCCGAAGGCGCCGGCTTGGGCATCTGGACCCTGATCGCGGGCATCGCGGCACTGGCACTGAGCGTCCCGGCGATCGGTCTGCTCGGCATCGACGAATCACTCCGCTACCGGTGGAGCACCTTGGTGGCCGGGCTCGGTCTCGGCATAGCGGTCGTGCCCCTCGCGTGGATTGTCACCATTGTGCGGGTCGCCGACACCAACTTCGTCTCCGGTGTCGGAGCGATGTTCGTGCTCACTGCCGGGGTGACACTGTTCGCGGCGTCCCGCGGAACGCTCTCGGAATTCGAGCGCAACAAGATCTACGGCGACATCCCCGCCAATGTGAGCTAGCGGTCTCGCAGAATCGCTCGTCGCCCTCCGAACACGTATGCGCGGTCTAGAGTGTTCGGCGTTCACATGGCCCGACTACGCTGCTGCGCAAGGAGCCCTCGTTGACTTTGGCGAGCGGTGCCGCACATGCGTGGTCGCAACACGATGCGCCGCGTGACGCAATCTGTTGCAGATCAGGGAGGATCTCCGCAATGAAATCGAAACGATGGACCAAGCTGTTGCTGCTACTAGCGGCCTTTGCGCTGTTCGCTGCGGCGTGCGGCGACGATGACGACGGCGACGATGCCACTGCCACTGCCGAGACGGAGGCGCCGGCCACCACCGAAGCCATGGTCGAAGAAGAACCCATGGAAGAAGAGATGTCGATGACGCCCGGCGACGGTGTCTCGGTCACGATGGGTCAGGCCAACTGGAGCACCGGCTATTTCCAGGCCCAGCTCTATCGCCAGCTGCTCGAGGAGCTGGGCTATACGGTGAGCGATCCGGCCGAGCTCGAGCTGGGGCCGAACAACGCCTACATCGCCATGGCTGAGGGCCAGATGGACTTCTGGGCCAACAGCTGGTATCCGGGTCACTTGGCTTGGCTGGCAGGCGAGCTGCCAGACGGCACGCTGGTCGGCGACCACCTGACCGTCGTTGGCGAGGAGATGGTCGCCGGCGGCTTGCAGGGTTTCCTGGTGACCAAGTCGTTCGCTGACGAGTACGGCGTGTACACCATGGACGCGCTGAACAGCAACCCCGATGCGTTGGCCGCGTTCGACGAGAACGACCCGGTTCCGGGCAACGGCATCGCCGACATCTTCGGCTGCCCCGAGTCGTGGACCTGCGACAACATCATCACCAACCAGATCCTGTTCTCGGGCTGGGACAACATCAACCAGACCATCGCCGGCTACGACGCCATGTTCGCTCAAGCCGTCGACTCGGCCAACGAGGGCGTCCCGATGGTGGCCTACACATGGACCCCGTCGGCGTACATCACGCAGCTGCGTCCCGGCGACAACGTGTACTGGATGGGCGTCGACGACATTCTCGACGACTCCAACCCGTCAGGCGCCGAGGGAGGCGAGGAGCACTCCCAGCGCGGCGAGGACGGCACCGGCGGCTACGCGGCCATCGGTGCGGACCAGTGCCCATCCGCAGCCGACAATGCGGACGGGCTGTGCCCGATCGGCTGGATTGCTGCTGACATCCTGGTGACCGCCAACAACGACTTCCTCGCTGCCAACCCCGCAGCAGCTTCGCTGCTCGAAGCGGTGAAGCTGTCGGTGATCGAAGTGTCGCTGGCCAACGTGGAACAGGGCGAGGGCGCCGATCCAGGAGATCTGGCTACTGACTGGATCGCCAACAACCGGGCCACGGTCGACGCCTGGCTCGACGCAGCACGCGCCGCTGCGTAATCGGCTGAACGCAGCCACAGCCCGTCAGGGCTGACGGCTCAGGCGCACAACGGAGGGCGCCGGACTGCGGTCCGGTGCCTTCCGCGCGTTCGAGCGCCGTTCAGTCCTCGAGTTCTGGGAGAGCCGGCGGAGCGTTCGAGGCCGTGACACGGGCCAACCCGCCGTCCACCACCAGCGTCTCGCCGGTGACATAGCGGGAGGCATCCGACGCGAAGAACAGCACCACATCGGCGATGTCGTCGCCGAAGCCCCAGCGCTTGAGCGCAATCTGACCGGCGAGATCCTCGATGAGGCCTGGCACGTTGTTGCGAGCGTCTTCCCAAATGGCAGTCGCGATCAGGCCGGGCGCAATCGAGTTCACCCGAATGCCGTCGGACCCCCAATCCGCCGCGAGCGCTCGGGTCATGGCGTCGACGGCACCCTTCGTGCCGGCATAGGCGACACGGCCGAGCGGTCCGTGCACGCCGGCGACAGAACTGATGTTGATCACCGATCCCCCGCCGCGAGCGGCCATCGATGGCGCCAAGCCGATGCTCAACATGACCAGCGACCTCACGTTGATCGAGAAGACCAAGTCGAAATCGGCCTCGCTGAGCTGGGCCGGCGTGCGACGCATCGGAATGCCCGCGTTGTTGACCAGCACGTCGACACCGTCGACCTCGTTGAGAATTCGCCGAGCCAGCTCGGTGCCTGCGCCGGTGGGAGCGAGATCGGCCGTCAGGACCACCGGATCATGCAGCAACTCGGCCGCGACACGTTCGAGATCCGCCGTGGTGCGACCGGTCAGCACCACCCGGGCACCCGCGGCATCCAGCGCTCGCGCGCTGGCCTCACCGATGCCCCGGCTTGCCCCGGTGACCACCGCCACCTTGCCGTCCAGCCGACGATGGGCGCTGGAGGAACTGTCTGAATTGCCTGCGGAAGTCATGCGCGCAAGCTAACGCGCCCCGTCTGATGCGGAACAGGCAGAGTCGTCAGCTCAGGGGGTGTGTGCGGCGAGGAACGCGGCGAATTGGTCCATCGCCGCAATCCGGGCGTCGCCCTCCATCCAGTCCTCGATCATCGTGGAATTCGGAGCGGCGTCATGGACGATCCGTGACGACGATTCGGGGTGGTACAGGTCGCTGCCGAGCAGCACCAGCAGCGGCGTCTGGACGGTCGCGACGAAGTCCCGGTCGACGTTGAACAGGAAGCTGTCGCCGTCGTACATGTTCGAGCGGAACTGAGTCCAGGCCGCGTCATCGGCTTCGGGATGGTCGTCGCGGATCGCCTGCGCCCAGTCGTCGAACATGTCGTAGAAGGCGTGACGGTTCTCGTCGAGCCCGATGGTCTGGAACAGCGTGGCACTCGCGACCCGCTCGGGCGCCGCCTGGATCAGTCCCATGATGTAGGGGCCGCCGATGCACATGCCCGCCAGGTGAAACTGCTCGCAGCCGAGATGGTCCATGAGCGCAAGCTGGTCGGCCGTGTAGGTGGCCCAGCCGTCGTCGGCGGCGACCGGAGCGGTGGAGCGGCCTGCATTGCGTTGGTCCATCGCGATCACCCGGTACCGGTCGGACAGCTGGGTGATCGGGTTCCAGGGGGTGTGCTCCCAGAACGACGCCGCCGAGCGCATGCCGCCCGGAGCGATCAGCAGCACGGGGAAGCCCGAGCCGTAGTCGTCGTAATGGATGTCCACGGAGCCGCGTGTGAAGTTCGCCATGGCGAGAGTCTGCACTATCGTGCGGCGGCGATGATGCGCCTGACCACCTCTGACGGTGAGCACGCCGTGCTCCATGATCTCGGCGGGCACGGAACGCCCCTGCTCATGACCCATGGCAACGGCCTCAACGCCGGCATGTGGGCCACCGTGGTGCCGCACCTGCAGGACACGTTCCGATGCTGGGGACTCGACTTCCGGGGGCACGGCGCCTCGCGTCCACAGCACGACGACATGTCGGTGGACCGGGACCGGTTCACCGACGAAGTCCTCGCAGCGGTCAACGCGCTGGGCGGCGAGCCGGTGCTGGCCGCAGGCCACTCGCTCGGCGCCGCGTGCTTGCTCATGGCCGAGATGCACCAGCCCGGCACCTACCGGGGCCTGTACCTCTACGAGCCGGTGCTGGTGCCTGAGGGCTTCCCGCGACCCGACTCCGAGCATGCGCTCGTGGTTGCGTCGCGCCGTCGGCGCATCCGGTTCGCGACTGTCGATGAGGCGTACGAGCGCTTCATGTCGAAGCCGCCGTTCTCGCTCTGCCAGCCCGAGGCAGTACGGGCGTACGTGGAGCTGGGCACCTATCCCTCAGGCGACGACGCCGTGCGCCTGTCGTGCTCAGGCGACACCGAGGCGCGGATCTACGAATCCGGCGTCCCGATGGACTACAGCACGTTCGGCGCGATCACCTGCCCGACCGTGGTCGCTCGAGGCGACTCGCCTGCGCAGTGGAACGACATCCCTCCCCAGATGGCCCAGCCCATCGCCGAGGCGCTCGGCAACGGCCGGCTCGAAGCCTTTGCCGAGCTCAGCCATTTCGGCCCGATGGAGAACGGGGAACGGGTGGCGAAGTCCATCCGCGCTCACCTCGAGCCGCTCGTGGCATAGAGCGCTCAGGCGGCTGCGGGCAAGCTGTCGGGGTCGAGGTTGTAGAGCTCGAGGACGTTGCTCCAGACCATCTGTTCCCTCTCGTCGTCAGGAACGCCCGAGAGGATGTCGTCGAGGATCGGGCGCGAGTTGGGCCAGATCGAATCGTGGTGCGGGTAGTCGTTGCCCCACACCAGGTTGCTGACGCCGATCGAGTGCCGTGTCGCAATGCCTTCCACATCGTCCTCGAAGGTGACCCAGAAGTTCCGGTCGAAGTACTCCGAGGGCTTCATGGTGAGCTCGTCTGACACCTCCCAGGGCGTGCGGTACGCCGCATGGTCGAGCCGCTGCTTGAAGTGGCCGACCCAGCCGGTCTCGTACTCGGCGCAGACGAACCGCAGTTCCGGGAAGCGCTCCACGACGCCGCCGCAGATGAGATCGATCATCGTGTTGGCAATGGTGGTGTGGGCCAGCGTGTAGCCCTTCAGGTGACCGCCGGGCGTGCCCCAGTGCTCGGGCATGCCGCCTTCGAGGCTCGACCCGGTGAAGATGTGCATGGTGAGCGGCACGCCGAATTCCTGGGCACGGACCCAGAACGGGTCGAAGTCGGGGTGGCAGTACGGCTTGGCAGGGTCGATGTGGGCGGGAATGGCGAAACCGCGCACGCCCAGCTGCGCCGAGCGGTCGATCTCGGCAATGGCCCGCTCCACGTCGGGCAAGGGCAGGCAGCCGACGCCGATGAGCCGGTTGCGGTCCACCGAGCAGTAGTCGAGCACCCAGTCGTTGTGGTTGCGGAAGGCGGCGTCGCGCACCTCGTCGTCGGGAATCGCGAACGTGAACATGGACAGGCTCGGGTACATGACCTCGCCGACGATGCCGTCCTGGACCTGCTCGTCGAGCCGCGCGGCCGGATCCATCACGCCGGGGTTGAAGCCGTCGTAGCCCTTCTCTATGCGAGCGTGGGTGGCCGGGTCGGACAGGCTCGCGCCCGCGATGCCCAGCCGGCCGACGGGCACCGGGCGGATGCCGCCCGGGAGCACGAGCCAAGTGCCCGGTTTGTCGCCGTAGTCCTTGCTGATGAATGGCGCCCGATCGCCGAACCTGTCCGTCAATCCCGCATAGATCTCGGCTGCCTCGACCACATGCGAGTCACACGAGTAGTACCGCATCGCTCTCCCCTGCTTCTGTTTGAGCATCCGTGCGCTTGGTCTCGCCAGCGCAGACGGACTGCGGCCTCAACAGTACCAGCGGCCTCGCATGCACTCCCAAGAGGCTGAGCCGATAGGCGAAGCCGTGGCCCGAGCGGCCCGTGAGCGACAGCGAACAAGAGCGGGAAACAACAGGTGCAACAGCGAGAAGGTTCGCCTATGGGCGAAGCCTCTCAGGCACGGCGCCACCGCACCGGTGGTCTCGCATTCGCCGTGTCCGTCCGCGCCTCGTGTGAAACAGTGTCGCCATGCGTGCATTGGAAGTGCAGTCCCTCACAGGCCCAGCCGGCGTCGCCGTGGTCGACGCTCCCGAGCCGGTCGCCGATGCAGGCGGCGCGTCGGTCATCGTCGACATCGTCTGCGGCGGCGTGTCGTTCCCCGACCTGCTCCAGAGCCAGGGCCTCTACCAGTACCTCCCCGACCCGCCCTTCCGCCCGGGGATCGAGGCCTCCGGCGTGGTGCGCTCGGCACCAGCCGATTCGGGTTACGCGCCCGGCGATCGGGTGTGCGTGTGGTCGAACGGCTGCCTGGCCGAGGTGGTGGCCGCCAAGCCACGTGACCTGTTCGCATTGCCTGACCAGCTCTCGTTCGAGGAGGGCGCCGCGCTGGTCATGAACTACCAGACGGCCGTGTTCTGCATGATCGATCGGGCGGGACTGCGCGAGGGCGAGTCGGTGCTGGTGCTGGGCGCCTCGGGCGGCGTGGGCACCTCGGGCATCCAGGTGGCCAAGGGAGTCGGCGCCGGGCCGGTCATCGGCTTGGTCTCCACCGAGGCAAAGGGCGAGATCGCCCGGGCGGCAGGGGCCGATCACATCGTGCTCATCAGCGACACCTGGAAGGACGAGGTGCGCGAGCTCACCGGCGGTCGGGGCGTCGACATGACCTACGACCCGGTGGGCGGAGACCGCTTCCTCGACGGGATCCGGGCGCTGGCACGCTTCGGGCGGCTCGTCGTGGTCGGCTTCGCCGCCGGCGAGATCCCCACCGTGAAGGTGAACCGGCTGCTGCTGCGCAACGTGAGCTTGGTCGGCGCGGCCTGGGGCGAAGCCGTCGCCGCGGACCCGTCGATCCCCGCCCGCATTCACGAGCGTCTGCTCGACATGATCGCGTCGGGCGCGGTCAGGCCGCCCATCGGCCAGGTGCTGCCCTTCGAGCAGAGCGCCGAGGCCTACCGTCTGCTCGACGAACGCGAAGCCGTCGGCAAGGTGCTCGTGCGGATGCGCCCCGACCGCGCGTACCCGGTGTAGATTTTGCGCCGTATGCCGCGGCAATTGGCCAACACCCACATGAGTTCATGGGAGCCAGAATGAGGAACGCTCTTCGAGTCCTGCTGACCTCGAAGGGTATCGAGGCCCAAACAATAATCCCATTGTTTGGGCGCGAACACGTTGCGGCTAGTGAGAGGCTGTTGACATCCTGTTTTGGCAATGAAACATGCCAATGCACCTGATGAGTTGCGTGGATGAGGTTATTCGCCCTTGCGTTCGCTTGACTCCCGCGAAAAAATGGGTGTATGGACTGCCTTTGTCCCGATAGTCAACCTTTTGTTGGTTGCAATTCTCTCCGTTCGCTATGTAGATCTCATGGACTGGAAATGTTATGAGATCTATGATTCACCCAACACCGTGCTCGGCTGGTCGATTGCGACATTCGGTATGCTCTCATCGATAGCGTTTGCCGGATGGCTACAGTCACGTAGCACTACCATCCTATGCATACTCAGCCTACCGCTGCAGTTCTTTTTCTGGTATTGGCTGCTCGTCGCACCTTGGGTTGTGTGCTAAGAATCTGCCGAAAATCAAGCCGAGTACTCTCATTCCCTTGAAGTGTGCCGAGAAGTGGGCCTTCATGCGAATCGCACGCGCGGCCCATTCGGCGGCAGACCCTGAGCCGGGCAGGCATGGTGCGACGACATGCGGCAATGCGCACAACTATCTGTCCTCAACATCCGATGCACGCAACTGGGAAGTGTGCTTAATCCCTAGGCGAGGCTGCAACGGAGTCGCGGGCCAGCAGGGCCATCGACACCGCCACACAGGCCGCGTCCTCACCGACGTTGTGGCCTCCGGCGCCCTCGCTGCGGGCTACGGCCTGTTCGGCGTTCTCGACCGTGACCAGGCCGAAGCCGACCGGAATGCCCGTCTCCAGCTGAACGGCCATCACGCCTTGCGCGGCGCCCTCGCTGACCAGCTCGTAGTGGGTTGTCTCGCCGCGGATCACGGCCCCGATCACGACGACCGCATCGACCTGCCCGCTGCGAGCGAGCACCTGTGTCGCGAAAGGGATCTCGAAACAACCGGGCACCGTCACCTCGGTTGTCTCAGCGACGCCGAGCTCTTCGAGGCCTCGCCGGGCACCGGCTGCCAACCGGTCCACGATCTCGGGGTTCCAGGTCGCCCGCACGATGCCGACGCGCAGCCCCGCACCGGCTCCCGCCGGCGGCCTGCCGCCACGCTGGTCGCCACTCGCCACGCCTGCACGGTAGCCCCGCAGCCTTCCGCGACGACGCGCCTACGCTGGGCCGATGGCAGGCGCACGCGCTCGGCTGGCGGCCGACATCGGCGGCACGTTCACCGACATCGCGCTGGAGGTCGACGGCACAGGCGGCGGCGCGCCGGTTCTGCACACCGCCAAGGTGCTGACGACGACCGACGCGCCGGCCGACGCCGTGCTCGACGGTGTCGAGCGTGTGCTGCGTACCGCAGGCGTTTTGCCTGCAGAGGTGGGCGTGTTCATCCACGGCACCACCCTCGCCACGAATGCCCTCATCGAGCGTCGGGGTGCGCGCACGGCACTGCTGACCACGCAGGGCATCCGCGACTCGGTCGAGATGGCCCACGAGAACCGGTTCGAGCAGTACGACCTGTACATGCGCCGGCCCGAGCCCCTGGTGCCGCGCAACCGCCGTATTGGCATACCCGAGCGGATCGCCGCCGACGGCACTGTGCTGTTGCCACTCGACGAGAACGCTGTGCGGGCCGCAGCGGAATCATTGGCGACCGACGGCGTGACCAGCGTGGCCGTCGGCTACCTGCATTCGTACCTCGATGCCCGCCATGAGGAGCGCACCGCCGAGATCCTGGCCGAGTGCTGGCCCGAGGCCACCGTCACTGTCTCCAGCGAGGTCTGCCCGGAGATCCGGGAATACGAACGCTTTTCCACTGCGTGCGCCAACGCCTACATCGCACCGCTGGTGAGGCAGTACTTGGCCGATCTCGATGCACGGCTCGCAGCGCTGGGATTGGGCTGCGAGGTGTTCCTCATGACCTCCGGCGGCGGGCTGGGGACGCTCGCTGAAGCGCTGCGCTTCCCGGTGCGACTGATCGAGAGCGGACCCGCAGGCGGCGCACTGCTGGCCTCGGGGATCGCCCGCGGCCTCGACTGCGAACGAGCCCTCAGCTTCGACATGGGCGGCACCACGGCGAAGCTGTGCATCGTCGAGGGCGGTCATCCCCGCACGAGCCGCGAATTCGAGGTCGGCCGCGAGTACCGCTTCCTGGCCGGCAGCGGGCTCCCGCTGCGCCTGCCGGTGATCGAGATGGTCGAGATCGGCGCCGGCGGCGGGTCCATCGCCGGCCTCGACGCGCTCGGGCGCATCACCGTCGGTCCGGCCAGCGCAGGTTCTGAACCTGGTCCTGCGGCTTACGGGCGTGGCGGGATCGAGCCGACGGTGACCGATGCCGATGCGGTGCTGGGCCGGCTGGCGCCGGAGCGGTTTGCCGGTGGCACGCTGACGTTCGACGTCGACGCCGCTGCCAAGGCCGTCGGGACCGCGCTGGCGGAGCCATCGGGTCTGCAAACGACGGTCTCGGCCATCGGCATCTGTGAGGTCGTCGATGAGAACATGGCCAATGCCGGTCGTGTTCACGCAGCGGATCAGGGCTGCGACATCAGCCGCGGGACGCTCATCGCGTTCGGCGGCGCGGCGCCGCTGCACGCCGCACGGGTGGCCGCCAAGCTGGGCATTGACGACATCGTGGTGCCTGCGGGCGCAGGCGTGGGCTCGGCCATCGGCTTTCTGGCGGCCCCGGTGGCGCACGAGTCGGTGCGCACCCGCCATGCCCGCGTGAGCGAGCTGACAGCAGCGAACCTGGCAGGGCTGCTCCGGGAGATGGCCGACGAGTCGAACGCGATCGTGCACGCTGCCGCGCCCGGCGCCGAGACGGCCACGCACGTGCGTGCCCTGATGCGCTACCGCGGCCAAGGCCATGAGATCACCGTCGACGTCGATGCCGCAGCGCTGCTCGCGGACGACATCGACAGGCCGAGCGACGCCGAGGTGCGCAGCCAGTTGCGGATCGCGTTCACGAAGGCCTACCAGCAGCTCTACACGCGCCACATCGGCAACCTCGAGATCGAGGTGCTGAGCTGGCTGCTGGAAGTTCGTACCCCGCAGGCGCCCGCCATTTCGCTGCGTCCCACCGTCGCGAACGAACCGGTTGCCTCCGAGGAGACTGCAATTGTCACCGACACCGCAACCGGCCGGGCCGTCCCCCATGCGGTATTCGAGCGAGGTTCCCTCACCGAAGGCGCATGGCTGGCTGGACCTGCCCTGATCACCGAGGACCAGACCACGACCTTGGTGCCCGACGGAGCGGTGGCAACAGTCACGGCAGGCGGGCACTTGCGGCTGACCGGTGTCTCGGCGCCCCGGCGTCCGCGGACCCACACCGAGCTGCGCGACGAGGCCGGGCGCCACGGCGAGCCGTCGGCGGGCCCGCAGAGCACGGCCGCTGCCGACCTCGACGCTGTGCGGCTGGGCGTGCAGTGGAATCGCCTCATCTCAGTGACCGAGGAACAGGCACGGGCGCTCGTGCGTGCTGCCTTCAGCACCTCGACCCGGGAGGCCGGCGACCTGTCGGCGGGCATCTTCGACCCCCAGGGGCGAATGCTCGCCCAGTCGGTCACGGGCACACCGGGCCATGTGAACTCCATGGCCTACTCGGTGCTGCATTTCCTGGATCGCTACCCGGCGTCGGAGATGCGCCCCGGCGACATCTTCCTCACCAACGACCCATGGAAGGGCACCGGCCACCTGTTCGACATCGTGGTGGTCACCCCGGCGTTCCTGCGCGGCGAGCTGGTGGCGCTCTTCGCATGCACGAGCCACGTGGTGGACATCGGCGGCGCCGGATTCACCATCGACTCGAAGGAGGTGTACCACGAGGGCCTGTACCTGCCGATCCTGAAGTTCGCCACCGACGGCATGTTCGACCCGAACGTGGTGGCGATCATCGAGGCCAACGTCCGCGACCCGGTGCAGGTCATCGGCGACATCCACTCGTTGGCTGCCTGCAACGAGACCGGTGCCGCGCGCCTCATCTCGATGATGGACGAGTACGCCATGACCGACTTGGACGAGCTGGCCAGCCACATCATCACGTCATCGCACCGGGCCATGCTCGATGCGATCGGCGAGCTGCCCAGCGGCACGTGGAACTCGACGATGCGTGTCGACGGCATGGAGCAGCCCATCGACATCGTGTGCTCGCTGACTGCCGGGCCCGACGGAATCGACGTGGACTTCGACGGCACCGGTCCGCAGTCGAGCTGGGGCATCAACGTGCCGATGGCCTACACCGACGCCTACACCTCATTCGGCGTGCGCTGCATCATCGGCCCCGACATCCCCAACAACACGGGCTCACTCGATGCCGTGCGGGTGCGAGCGCCCGAGGGCTGCATTCTCCATGCGCCCCACCCCGCAGCGGTGAATGTGCGTCACGTCATGGGCCAACTGCTCCCCGATGCCGTGTTCGGCTGCCTGAGCCAGGTGGTGCCCGAGCGGGTGCCCGCGGAGGGCACATCGTCGCTGTGGAACCTGCTCGGCACCGGCATGTGGGCGCCCGATACCGGCGTCGGCGCGACGAATCGCTCCCGAACGACGGTCGGGCGATCCGGTGACGATGCCGACCGGCGCAAGCTGGAGCGGTACATCCTGATGAGTTTCCATTCGGGCGGTGCGGGCGCCCGCCCGCAGGCGGACGGACTGTCGGCGACGGCCTTCCCGAGCGGGGTGCGCAATATGCCAGTGGAGGTGAACGAGATCGGTTCGCCGCTCGTGTTCTGGCGCAAGGAGTTCCGCCGCGATTCGGGCGGCCAAGGCAAGTACCGGGGCGGGCTCGGCCAGGTCATCGAGCTGGAGAACCGCCAAGGGCGTGATTTCTCCATCAGCGCGACCTATGAGCGAACCGTGTACCCGGCGCGCGGTCGGCACGGCGGCGGACCCGGCGCGCTGGGCCGCCTGTCGCTCGACGACGGCACAGAAGTGCGCTCCAAAGGCCGCTCGGTGATTCCCGGCGACCGCCGCTTGATCGTGGAGTTCCCGGGTGGCGGCGGCTACGGCGATCCCGCTGAGCGAAGCCGCGAGGCCGTGACGCGTGACCGCCAGCTCGAATTCACTTCGCCAGCGCCGTCGCCGGCGCAATAATTCCCCTGTGATGCAGGCGGGGCGACCCTGCCCGCTCAATGGCAGAAAAAGGGCACCCTCACATGAACACACCAGTGCAGACCGGCACCGCCGCCAGCCACGAAGACGCCAGCGACACCCTCGACCGCGGTAGCCCCGTCACCGGGGCTGCGAGCAGCGATCCGGCGCGTCACCCCAGCACCGCCGAGCTGGAAGCGGCGCTGCCCCGCATTCGCGAGGCGCCCGGCAGCACCGGCACGATCGAGCTCATCGTTCGCCGCCCTGGCGAAGATGCCCGCGAAGTGCTCGACGTGGCCGAGATCAACGACGCCGAAGGCGTTGCGGGCGACACGTGGAACCAGCGAGGCTCACCGACGTCAGCCGATGGCGGACCGCACCCGGACGCCCAGATCACCATCATGAGCGCTCGAGCGGCGGCCGCCGTCATCGGACCGGTCGAGCGCTGGCCGCTCGCGGGCGACCAGATCTACGCCGACCTCGACATCAGCCACGAAACGCTGCCCGCCGGTGCCCAGCTGAGACTCGGCGACGCGATCTTGGAGGTCACGGCCAAACCGCACCGAGGCTGTGCCAAGTTCGCCGCCCGATTCGGCCGCGACGCCCTGCGTTTCGTGAACACGGGCGAGGGCCGCGACCTGCGCATGCGGGGCGTCAACTGCCGCGTCATCCAGTCCGGCACCGTCCGCCCCGGCGACCCCATCACCCGCCTCTGACCCGACTGCGCCGCACCGGCACCCTTCGGTGTCTCGGCTGCATGCTGATCGGGTGTCGTCCGGGTCCCAAGGCGTGCCCGACGCCCACCCGTCAGAAAATACGCAGGAACCTGTCGCACCCCGTCACTACCCTCGTCAAACATGAAATTCGTCCACACGGCCGACTGGCAACTCGGAATGACACGTCATTTTCTCGACGGCGAGGCCCAGCCGAGATTCAGCCAAGCACGGCTCGACGCTGTGCGAAACATCGGTCAACTTGCGGTCGAAGAGGAGTGCGAGTTCGTCGTGGTGTGCGGGGATGTCTTCGAGTCCAACCAGATTGACCGCCAAGTGCTCACCCGCGCCTTGGATGCGATGGCCGCCACGCCAGACGTGACCTTCTACCTCCTGCCCGGCAATCACGACCCGCTGGATGCCGCTTCGATCTACCGCTCGAGTACGTTTCGCGAACGGCAACAGCCCAATGTCGTCGTATTGGAGGATTCCAGCCCGATACAGTTGGCTGAAGGCGTCGAATTGGTGGCTGCGCCATGGACGTCCAAGCGCCCGCTCCACGACTTAGTGGATCAGGCGTGCGCAGCTGCGGGGCCATCGACGTCGCTTCGCATCATCGTCGGCCACGGCGCCCTTAACATCCGCTCGCCCGATGCAACCGATCCCGCCCTCATTTCGTTGAGGCGATTGGAAGAGCACATTGAGGCGGAGCAAATCCACTATGTCGCGCTCGGCGACCGTCACTCCACGACGGAGGAAGGCACGACCGGTCGTGTCTGGTACTCGGGCGCCCCCGAGCCGACCGACTATAGCGAGGAAGATCCGGGTAATGTCCTTGTCGTCGAGCTCGAGCCAGGACTGGTCGAGGTAACACCGCGCAGCGTTGGCAGTTGGCGGTTTCGGCAGCACCAGTCTCACCTCACGTCCGATGCGGATATCGACTCATTGGAACAGTGGCTCGACGCCCTCGAAGACAAGCAGCTGGCGATCGTCAAGCTGTCGCTCGTCGGCTCGCTCTCACTCGGTCAAAAGGAGCGCCTCGATCGGTTGCTCGATCATTTCTCAGACCTGCTCGCGGCTCTCGAGACATGGGAACGAAGATCGGATTTGGTGGTGATCCCCGACGATGCCGAGACTTCCACACTTGGGCTTTCGGGCTTCGCGAGCGAGGCGCTGAACGACTTACGAGAACTGGCCCAGTCACCCGATCCTTCCGAGGCAGTGCGCGCTCAGAACGCGACGGCACTGCTGCATCGCCTGGCGAAGTCCGCATCATGAGGATTCACCGCATCACGCTCACGAACTACAGAGGCGTTGATTATGCCAAAGTGACCTTCGACGAGAGCGGGGTCACCGTGATCGAGGGCGACAACGAGGCCGGCAAGACCAGCCTCGTCGAAGCGCTCGAACTGCTCCTCGATCAACGCTTCTTGGACCGCTCCAACCATCGACGCGTCACGGCAGTGAAGCCCGTGCATCATGACGCGGATCCCGAAGTAGAAGCCGAAGTCTCGACTGGGCCGTATCGGTTCGTGTTCGCCAAGCGGTGGGCACGCAATGGCATGACCGAGCTTCACATCTCGGCACCGCAACATGAACAGCTCACCGGCGATGAGGCCCACGAACGGGTCCAGTCGATCCTCTCGGAAACCCTCGACACCGAATTGCTGAAGGCGCTCCAGGTCCGTCAAGGCACCGATTTGGCATTGCCGTCTTTCGCCGAAACGAATCTCGGCGCTGCGCTCGACACCGCAGCAGGCACCGTCGGCGGGAATGACCTTCACGACGGGATCTGGCAGGCGATCGCTGCCGAGCGCGACGAATACTGGACGCTGACAGGCAAACGCAAAGCCGTGCTCACCGAATCGCAGCAGCGGGTGAACGACGCTGAGGCCGATGTGGCGTCGTTGACCCAGCAGATCGCTGAGATCGAGGCAGACACAGAGCGAACAGCACGCCTGGCAACGGACGCGAAGCGCCTGCAAGAGCTATTGGCCCGAGCCGAGGAGGCCCGAGACGGATGCCAGCAGCAGGTGAGCGCAGCCGAGGATGTCGAGGAGGAGTTCAGCCGGTGTGAAGCTGAGTGGAGGCGATTGGAGACCGAGGCCGAGCGCGCACAAGCCGAACAGCAGGCACGGACGGACCTCGTCGGCGAGGAGGAGCGATGCCGACTGCGAACTGCGGAATTGGCAGAGCAAGCCGAACAAGCAGCGCCTGCATTGGCCGCAGCCCTACGACACCACAAGGAAGCCGACGCAGCTTACAAGGCGGCGCAGGAGTGCCTTGAACAAACCCGCAAGTCAAGTGCACTGGCGGACCGTGATCGCGAGCATCTGAGACAGATCATCGAGGCCCGACAACTCGGGGCGCGTCATAAGCGCGTCATCGCAGCTCAAGAGCAGATGGACGCCGCAAACGCCATCCTCGAAGCAATACATCTCGACGACGATGACATCGAGCGAATCGATGCTGCTCAGCGAGCGGTGATCCAGGCGCAGGCTGCTGCGAACGCTGGGTCGGCAACAGTTACGGCCACCGGCCTGAGCGATCTCGAAGTCACCATCGACGGTGTCACAGTGCTTCTGAACGAGGGCGACGAGCAGGTCACTGATGTCGTCGACTCTGCCGAAGTCGTTGTCCCCGGTTCGCTGAAGATCACCGTCACAGCGGGAAACGAGTCGCGCCAGCTCGGCAGCGAACTCGCCGAGGCCGAAGCAGAATTGCGCGCACTGTGTGACCAAGCTGGCGTGGCCCATCTTGCCGAAGCCCGCGAAGCGCTGGCTCGCCGTCACACCGCATCCCGAGAGCGCGATCATGCGCGCCATGACATCGAACGCGATCTCGACGATCTGACCGTCGACGTGCTGGCAAACAAGGCTTCGCGCCTCGCAGCGCGGGTCGCCGCCTATTCAGACGAGCGAGAATCTGATGTCCCTCTACCGTCCGATCTTGACTCGGCTACTCGAGCCGCGCTCGACCTGCGTGACGAATTCGAAGAACGGAGACTGAGCTTCGAATCCGCCGACGGCTTGCTCAAGAGCGCGCAGACGGCCCTCAATGGCGAGCAAGTCGCTCACGCCGCCCTGGGAGCCACCATCGACGCCGCAGTCAACGCAGCCGCAGACGCGCAGCTGAAGCTCGAGACTGCTAGGGCACAGCTTCCTGACGCGGTGCTCGGTGAGCGTGTCACCGGGGCACGGGGTGCGTCACACGAAGCTCGGACCACCCGTGACGCAGCTCGGGCGAGGCTCGACGATGTCGATATCGCCTCGCTGCGCAGGCGGCTGACAAATGCGGACCAGAAGCTGAACCGGGCGAGGGCAGAGCTGTCGCAGAACAACGAGAACATGCGGACGCTACAAATCAGCCTCGACCTCCGAGGCGAGAAGGGCCTCACTGCCCAACTCGATGCCGCCTGCAGCAATAGGGATCGTTGCCTCGCGCAGGACCGCAGCCTCAGGGAGAGGGCGGAGGCCGCGAAGCTGCTCTACGAGGTCTTCGAGCATCGGCGCACCGAAGCGCGTCAGCGCTACATCGCGCCGTTCAAGCAACGCATCGAGCAGTACGGACGCATTGTCTACGACACCTCATTTGAGGTCGACGTTGACGACGCGCTGGCAGTTTCCCGCCGCACGCTTGGCGGCGTCACTCTCGCCGTGGGCCAGTTGAGCACCGGCGCGCAAGAGCAATTGGGGATCATTGCGCGACTGGCTTGTGCGTCAATCGTCAGTCCCGATGGCAGCGGTGCACCAGTGATACTCGACGACGCTCTCGGCTGGAGCGATCCGGCTCGCTTGGAGCGTATGGGCGCTGCCATCTCAAGCGCTGGCAACCACTGCCAAGTGATCATCCTCACCTGCACGCCGGGGCGGTACGCGCACGTCGGCAATGCAACGGTGGTCAACCTGCCGACGTCGTCACAGTCGGAGCGAAGCTGAAGCGTGCCTTGCATTCCGGACAGCCGACTGGACGATGCAGAAGTTCAACAGGGAGGATGTACCCGCTGTGGCTCGACTCGCACAGTCTCCAAAGGCATCATGGGCCGAGGTGCGTGATGGGGACCACGTGGACACCGTCCGCGCGGCGATACGCAGCGCCGACCGAGGTCACCACCATGAGCCCGGCGAGGTCCTGAGCGCGGTACGCGGCGATCTTGTCCCGTAGCCGCATCAGCGAAGCGGCAGCGCGGTCCACGACCTCAGCCGCAGGACTGAGCTTTATCTCCGCAGCGATCCAGGCACCGTCGTGGCGTTCAACGATCGCGTCAATCTCGAGGCCTGTGTCATCCCGGTAGTGAAAGATCTCGGCACCGAGCGGTGCGCTGTACACCCGCAGATCCCTGACAGCCAGCGATTCGAAGAGTAGCCCAAGCGTCTCGGGATCGGCCAGCAACCGCTGCGGCGATGCGCGCAGCAGGAACGCCGCCAGAGATGGATCGACGAAGTGCCGCTTCGCCTGTTTGCGCAATGACGCCCGGGACCGCAACGTCACCGACCAAGCCGGCTGGTCCTCCACCACGAAGATACGCCGCAGCGCATCCAGATAGGCCCCGACGGTATGGCGGCCGGGCGTTTCGCCATCCATGTCCGCCGCCAGCTTCGTCTCCTTGGCCTCGGTTGACACGTTGCGCGCCAGAGAACGCAGTAATCGCCGTACAGCCGCCGGATTGTGCCGGACCTCGCTCGCTTGAGGGATGTCGGTTCGCGTGATCTCGTCGATGTAGTCACCCACTGCCAGGCGAGCACTCTCACCATTGAATGAGAGTGCGCCGGGCCAGCCGCCGCCGACAAGATGCCGCACGACTTCGCTCAGTTCGACACCGGGTCTCGGCACCGACGATTGTTCCTCGCCTTCGAAGAGTCGGCGCAATGAGACCGCTCCCCCCGAGACCCCTGACTCGTACAGGGACATGGTTCTCATGAGGACCCGGCCCACGCGGCCGGTTCCGGTATGCCGGGTCACGTCATCGGAGGGAGTGGCAGATCCGGTCAAGATGAATTGCCCAGGTTGCACCCGGTCATCACACGCACGCCGCACCGGATTCCAGATTCCCGGAGCGTTCTGCCACTCATCCAACAGGCGCGGCACTTCACCAGCCAGCGCCGAGGTTGGGTCGGCTACGGCGAGCAGGCGCATGGCCTCGACATCGAATCTGGCTTCGCTGCGGGCATGGTTGCGGCCCGTCCACGTCTTGCCACAACCCCTAGCGCCTTCGATCAGCACGGCGCCACGCCGTTGAAGAGCTGCTTCGATCTGGAAGTCGGCCACACGCGGCAAGTAACCAGGCATGGTGAGCCTTGTGTGTGGATCTGGCACTGTGGTGAGACCTTCGCCCGGCACGTTGCGAGTCAACAATAGCGCGCTTTGGGAATCATCTACAGCGCGTTTCAGGAATCATCTACTGCGCGTTTTGGGAAGTCCCTGACGAGAGCAGGCTGCGATTGTGCACGGCCGGAAATCGTCCCGTTACGTTTCCTACGCGGCGCAGGCCGAGATCGAGTCGTTGACCTTGGTGACCGCTGACCGGGCCTTCGAGGAGTTCCCGGTCGCCACTCTGTGGTGATGCGATGAACCGCTTCCCGGCGCTTGGCGACCCGCTGCGCTGCGGGCTCAGGGCAACGGGGCGGTGGCGGGGACCTGTGAGGGGCGGCTGAAGACCTCGTCGAGCAGGGGGCGGAAGTCTTCCGCTGCGAGGTTGGGGTACTTCGGGTCGAAGCAGTTCTGGTCGTAGTTCTCGCAGAAGTCCACGCAGGCGTCGTAGTGGGGCGAGTTCTGATACTGCTCGCGGGCATCGCGATCGCCACCGAGGTGGTGGAAGTAGTAGTAGCCCTGAAACAGGCCGTGATGGGCGATCACCCAGTGGGTGCGCTCGTCGACGTAGGGCTGCAGCACGGCGGCGCCGGCAGCGCTGTGATTCTCGGGCGCGAATGCGTCGCCGATGTCGTGCAGCAGGGCCGCGGCCACGAAGTCCGTGGATTCGCCGTTGCGCAATGCCCGCGTTGCCGATTGCAGGGAATGGTCGTAGCGGTCGATCTGGTAGCCCAGCGTTGGACCCCGCAGGCACTGCAGGATGCTCAGCAGGTTGTCGACCAGTCCCGTTCGGACATGCGCGTAGTGCTGACTGTCCAAGAACGCGTAGTCGTCAGCGGTGCCGTGCTCCATTGCCGTCCAGGACACAGTGCGGCCGGTGTCCGGATTGCTCATGGCAACCCGATCCGTCAGCCCTTCACGGGTGTGCGCCAACCGAAGGGATCGGGCGCAGCACCGATCTGGATGTCGACGAGAGCCTGACGCAGCCGCATCGTGTTGCGGCCCGGCTGACCGTCGCCCACGCTGAGCGTCTTGCCTTCGAACAGGACGGTGCCGACGGGGGCGAGCACCGCTGCCGTTCCCGACAGGAACGCCTCGCCTCGCTCAGCCCACTCGACGAGCTCCTCAGGATCGATCGAGCGCTCCTCGACCTCATAGCCCAACGACGCAGCCAGCTCGATCACTGACGACCGTGTGACACCGTGCAGGAACGACTCGTCGAGATGGCGTGTCACCACCCGCTCGTCGTCGGCCAGGAAGAAGTTGGACGCCCCGGTCTCGGTGATGTCGCCACCAGTGGCGAACAGCATCTGGTCGATGGCCTCGTTGCCGGCCATGGCATCCAGCGTGGGCGCCAGCGCCATCGCGTAGTTGCCGCCGCACTTCACCATGCCGAACTGCGGGACGGTACGGGGAATCTCGGTCTCGACCAGCAAGGTCAAGGGCCGCACGCCGCCCTTGAAGTAGTCGCCGACCGGGCAGTTGACGACGTACAGCAACGCGCTGCGCGTCGGACGGGCCGCAGCGCCGATGTCGGGCTCGGTGCCGATGAGCGTCGGGCGGATGTACAGCGAGCCGGGCGGGTCGGGCACTTCGCCCGCGTTGGCCTCGACGGCGTCCACGCACATCTGATGCAGGACATCGCCGTCGATGGACGGCAGCCGCAACCGCTGCGCGCTGGACACCATGCGGTCCACATGGCGGTCCAACCGGAAGATCGCCAGCGACCCGTCCACCTGCCGGTGCGCCTTCAGCCCTTCGAAGATGGCGCTGCCATAGTGCAGTACGTGCGCCGCCGGACTGATGGTGAAATCGCCGAATGGCTCAGCTCCCCCGCCGTAGACGTACGGGCCGTCGTCGGCGCGGGCGGTGGTCATCCAGTCACAGAAGATGGTCCCGAACGGGACCGTAAACGGGTCGGGCTTGTCAGTCACCGGCGCTCCATGGGGATGGCTTGGGTGTTGCTGTCGTCCAAGACATTCGCAGCGTATCGCCGGTCCCTGTCCGCATCGGGGAGAATTCGGCGCCGAATTGCCCGGTCGCACCCACCAGCCCGGTCCCCCAGCGCCGTCGTTGCGTACGCTGCGGCCCATGACAACCCAGGACCAGAGCCAGATCACCGAGTCGGTCCGACTCGAGCGCCGCGACGAAGTGGCGCTGCTCATCGTGAACAACCCGCCCGTCAACGCGCTGAGCTACCACGTGCGCCAAGGCCTCATCGACGGCATGGCAGCCGCCGAGGCCAGCGACGCAACGGCCATCGTGCTCATCTGCGACGGGCGCACCTTCATAGCCAGCGCCGACATCACCGAGTTCTCCCAGCCGCCCAAGCCCCCCGGCCTCGTGCCCGGCCAGGAGGCCATGGAGAACTGCGGCAAGCCGGTGGTGGCTGCCATCCACGGCACTGCGCTCGGCGGCGGGCTGGAAGTGGCGCTGTGCGCGCACTTCCGGGTCGCCATCAGTACGGCCCAGTTCGGTCTGCCTGAGGTGAAGCTGGGCTTGCTGCCGGGAGGCGGCGGCACGCAACGCCTGCCGCGCATCACCGGCCCGCAGCGGGCGCTCGAGATCATGGTCAGCGGCGATCCCATCGGCGCTGCTGAGGCGCTGGAATGCGGCCTGATCAACGAGATCGTGGGCGACTCGCCGGCCGATCTCGAGGCCGGAGCGGTGGCATTCGCCCGTCGAGCCGTGGCAGAAGGCATGCCCCGCCCGCGCATCCGCGACCGCAATGACCGCCTCGAAGGCTTCGGTGCCGAGCAGTTCGCTGCCTTCCGGGTATCAATCGCCCGCCGGACGCGCGGCTTCGAGGCTCCTGACTGCATCGTGCGCTGCGTGGAAGCAGCCGTAGAAACCGGCGCCAGCGGCGACTTCGAGGCGGGCCTCGCCGCGGAGCAGCGCATCTTCGGCGAGCTGATGGGCAGCTCGCAGGCCAACGCGCAGCAGTACTACTTCTTTGCCGAGCGAGCGGCCCAGAAGGTGCCCGATGTGCCCCGCGACACGCCGCCCGTCGACATTGCGCGGGTCGGCATCCTGGGAGCAGGCACGATGGGCGGCGGCATTGCGATGAACTTCGCCAACATCGGCATACCGGTCACGCTCGTGGAGCGTGACGAGGCGAGCCTCGAACGTGGTCTCGGCGTGGTGCGGCGCAACTACGAGCGCACCGCGGCGCGGGGCGGCATCTCCTCTGACGACGTGCAGACCCGCATGGACCTGCTGCAGGGCTCCACCGACATGGGCGACTTCGCCGACTGCGACCTGATGATCGAGGCCGTCTTCGAGAACATGGCGCTCAAGAAGGACGTGTTCTCCCAGCTCGACGCCATCTGCAAGCCGGGTGCGGTGCTCGCCACCAACACCTCCGCTCTGGACGTGAACGAGATCGCCTCGGCCACCTCACGGCCTGAGGCCGTCATCGGCATGCACTTCTTCTCCCCCGCCAATGTCATGCGGATGCTTGAAGTGGTGCGCGGCGATGCCAGTTCGCACACGGCGATCACCACTGCCATGTCGATCGGCAAGCGCATCGGCAAGACACCGGTGCTGTGCGGGGTCTGCTACGGCTTCATCGGAAACCGGATGCTGTTCATGCGAGGCATCGAGGCCGAGAAGATGCTGCTGGAGGGCGCCACGCCGGCCCAGATCGACAAGGTCGTGTACGACTTCGGCTTCCCCATGGGACCATTCGCCATGAGCGATCTGGCCGGGCTCGACGTGGGCTGGAACTCCGACACAACATCGAGCTCGACGGTGCGCGAGGTGCTGTGCGAGTCGGGCCGCCGGGGCCAGAAGAACGGCCGCGGCTACTGCATCTACGACCCCGACACCCGGGCCTCCACGCCCGACCCTGAGGTGGAGCAGATGATCCGCGACTTCGCCGCTGAGCGGGGCGCAGAGCTGCGCTATGTCACCGACCAGGAGATCCTCGAACGCTGCCTGTACCCGATGGTCAACGAGGGCGCCAAGATTCTCGACGAGGGCATCGCGCTGCGGGGCAGCGACGTCGATGTCACCTGGATCAACGGCTACGGCTGGCCGATGTACACCGGCGGGCCGATGTACTGGGCCGACGAGATCGGGCTCGGCGAGGTGCTGGGCCGCATCCGCCATTACGACGAGACCCTGGGCGGAGATCACTGGACGCCGAGCCCGCTGCTGGAGCGGCTGGCGGCAGAGGGCGGCTGGCTGGCCCGCCACCAGAGCTGAGCGTCCGCTTCCGAGAGCGTCCGACGGGTCGGTCACCGGGACTGTCTGATGCCTGCGCTTGCAACACGAGCGGCTCGGTCGGCGGACGCCTCGCACTTGGTGCGCTCGACGGCACTCAACGAAGCGGTGCCAAGATGAGTCCATGCTGACGTTCGAGCCGATCCACCCTGACTTCGGAGCGCTAGTGACGGGCATCGACCTTGCTGGGCCCATCGACGATGAGGCAGTCGCCGCGCTCCATGAGGCCGTCGACACCTATTCGCTGCTGCATTTCCCGGACCAGCAGATGTCCGACGAAGCGCAGCTGGCGCTCACCCGCAGCCTCGGCGAACCCGAGCCGAACCATGTGGTGTTCGGCAAGACGGGCAAGGTCGAGTACTTCGGCACGATCGGCAACGTCATCGACGCCGACGCCAAGCGGGACGAGTCACACCCGCTGACCCACAACCAGAAGGGCAACAACCTGTGGCACTCGGATTCGTCGTTCCGGCTCGTGCCGTCGTACGTGTCGATCCTGTGCGCCTACGAGGTGCCCGGCGAGGGCGGCGAGACGCTGTACGCCAGCCAGCGCGCCGCGTACGCCCGGCTCAGCCTCGAGCGCCAGGCCGAGATCAACGACCTCGTGGTGCTTCACGACTACGTGTTCAGCCGGACCAAGGTCGCCCCGGTCGATCCGAACCACGCCGCATCTCTGCCGCCGATCCCCCAGCGGCTGGTGCGCACCAACCCCGGCAACGGCCTGAAGAACTACTACGCCGGCTCACATGCCCGGTCGATCGTCGGGTGGCACGGCATCGACAGCCGCCGGCTCATCGACGAGCTCAACGAGGCCGCCACCCGTCCCGAAGACGAGTACGCGCATCGCTGGCGTCCCGGCGACACGGTCATCTACGACAATCGCTGCCTGCTGCACCGCGGCGCCGGCTACGACGCCGACCGTTGGCGCCGCTACATGCGCCAGACCCGCGTACAAGGCGCCGGCCCCACCCTCGACGAATAGCGCCGCTACCTCTATGCGTCTTGGAACTGGCGCCAATCGATGCCAAGTTGTCTGACGGCGGCGCGCTTTGCGCGTACCGGACCGGCATCGCGCCACAGTGCTGAAGCGGTCAGCTCAGCCGGTGGCTGCGGTGGCGATCGTTGACTCTGGTACGCCAGCGGCGCGGGCGCCGCCGCAGATGCTCTCCCACGTCTCGGCGGGCAGCGTGATGCCGTTGACCATGCGGTGCTCGCGCCGCTCGTGCTCGACATCGCCGGGCAGCTTCACCCCTTTGTCGGGATCGATCGCGTCCGCGTCGTAGAACCAGTCGAGATAGTCGGCCGCGATGCCGTTGTAGCCGTCGTCGGTCTCGCCGACGGCAGCATCGATCTGTGCCGGGTCGACGTACACCGAGAGCATGCCGTTGGCGAAGCGAACACGTCGGGGCCCGGCAGTGCCCGTGCCCGTGAGCGCACCGGCCAGCAGCTCGCACATCACCGAGATGCCCGAGCCCTTGTGCTCGCCCATTGCCCGCAGCGCGCCTGGGCCGTCCATGGAGTTGGGGCGCTCACCCTCCTGGAACGTGTAGAGCACCCGCGGGTCGCCGGTGATCTCGCCGTCACCGGACACGAGCGCGTTGTCGGGGACACCCGGGCCGCCATGCAGCGCGACCATGGCCTTGCCCTCGGCCACCACCGACGTCGCGAAATCGTGGATGACGGGACGGCGTCCGGCGACAGGAGCGCCATACGCGCACGGGTTGGTGCCCATCCGGCGGGCCTTGGCGCCGAACGGTGCCACCAGCCGGCTGTTGGCGACGTTCACGAAGTGCACCGAGACGAGGCCTTCGGCTGCGGCCATCTCGGCGTACTCGCCGATGCGGCCGAGGTGGCCCGCGTTGCGCAGCCCCACCACTGCCACGCCCAGCTCTTTGCACCGTTCGATGCCCAGCTCGACTGCGGCAGGACCGACGGTCTGTCCCATGCCGTACTGGCCGTCCACCAGCAGCAGCGCACCCGAGTCGATCAGCACCTTGAGCGCCTGGTCGGCGAGCTGGACGCCATTCGCCAACAGATCCACGTACAGCGCCGAACGGATGACGCCATGGCTGTCATGGCCTGCCAGATTGGCCCCGACGAGACTGCGGCCGATGCGCTGTGCTTCGGCATCCGAGCACGCCGTATGGCGGAAGATCTCGGCGATGAACTCGGCAAGGCGTTCGTGGTCGATCACCACATCGCCATTCGCGGCGTCGCTGGTTGTGCTGGATTCGCTCATCGCCGCAGCGTACGCCGCGAGCCTGATGCGTTCTGTTGCGAATCGCGATCTGCTAGCTGCTGTTTTCCCGACGCCTCATGCGTCTGCGGCGGCGCACGATCCGAGCCACGCAGCAGCGGCCGGGTTCGGACGCGCACCAGGCACCCCACATAGGCTCGCCCGGCGTGAGCGAGCCCCCCGACACGACACCCCCCAAACACTCTCAGAACTACGACGTCGTGGTTGTAGGCGCGGGCAATGCGGCGATGTGCGCAGCGCTCGCGGCGCACGAAGGCGGCGCCAGGGTGCTGGTGCTGGAGCGGGCGCCCGAGGCCGAGGCGGGCGGCAACAGCCGCTTCACTGCCGGCGCGATCCGCTTCGCCTACGACGGCGTCGACGACCTGCGGGCGCTGATGCCCGATCTCACCGACGCCGAAGTGGAGATGACCGATTTCGGCGCCTACACCGAAGAGCAGTTCTACGCCGACCTGGGCCGCATCACCGACTACCGGTGCGATCCCGAACTGGCAGACACGCTCGTCACCCGCAGCAAGGACACGCTGATGTGGATGGCGAGCCACGGCGTGCGGTTCGCGCCGATCTGGGGACGCCAGGCCTTCAAGGTGGACGGGCGCTTCACGTTCTGGGGCGGCCTCACCGTGGAGTCGGTGGGCGGCGGCGAGGGTCTCGTGGAATCGCTGCGGACGGCACTCGAACGCAACCGGATCGACCTCTGGCACGAAGCCGCCGCGCAATCGCTGATCACTGACCATTCCGGCGCAGTTCGAGGCGTGCGGGTCCGGCTGCGCAGCACCGATGGACCAGACACAGCGACTGCCGCGGACGCCGACAGCTCGGTACAGCCGGACCGGACAGTCGAGGTTGAGAGCAGCGCGGTCGTGCTGGCAGCAGGCGGCTTTCAAGCCAACGCCGAATGGCGCACCCGCTACCTCGGTCCCGGCTGGGACTTGGCCAAAGTGCGCGGCACGCGCTTCAACACCGGCGACGGCATCGCGATGGCGCTCGACATCGGCGCGATGCCGTACGGCAACTGGAGCGGCGCACACGCCGTGGCGTGGGACTACAACGCCCCCGAGTTCGGCGACCTTGCCGTCGGCGACGGCTTCCAGAAGCACAGCTACCCATTCGCGATCGTGCTCAACCAGCGCGGCGAGCGATTCGTGGACGAAGGCGCCGACTTCCGCAACTACACCTACGCCCGCTACGGCCGCGAGATCCTGGCCCAGCCGGGGCACTCGGCCTGGCAGGTCTTCGACGCCGGCACCGATCACCTGTTGCGCGACGAGTACCGCATCCGGCAGGTCACCAGGGTGACCGCCGACAGCATCGAAGAGCTCTGCGCGCGCATGGAGAACGTGCACACCGAGCAGGCGCTGGCGACCATCAGCGAATTCAACACAGCGGTCGACCGCAGCGTCGCGTTCGACCCGAATGTGCTCGACGGCCGCCGCACCAGGGGTCTGAGCCCCGACAAGACGAATTGGGCGATGCCGATCGAGACGCCTCCCTTCTCAGCGTTCCGCGTGACCTGCGGCCTGACCTTCACGTTCGGCGGGCTGCGCATCGACGAGACCGGCTGCGTGATCGACACCGACCTGCGGCCGATCAGGGGCCTGTATGCCGCGGGCGAGCTGGTGGGCGGCCTGTTCTACGGCAACTATCCCGGCGGCTCAGGCCTCTCGGCGGGCGCCGTGTTCGGTCGCATCGCGGGCAGCTCCGCCGCCGCGCACACGGCCGGCTGAGCCGTCCTCGCCGACCCGAACTCAGGCCTCCCACCCCGCCGGCTGCTGCGTCTCCGAGCTCGTCAGGCGGCGTGCCACCGGCGGGCGGTAGCGTCCAACCGCTATGTCCTCTTCGCCTCACGACCCTGACGCTCCGAGCACGGACTCGAAGATCGTCTACACCCACACCGACGAGGCACCGGCGCTGGCCACGTACTCGCTGCTGCCGATCATCACGGCGTTCACCGACGCTGCGGGCGTCGACGTCGAGACACGCGATATCTCGCTGGCAGGGCGGATCATTGCGGTTTTCGGCGACATGCTCGAGCCCCACCAGCGAATCGGCGATGCGCTGAGCGAACTCGGCGAATGGACCCAGGACCGCGGCGCCAACATCATCAAGCTGCCGAACATCTCGGCCTCGGTCCCCCAGCTCAAGGACGCCGTGGCAGAGCTGCAGTCGAAGGGCTACGCGGTCCCCGACTATCCCGACGACCCAACGGACGCATCCGAGCGCGACATCCGCGAGCGCTTCGACCGGGTCAAGGGCTCTGCGGTGAACCCGGTGCTGCGCGAGGGCAACTCCGATCGCCGTGCACCCCGCGCCGTCAAGGAATACGCACGCCAGTACCCCCACTCAATGGGCGACTGGTCGCCGCAGAGCCGCAGCCATGTGTCGACGATGTCCGCCGGCGACTTCTGCTCCAACGAGCAGTCGGTCACGGTGAGCGGCGCCGGTTCGCTGAGCATCGAGCACGTCGACGGCGACGGGAATGTGCGCCTGTTGCGCAAGGTCGCGGTAGGCGCCGGCGACGTCGTCGACTCCACGTTCATGTCGATCGCCGCGCTGCGCGCGTTCCTCGACGATCAGATTGCTGACGCCCGCTCGCGGGGCGTGCTGTTCTCGCTGCATCTCAAGGCAACGATGATGAAAGTGGCCGATCCCATTGTGTTCGGTCACGCCGTGCGAGCGTTCTTCGCGCCGGTGTTCGACCGGCACGGCGAAGCACTCGCCGCCGCCGGCGCAGACCCCAATGACGGCTGGGCCAACGTGCTGGCCGCCGTCGAATCAATGCCTGCGGCGCAGCGCGAGACCATCGAAGCCGACATCGCTGCCACGCTCGCCGAACGCCC
Source organism: Acidimicrobiia bacterium (assembly GCA_022824805.1). Classification (GTDB taxonomy): domain Bacteria; phylum Actinomycetota; class Acidimicrobiia; order Acidimicrobiales; family Poriferisodalaceae; genus Poriferisodalis. Next base: position 2,677 of record JAJDZE010000034.1, on the reverse strand, counting down.
CGGCCTGGCCATGGTCGACTCGGACCGCGGCATCACCAACCTGCACGTGCCCAGCGACGTGATCGTGGACGCCTCCATGCCGGCGATGATCCGGGCGTCGGGCCAGATGTGGAACGCGGACGGCAACCAGCACGACACCAAGGCCGTCATCCCCGACTCCAGCTACGCGGGCATCTACCAGGCGGTGATCGACGACTGCCGCGCCAACGGCGCCTATGACCCCACGACGATGGGCTCGGTGCCCAACGTGGGCCTCATGGCTCAGAAGGCAGAGGAATACGGCAGCCACGACAAGACCTACGAGACCGACGTGGCCGGAATCATGCGCGTCGTCACCGAGTCGGGCGAGGTGCTGATGAGCCACCAGGTCGCAGAGGGCGACATCTGGCGCATGTGCACCACCAACGACGCAGCCATCGCCAACTGGGTCGACCTAGCCATCGAGCGCGGTCAGCTCACCGGAGCCGCGGTGGTGTTCTGGCTGGATGCCGACCGGCCCCACGATGCGCAGCTCATCGCCAAAGTGAATGCACGGCTGGCGCAACGGCAGGCCGACGACGCCTCGATCGGCGAGCTCGACATCACCACCCTGGCGCCTGCGGATGCCTGCCGCTTCTCGCTGGAGCGCATCCGGCGCGGGGAAGACACCATCTCGGTCACCGGCAACGTGTTGCGCGACTACAACACCGACCTGTTCCCGATTCTCGAGCTGGGCACATCGGCCAAGATGCTCTCGGTGGTGCCGCTCATGGCCGGCGGCGGGCTGTTCGAGACGGGCGCCGGCGGCTCAGCACCCAAGCACGTGCAGCAGATGGTGGCCGAGAACCATCTCCGCTGGGACAGCTTGGGCGAGTTCCTGGCCTTGGCGGTGTCGCTGGAGCACTTGGGCCGTGTGGCCGCCAACCCCGTCGCGCAGCTGCTGGCCGACACGCTCGACGCTGCGATCGGCACGTGGCTCGCCGAAGGCCGCGCTCCTAGCCGCCGGGTGAACGAGCCCGACAACCGCGCCAGCCACTTCCATCTCGCGAAGCACTGGGCCGACGAGATGGCCCGCCAAGGCACAGACGCCGACCTCGCCCAACGATTCGCCCCGCTGGCGGCGGCATTGGCCGCCAACGAGGACCAGATCATCACCGAGCTCGTAGAGTGCCAAGGAGTGCCGGTCGACCTCGGCGGCTACTACCTGCCCGACCCCGCACTCGCCGAGGCCGCGATGCGGCCAAGTGCCACCTTCAACGACATCCTCGACGGCTTCCGCAGCGGCACCGGGAACTGACTCGCGCGACCGCGGCGTCGCGATCAGGTCCCCCGTGCCAGCTCAGTGCGTGTCTGGATGCGCCAGGCTCATCGCTCCGATGTGACATCTCTTGTTGCTGGAGGATGGCGCGAGGCCCACGCACTGCGCGCCCGAAGCAACGATCGGCTGTCCTCAGCCCCAGCAGACTGCGGTTCCCTCCGAGGCTGTGAGGCTCTCGAGGCGGTCCACCGGAGCGTCCGTCACCAAGGCAACGCCGACGTTGACAAAGCCGAGGGCACTGTCGGGTGCCGGGACCGGGCTGTTCTGCGCGAATTCCTTGATGGCTCGAATGCCCATCACTGCCATGCGATCGGGATACTGCAGCGCGGTGGCGCCGATGACGCCTTCGTCGACCAGTCGCAAGCCGGGATCGCAGCCGCCGTCCACCGACACCATCAGCACCCCCTCAGCGGCACCAGCAGCGATCAGAGCATCAGATGCTCCTTGCGCCGCCGGTTCATTGGCGGTGTACACGACGTTGATGCGCCGATTCTCAGACAGGCACGCCGCCATCGCAGCATGGCCTCCTTCGGCAGAGCCATGGGTGGGCTCATGGCAGACAACCTCATAGGTGCCTCCCGAATATGCGCCGCTCCTCGGCTCGTTTCCATTCGCAGTGCCAAGCAGCCCGTCGATGATGCCCATGCCCTGCAGAAAGCCCTGATCACGCAGGTAGTCCACCGAAGTGACCCGATCGTCGAAAAGGTCGAGCATCGCGATGACGGCATGCTCGCCGTCGAGGGTCTCAGCTGTCCAGCGACCGATCAACTGGCCGGCAAGGAAGTTGTCAGTCGCGAAGGTGACATCGACGGCGTCTGGCCTGCCGAGCGGCGTATCGAGCACAACGACGAACAGACCCTCGCTGCGGGCCCGTTCGAGTGATCGCGCCACATCATCGCCGACCGGAGTGATCACGATGCCAGTGTCTCCCTGCCCGATCGCTGACTCGATGGCAGTGATCTGGCTCGCAGCGTCTCCGTCGCGCTGACCTGCGCTCACCGTGAGGCTGATGTCGAGCCGGTCAGCCTCCGCTCTTGCCGACTCGGCCATAGACACGAAGTACGGGTTGGTCGTGTTCTTGAGGATCAGCGCGACGCTCAGGTTCTCGCTGTCGCTCCCATCGAAGATCCCACACGACAGCGAGAGCGCCGCCAAAGCTGCGACGACAGCAGTGAATCGCCGGCACCGTCGACGGCGCCTCACTGCACGTCCAACTTCCTGCCAGCCAGATCGCCGAGCAGGCCGCCGGGGCCGAGCCGGCCGGTGTCGCGGTAGGCCGCAAGCTTGTCCCTGCTGTCGGCGATGTCCAGATTGGCCATGGTGAGCTGCCCGATGCGGTCGCCTGGGCCGAACGCTGCGTCTTCGACTCGTTCCATCGAC
>JAJDZE010000052.1 GCA_022824805.1 Acidimicrobiia bacterium | reverse complement strand
TATCGACGGGCACATCGGGGCGGCGGGCAGGACTCACCGGGCGGTCCAGCCCCCGTCCACCATCAGCGAGCTGCCGGTTACGTAGCTGCTGGCGTCGCCGGCCAAGAACAGCAGCGCACCATCCAGCTCGTGCTCGTGCCCCGGGCGCCGCATCGGGGCGTTCCGGCTGATCCACGCCATCGAGCGATCGTCGTCGAACATCGGCGCCGTCAGCTCAGTCTCGAAATAGCCGGGGCACAGGGCGTTCACCCGCACACCCCGGGTGGCCCACTGCACGGCGAGGTCACGGGTGAGGTTCACCAGTCCCGCCTTGGACGCCGCATAGGCAGGCTGCAGGTTGGGCGCCGAAGCCACATGCCCGTGCACCGAGGCCACATTGATAATGCTGCCACGCGCCTCACGGCCGATGATGTCGGCGGCCGCGAGCCCCGCCAGCAGGAAGCAGGCGTTCAGGTTGATGTCGACGACGCGCCGGAAGCTCTCCACGTCGGCCTGCTCGCCGGGGTTGATGGCGTCGCTCACGCCGGCGTTGTTGACCAGCACGTCGACCTTGCCGTAGCGGTCCACCACCTGCGCCACCAGGTCTCGGCAGGCATCGTCATCGCCCACATCGCACGGCACGGCGAGCGCATCGGGCAGCTCGGCGGCCAGCGCCTCCAGCCGGTCGGCCCGCCGGGCGGCCACGGCCACCTTGGCGCCGGCAGCTGCGAACACCCGGGCAAAGCGGACACCGAAGCCGCTCGATGCGCCGGTCACCAGGCACACCTGCCCATCGAGCCGGAATGGCGAGCTCAGATCGATCTGCCCATTCGCTGCGGTTTCACTCATTGACAGTCCTTCGTTGCGGCCGGCATTCGCCCGTCAGCGCACGAGGGTACGGCGCACAGCAGCGCCGTTCATGCCGAGGCGCCAGTCGACGAGCGGTACGGTCCTCGCTGCGGCGCGGGTCGCACACGCCGCCGCGAACGCACCCCGGGGCCGACCCCGCAGCGACAGGTGCGGCGCCGACGCGGTCTGGACCCCGCGCGAGCTCGGAGCGGCCCGGGTTGATGTGGCAACGGTGCCCTAGCGTGGGCACCATGAAGATCCGGATCGGCTTCGGGCTGGGCACGCGCAGCTTCACCAACGACCACGCCACCTTCGACCCGTTCGTGGATGCGCTGGAGGACAACGGCTTCGACTCGCTGTGGCTGAGCGAGCGGCTCGGCGGCGAATGCCCCGACCCGATCGTGGGTCTCGCCTACGCGGCGGGCCGCACCAAGCGCATGAAGTTCGGCATGTCGGTGCTGGTGCTGCCCGGCCGCAACCTCGCCGTGCTCGCCAAGGAGCTGGCCAGCCTCGACCGCCTGTCCGACGGCCGGCTGCTGCCGGCGTTCGGGCTGGGCGTGGCCGATGTGCACGAGCAGGCGGCCTTCGGCGTCGAGCGGCGCCAGCGGGCCAAGATGTTCAACGAGGCCCTGCCGCTGCTGAAGCGCTTCTGGGAGGACGAGCCGGTCACCCACCACGGCGACTGGTACCACTACGACGAGGTGTCGCTGCTGCCCAAGCCGGCGCAGAAGCCCATGGACATCTGGCTGGGCGGGGCAGCCGAGGTGGAGCTGCGCCGCTGCGGACGCTTCGGCGACGGGTGGCTGCCGTCGTTCTGCACTCCCGACATCGCAGCGGCCGGCTGGAAGATCGTGAACGAGGCCGCCGACGAGCACGAGCGCTGGATCGATCCCGAGCATTTCGGCGTGCTCATCCCCTACACCCACGGCGAGATCAGCCCCGGCTACAAGGCCATCCTCGAACGGCGGGCGCCCGATGCCGACCCGGGCGACATCATCCCGACCGGCTGGGACGGCTTGCACGACCAGATCCAGCGGTTCATCGAGGTGGGCGCGTCGAAGTTCGTGCCGGTGCTGGTGGGCGAACCCGACGATTGGTTCGCGGAGCTCGAAGGCGTCGCCAGCGCCGTCCTGCCGCTGCAGAACTAGCCCTCAGCGTCATCGAAGCGTCACCCCACCCCACCGAGGGCCTGTCCGACACTCCCTTGTCAAGTGTGGTCGTCAGGCGGCGTGAAGTCGGGCGTGTTGTCGGTGTTTTTCGTCGCACCGCATGCGGCGGATGACGCGGTTGGCGACTCATATGACTGTGACTGTGACTGTGACTGTGCGACACTGGTTGCAGGATGCATACGCTTTTGCGCTTCACTTAGGGGGAGCAGATGACATCGCAAGTGCAACAGAATCGAGCAGCGTTCGCGAGAGAGCACGCGCATCTTGAACACGAGCGAGCCGGTGCTCACGCGCTGATGCACGATGGGCAGCTCATCAAGGTGTTCGACGAGCCAGGCGACGCATTCCAACGCGGGATGGCGGACTACGGCCGTGACCGTTTCTCCATCATTCAGATCGGGGCGAAGCCGATCAAGCTCGGAGCGGCGGGCATGGTCGCCGCCTGATGCCCACGTTCGTCAAGCAGGTCCAGAATCAGCAGATCATCATTCAGGTCGAGATTCACACACTCGACCGTCCCGACGACAAGCACCGCTTCGATGCGCTCGTCGATACCGGTGCCGAAGGCACTGTCGTGTCATCGCGTGTGGTGACTGCTCTGAGCCCGATGGCGATAGACACGGGCAGAGTGATCTTGGCGGACCACACCGAGGTCGAGTCGCCGATCTTCTTGCTGAACGTCGCGGTACCGGTGGCGAAGCTTCCAGGCATCTCGGATCAGAACGCGAGCGGTCCGGGAGAGACGGGAGTGGGAGGCACCGTCATGGTGATGACGCTGCCCAGACAGCCCGACAACTACGACGTGCTGCTCGGCATGGACCTGCTGCCGCTGTTCCACATCACTCTCGTGGGTGGTCAGTTCCTGATGAGCGTCTGACTGGGCTGTGTAGCCACGCGCATGAGCCCCATCGCAAACGATGGCCGTGAGCAGCTGACTTCGCGTGATGTCCCCAGCGCTGGGACTCTCAGACGCTGACAGTCCCAAGTGGGGGCCGGTGTGCAGCAGCACGCCTATGTGGAAAGCGCCTGGAGCGGCGCGGTCGAGGCGGTCTCGCAGCCAACGGAGCGGCTTGAGGTGGTTCTCAGCCCGCGTACCATCGCAGGGGATGCTCCCGGAGACTCGAAATGTCGGATGATCAGTTACGCCCGGTCGCGATAGAGGCGCGAAGCGATTACCGGCTGTGGGTCCGCTTCGATGACGGCGTCGAAGGCGAGATCGATCTGTCCCGTCGCGCGGGACGTGGTGTCTTTGCAATCTGGAACGAACGCGGCGTGTTCGAGTCGGCGAGCATCACGCCGCACCGCACGATCCGCTGGTCTGACGACGCAGAAATCTGCGCAGACGCCGTCTACCTCGAGATCACCGGCCGCGAACCCGAGGAGATCCTGCCGGGCCTGCGGGCCTTGGCGGATGCCTGAACTCTGCCGCTTCGGCGGCATCGTCATCCGGATGCACATCGGAGACCACGCTCCTCCGCACTTTCACGCCACCTACGCAGGACGCGAGATCCAGATGTCGATTCGCGACAGGCGCATCCTGAACGGCCAGCTGCCACCGCGTCAGTCCCGCCTCGTGACGCAGTGGGCCACCGTACGCGAAGCGGAGCTGCTCGCAGCGTGGGCCCGAGCTGCCCGCGACGAAGCCCCCGGCACCATCGAGCCGCTCTAGCGAAACCGCCCAGCACTGTCTGCATCAGGCGAACACAGCCTCATGTGCACTGAGGTGTGTCGGGACTGTTCAAATCTGGCAGTCCCACGGCCTTTCGTAGACTGGGCGAATGGCAGCGCCCGGGGATCTGTCCGACCAGGAGGTCAGGTCCCAGCTCAGCCTTGGCGAGGACAGCCATTGGGAGTTCAAGGAGGTCAAGTTCTCCGGGGACAAGCCCAAAGAGCCATCGCAGGGCGACCTGGCCGACGAGCTCGCCGCCCTCGCCAATGCGACCGGCGGAGTGATGCTCTGCGGCGTTGCCGACGACGGCGCCATCCAAGGCATGACCCGCGCCCAACTCGACGCCGTCGAGATGGTGGTCGCCCAGGCCTGCGCCGATTCGATCATGCCCTACATCTCACCGGTCATCCTCCGCAAACAGCTAGACGACAGAGCCTTTCTGCTCATCGAGGTGGCTGAGGGCCACTCGCTGCACAAGAGCCCGGGAGGGCACTACCAGCGGGTCGGCAGCAAGAAGCAGCCAATGAACAGCGACGAGCAACTGCGCCTGGCCCAACGGCGAGGCCAATCCCGATTCATCGGGTTCGACGAGCAGACCATGGCCGACACCGGCTTCGCGACGCTGCAAGAAGCACTCTGGAAACCGCTGTTGACGATGCGCAGCGCCTCACAGCCCCAAGAAGCCCTGGGAAAGCTCAACCTCTTGGCAAGAGACGATCACGGTGTCTTCCGGGCCACCGTTGCCGGCATCCTGCTGTGCTGCGCCAACCCCCACGACTGGCTGCCCCAGGCTCAGATCACCGCTGCGCATTACCGGGGCGCCGGCCGGGCCTCGGGGCAACTCGACGCCCAGACCATCACCGGCCCAATCGCCCAGCAGGTGGATCAGGCATTGAAGTTCGTCGTTCGCAACATGAGGGTCGCATCCCGCAAATCCCCAGGACGGGTGGATTTGCCCCAATACAGCGTGCAAGCCGTATTCGAGGCGCTCGTCAACGCGGTCGCCCACCGCGACTACTCCATCCGCGGGAGCCGAATCCGGGTCTCCATGTTCGAGGACCGTCTCGAGATCGCCTCCCCCGGCAGCCTGCCCAACAACCTGTCGGTGGAGAGCATGGCCGAGCGCCAGGCCACTCGCAACGAAGTGCTCACGTCGGTTCTCGGGCGTATACCGGTTCCCGAAGCGCTCGGCGCCCACGACCGGGAGTACTTCTTGGAGCGCCGCGGCGACGGCGTGCCGATCATTTTCGACAAGACCCACGAGCTGTCGGGGCAACGGCCCGAATACAAGCTCATCGACGAAACCGAACTGCTGCTGACCATTCCAGCCGCCAGGCTGGAGGCCGACGCCGACCGGGCGTCAATCGCTGTGCAATGCGAGGGGCGGCCGCTGTCGGGCGCGGACGTTCTGGTGCTGTTCCCCAACAAGACCGGCAAGCAGGCCAAGACCGACAGAGACGGCATCGCCCACGTCGACCTCCACTCCACCCACCTGCCGATGACCGTGTTCGCCGGCATCGACGGCCACACCGCGGGCCACAGCAGCGACTGGCTTCCATCCGAAGGACCCCTGGAACTGGAGCTCACCCCCCTGCCCGGCGGCGGCTCCGTGGTGTTCCCCGACGCCACCGGTCACCTGCCCATCGTGTCGGGACGGCTCAACCCGGTCCTCGACAGCCTCGACCGCTCCTACCTCTACGCCGACAACATCGCCATCAACCAAGGCATCCAACAGCCGGTGAACTTCCGACTCAACGAAGAGCTGCACTTGACCGACGCCGACGGACGGGAAGCCCTCGTGCGCATCATCGACATCGTCGGCCGATCAACCCTGCTGCAATACCAACCCGCCTAAAGCACGAGCCTTCGCAGTTTTTTGGGATGGCGTGCTGGGCTGGGACCGTCAGGAATTCGGCGCCCGTCAACCCCGAAAGGTCACTTCTCTAGCGACTTCCGGGGCTCATGCCGCGTCCAGCGCAAGAGACATCTGATGGCGTGGAGATCGGCGAGGGGTCGGTCGGCGTCAGCCGGCGGGCGCCGCTTGAGTCGAAACTGGCGGTGACTGCCTCGTGTCCGCGCAAGGGTCCAGCCGTCGCGTTCGACGAGCCGCATCGCGTCGCGCACTGTGGGCATGCTTCGCTCCGCCAGCGGCAGCCCCGCCTGGCCGGGACAGACCGCAGTGCTGAGCTCATGGCGAGGGGTATACGCACACCCCGTCGATCACGGGAATGTCGTCGTCCCCGTCGTCAAGCTTGATTGCGGCCCAGTCCACGAGCACATCGAGCAGCTCCTCCAGGGCCGCCCCTCGGCTCGCTCCAGAGGCCCACACACCCGACAGCCCAGCCACCGTCGCCACGAACCCGGGCGGGTCAGCCGACTCTCGGAGGTATGCATGCCGCAGGGCGGCTTCACCCCACATCTGCACCAGCCGGTGTCTTGCCTCGTGCGGGCGAGCGGCTGCAGTGTCCGAGCGCATCTCAGCATCGAGGTGGTTGGAGAAGAACGCCTTCGTCCCTGGGTCTCGCATCGAGATGCGGGATTCTCTGTCGGAGCGATCAATGGCGAGATTGTCCAGCATGGTCATCATGAGCCCCTGTCCTCAAGAGCGACGCCTGATACCGACATGACATTGGTCGACTCGCAGAGGTACACCGGGTTGCCCTTGGCATCTATCGAACCGTCGGCAAGCCGATGAACACTGGTCACCACCAGCTTCATCTTCAGCACAGTGCCATCGTCGAGAAGGTACTCGTTCCAGTGCTCGCCAACAGCACGAAAACCAATCTCGTCTGCCGGTATCGGGTTTCCATCAGGTCCTGGGACCGACCGTCTGCGTTCCATGCCCGAAGTATGCCCGAAGCAGCAGGATCGTGAGGCAGCCTCACACCGTCGACGCCGAATGAGGACGCGTCGAATTCGCAGGCCACGAGGGCCCTACGCGAGCCACCATCGACCGATCGGACGCGCCGTTGCGCCCCCTTGGGTTGGGGGGCGCAACGGCTTGGGCGGCGGGGTCGGGGTGCTGTCGGGCCGCCGGCTGTTTTCCGGCGGGCCTCTGTCCGCAGCTATTTGCAGACTTGGACCCAGCCGGAGTACTTGGTGGTGGCGGTGTCGGGCCGGTAGTCGTGGTCGCTGGGACTCGGACTCGGGTCGAAGTCGACGCCGTAGAACAGGCCGTCCCAGTTCTCGAACACCGCGCGGACCCAGCCGGCGCCGCCGTTCGGACAGCCGGGATGCTCGTCCACGCCCTTGGTGTCGTCACCCAGCGAGTAGGACGACGCGAAGCCGTGCCAGTCGCGCTCGATGGTGACGTCCCACTGGTCCCAGCCGGTCTCGCCGTCGACGCTGCCGCGCTCCTCCAGACGGAAGCTGTAGTGCTGGTACGACGCGCGGTGGCTGTGGATGTGCATCCTGCCGTTGAGAGCGAGATCGGCCTTGAGCGTGATCTGGAGGTGATCGTCCTCCTTCACCCACAAGATCGGGTTGTCGCCGCTGGTGGAGTCCTTGACGCTGAACTTGTAG
>JAJDZE010000030.1 GCA_022824805.1 Acidimicrobiia bacterium | reverse complement strand
ACCGACGCGTACTCGATGAGTGCCAGCCGCGCCGCAGCAGCGGGCGCGCCAGGCAACATCTGCGCTGCCGCGTGGGCGGGCGCAGCGACGATGACCGCGTCTGCGTCGAGCACTTCGGACCCGGTATGCACGGTGAATCGTGTGCCGGGGCGCCGGATTGCCTCCACCGGGGTGCCCAGCCGCAGAATGCATCCGTCGAGGCGTTCCGTGAGGGCTTGGACGAGCCGACCCATCCCGCCATCGAAGCTGCCGAAGATCGGGACCGGAGCGGACCCATCTGCGGGGGACGCCGGTTGCATGCGGCGCAGTCCCCGCATGAGCGAGCGGCTGCGCTCCAGCGCCTGGCCGAGAATCGGCGCCGACGTTGCCGCGTCCAACCGGCTGATGTCGCCCGCGCTGATGCTGCCGAGCAGCGGATCGACCACCTGCGACGCCACTGCGGCTCCCAACCGAGCGCGCACAATGTCGCCCACGCCGGCGGCGCCGGGCCGGACATGCACGGCGCCGTCGTCGCCGGACGTCACAGCGCGGCCAGCATCCGATGTCACCGCGTCGACCGTGCCGGATTCGCTGAACGCAGCCGCTGTCGCGTCCAGCCGGTCCATTGCCTCGCGGCGCAATCGGCGTGCGGTGAAGCGGCGCGGCAGCACGTAGTCGGCTGCGGCGCGCAGCTTGCCTGCCGGTCCCAGCAGCGGCGAGCGGATGAGCGGACCCAGACGTGTGGGCACCCCGCCGATCAAGCCATCGGGCAGCGGTGCCAGCTGTTGGCCGCGCGAGCCAGCCCGAACAACAGAGGCACCGCCGGCCGCCGGCGAGATGCGCTCGGTCGAGATGCCCAGTTCCTCGCACAGCTCGGTCGCCCACGGCACCCGCAGCAGAAACGCATCGGCGCCCTCGTCGACGAGCCGCCCTTCGAACGGCGTCGAGAGGATCTTGCCGCCGAGGCGCTCGGCGCTGTCGATCAGCACCACACGGGGCACGTCGGCCCCCGCATCGGCAGGATGCAGCAGGCGGTATGCAGCAGTCAGCCCGGCGATTCCGCCGCCGACCACAACGACCCGCTGAGTTGTCATGCCGACAGGTCACCACGACCGCACGGTGCCACGAGGCAGGCCACCGCTCGCTCAGTCGGGCTGTTTGGGCAGCGGGCGCCGGTACGCGTGCACATAGTCGGTCAGCCGCTCGAGCACCGTGGGGTCGGTCTCGGGCAGCACGCCGTGGCCCAAGTTGAAGATGTAGCCGTGCTCGGCCGTGCCGGCGGCCAGGATGCGGCCCGCGGCAGGGCGCACGGCATCCCATCCCGCCACGCACAGGGCCGGGTCGAGGTTGCCCTGCAACGCGATGCCCGGCCCGACCCGCCGGCGAGCCGCCTCGAGCGGCACCCGCCAGTCCACGCCCACCACGTCGGCGCCCACCCCGGCCATCTGGTCGAGCAGCTCGCCGGTGCCCACGCCGAAGTGCGCCCGGGGCACGCCCAGGTCGGCCAGCTCGTCGAAGACCCGCTTGCTGTGCGGCGCCACGAAGGCCGCATAGTCGGCGGGCGACAGCGTGCCCGCCCACGAGTCGAACAGCTGCACGGCGCTGGCGCCGGCCAGCACCTGCGATCGCATCGAGGCCACCGCAATGGACGCCAGCCGTTCCATGAGGTCGTGCCACAGCGCGGTGTCGGTGTGCATGAGCGACTTGGTGCGCAAGTGCTGGCGTGAGGGTGCGCCTTCGACCAGGTAGCTCGCCACCGTGAACGGCGCCCCGGCGAAGCCGACCAGCGGCACGTCGAGCTCGGCTGCGAGCAGCCGGACGGTGTCGAGCACGTAGGGGGTGTGGGCCTCGGCGTCGAGCTCGGGCAGCCGATCCAGATCGGCGCGGCTGCGCAGCGGCTGGCCGGCCACTGGCCCCACGCCGGGCACCACGTCGATCCCGAAGCCGACCGCGGCGGCCGGCACCACGATGTCGGAGAACAGCACAGCAGCATCCACCCCGTAGCGGCGCACCGGCTGCAAGGTGATCTCGGCAGCAGTGGGCGGATCGGCGATGGCGTCGAGAATGCTGCCGTGGCCTCGCAGCGCCCGGTATTCGGGCAGCGAGCGCCCGGCCTGGCGCTGGAACCACACCGGCACCTGCTCGGTCCGCCGGCAGCGGGCCGCACGCAGGTACAGGCTGTCGCCCAACCGGTGGATCGGATGATCCGCCGGCAGCGCTGCAGCCGGCGCCGTGGTGCCCTGGGGTGACTCAGCCATGAGCTGCGAACGGTACCGGCACCGCCTGAACTCGCACGCAGTGGGTTTCCCCCAATCGCCAACCGTCACTGGGTGCGTCGCATCAGCACCCATGCAAGCGCCATTTCGGCATGAAACTAAGCGCCAAACTGGCATGAAACTGTGCGCCATTTCGACATGAAACTGTGCGCAAAAACGACATCGCTATCCCTGCTGCACGGTACGCTGACGTAGTGGAGCAGTATCTGGGCCGCCTTGTGGATCCTTGGCTCGCCGAGGTGCTGGCCGCTGCTCCCGCGGTCATGATCACCGGTGCTCGGGCCTCGGGCAAGACCACCACGGCGCTGCGGTACGCCGCGAGTGCCGTTCGCTTGGACAGGACGCCCGAGGCGCTTGCGTTCGAGGCCGATCCCGACGCTGCGCTGCGCGGCCGCCCCGAACCCCTGTTGCTCGACGAGTGGCAGGCGTGCCCCGGGGTGCTCGGCGCGGTCAAGCGGGCCGTAGACACGGAGCGCCGACCGGGGAGGTTCATCTTGACGGGCTCGGTTCGATCCGAGGCCGATCCGGCGCTCTGGCCTGGCACCGGCCGACTGATCAGGATGGGCATGCACCCGCTCACCGTGCGTGAACAGCTCTCCAAGCCTCCTCGCCATTTCGTGAGCGGGCTGATCAACGGCGAGACGGTCGACCTGCCAGGCGATCCTCCCGATTTGCGCGACTATGCCGAGATCGCGTTGCGCGGCGGCTTTCCGGAGCCCGCGATCGAGCTGTCCGGCACCATCCGAGACGACTGGCTGCGCAGCTACATCGAGCAGATGCTCACCCACGACGTGCCCGCGAGCGGCAACGGCGCCAGCGCAATCAAGATCGCTGAGTTCTTTCAGGCGTATGCCCTGAACTCGGCAGGAATCGTGAACGACAACACGCTGTACCAAGCTGTCGGGCTTGATCGACGCACTGCGCGCTCCCACACTGCGCTGTTGGCCGACATCGGGGTGATTGCCGAGATTCCGGCGTGGGCCAGCAACCGCCTCAAGCGCCTGGCGCGTTCCCCGAAGAGATACGTCGCCGACACCGGGCTGTGGGGCGCGGCAATCCGAGCCGACCTGGGCCTGGTGATGAGCGACGGCGACCTGCTCGGCCGCCTCATCGACACGTTCGTCGCCAACCAGCTACGCGCCGAAGCCGCGGTCGACCCGGCACGGCCGCAGCTCTACCATCTGCGCGACCGCGACGGCCGGCACGAGGTGGACCTCATCGCCGATCTCGGCGCCCGAGGAATCGTCGGCATCGAGATCAAGGCCCACAGCGCACCGAGCCGCAGCCACGCCCGTCATCTGATATGGCTGCGCGACCGGCTGGGCGACCGGTTCATCGCAGGTGCGGTGCTTCACACCGGCCCAGCCCAGTTCGCTCTCGACGACCGCATCCACGCCATTCCCATCTGCGCGCTCTGGAGCTAGCCAGACAGCCAAGGTCGGCCGCCACAACCCGCCTATCGAGCCATCTCGCGAAGCTCTTCAGGGGAGCGAGCGCCCCGCTGCCGCAGCTGCCACACGACCCAACTGCGAACCGATACGTATGAGTGACATCCAACAGTGGGCCTGTCGAATTCCGACAGACCCCACCTATGGGATCGTCCCCAAGGGAGCGTCTGACTGGCCCATTCTCGACAGTCCCGTTGTGCGGCGCGACCCTCAGTCGAGGCGCTCGATAGGCGGCTTCTCTAGCTCCTCGACGTGGACTTTGATGCTGGTCCTCGATGACGTCACGCCAAAGGCCTCGCGGGTGAACTGCCGGCGCGTAGTGATCAGATCGAAGTGCTTCAACTCCCTCATCGCGCGCTGCCTGAGGTACGGGCTGACTGCGTACTTGCTTGAGGTTTGACTCTCCGACAGCCACACAGCGTCCGTCTTGGCATCGTTGTTCGATTCGTCCATCAGGATGAGCCAGAACGCGAGCGCCCGACCACTCGTGGCGGCCATCCATGCGTTCGTCCACCATGCTGATTGGAGCCGGCGGTACGTCGGTACTCCACCCTTGGAACGCTGATCCGATGGCTTGGTGTATGCCGCTCCCGATCCCGACTCGTGAAGAACCGTGACTACCGAGGAACGGCCAGGCCTCTCCTGCTTCTCGATGAAGCCTTGGGACACGAGCCAGCTCAGAGCCTCGTACCCACGCCTCTTGCCCTTCGTCGCGAACTGCGGCAGCCCCAGCAACTGAGCCCAATCGGTCGCTACGAACTCCGTGTCGTGCTTCCCACCGGGGCTTGCCCAAAGCAGCGACAAGTACAGCTTGAGTCGCACGTCGCCGCCGCGACCACCACCAGATCCGAGCATTGCCATCATCGGCGGCACGGCGTCGCGCTCACTATTGCGCCGCATGAACCCGATGCGGACGGGACAGTCACGGAGATTTCTGGGCCCGCGGCTCAACCGCTGCGCCAGCTTGGCGCCCGCCTCCTGCGCGACCCGTGCGCCCACCATCTCCCGACACGAACGCCAACAACCCCGTGCCGGGCGGCCTGCTCGGTACGACCTATCTCGTCTACGTCGACGACTCAGGAGACGAGACGCAGGACCTCCTCACTGCGCTGGCTATACCGGCGACGGCGTGGGCAGGTACTTTGCTGGCTTGGAAGAAGTTCCGAAGCTGGGTTGCTCGGCGCTTCGGCATCCACACCAACACCGAGCTGCATGCGCTGGACCTTGGCACGAACTCGAACGTGGGACGGAACCAGCTGCCCGGCCTCAAACCGGGCGACCGAAACCAGATCACGGATGCCGCCTTCCGAACGATCATCTCGACCGCTGAACTGCGCGTACTGACTGTGTTTGCGCCGGTTGCAGCGGGTTCGGGAAACCTCTATCCGCGGCTCGTCGCATTTGTCGAGGAGTTCTGCGAGTTCCATGAGTCACACGCCGTCGTCTGGTACGACGGCACAGCACAGAACCTGGCCCGGTCGAACCGAGCTGCTCACCGAGCGCTTCGTTACTCGCGCCGTGTCCTCAAAGACCCGATGGGCTATGACAGCTCCGAGAGCCATTTGATACAGATGAGCGATCTCATCGTCCACTCGGCCCATCATGCTGTGCTCAACGACCGTGGCAACGGGCCCGCAGACTCCTACCTACGCGAACACGCCTATCTCAAGCTGCTGCCCACGGTCGATGCCCCAGGTCACGTCTGGCCCGGTGGCATCGATGCCGCCGGCTTCCCGTGCTTCGCGCAGCGGCTTGGCATCCGCGACTACCCCCCAAAAGCACGATGAGCCCCCGATGAAGGGGGCTCTCGCAAGCCACTCTCGTGACTCAGACCATCTTGGCGAGCACTTTGTGCTCCGATGACCTCGACGCAGACGATACACGAAGCAGCGAAAGAAGGGACCGTCCGGTTCGACAGACCCCCTGCCGTCCTGGACCCACCGGAGTTCAATTTCCAGCAGGAGCACCCCATGACATCTGCGGTCGGGGGGATCGACCCCCACCAGGGGGACTGTCAAAAAATGACAGTCCCCGCCGACGCCCGCGAAGTCGACGAACTCATCGAATTCGCCCGCAGTTAGCCCTGAACAGCGCATCAGCGGCATCCAGGTCATGGAGCAGAGGCTGACGGGCATCGGGCGGCGGCGGCACATTTTCAGTTGGTCCGTGGTGTCGGACGAGCGCTTCTGAGTTCATCGTCGTTGTAGAGGCAGACGGTGAGGCCGGTTGGGCGCAGTGTCTCGAGCCAAGTCCGGCCTAGGTTGCGTTCTGCGATCTGGAGTTCGGCGTCTGCCGCGATGGCTGCGCCGACGAGTTCGGCGCCGGCGACGCTGAATCCTGGGCGGCTGTGGATCTCGGCGATCATGAGCGTGTAGGGGCGCGGGTCGAGGACGCCGAGCAGTTCCGGGGGCGGGCTGGCGGCGGCTTCGCGCACTTCGTCGCCGACATCGCGGCTGAGCCGTCCTGCGGTGCGGCTGTGGATGAGGGCCCGGACGAGCCGTAGGTGCATGGTCCATGGGACCTAGGGAATCTGTTCGCCCCAGACATGGAAGCGGCGGCCGGTCAACGCCACGCGTGCAAGGTGGTCATCGACGACGATCATGCTGCAGCGCTCAGCGTGCGACGGGCTGTGTTGTGCCGGTGTCGAGGCTCAGATCGGGATCGTCTGCGAACAGCTCGTCGCACAGCTCGTCGTACTCGTCGCCGAGAGCTGCGAATGCTGCGGCGGCGTCGCTGCTGTAGGGGACGGTGTCGGCGTCGGACTCCTCGAGCGTGACCGTCTCGAAGGTGACGGGCCGCGCCCGGCGGGGGTTCTGCCGTCGGCGTGGCTCGCGACGGGTCGTCTGTCGGTAGGCAAACACGGAGCGAGGCCCCAGCGTGGTGGTCTTCATGTGGGCCCCCAAGACGGGCGTCAGTACGTCAACCGTACCGGAGGGACTGTCCAACCTGACAGTCCCCGCCTAGCGTGCTCATGCCAGCCTCGGTCGCAACGTTTCGCGCCAGCAACTGCAGCAGCCGCTCCAGACGCTCGGTGTGATCGAGCAGGATCGCGTTGATCTCCCCGTACCGCGCTGAGCTCATGGCGAGGGGTATACGCACACCCCGACGCGCCGTTGCGCCCCCTTGGGTGGGGACGCAACGGCTTGGGTGGCGGGGTCGGGGTGCTGGCGGGCCGGCGGTTATTTGCAGACTTGTACCCAGCCGCTGTATTTGGTGTCGGCGTCGTCGGGTTGGTAGTTGTGGTCGCTGGGGCTCGGACCCGGGTCGAAGTCGACTCCGTAGAAGAGGCCGTCCCAGTTCTCGAACACAGCGCGGACCCAGCCGGCGCCGCCGTTCGGACAGCCAGGATGCTCGTCCACGCCCTTGGTGTCGTCGCCCAGCGAGTACGACGACGCGAAGCCGTGCCAGTCACGCTCGATGGTGACGTCCCACTGATCCCAGCCCGTCTCGCCGTCGACGCTGCCGCGCTCCTCCAGCCGGAAGCTGTAATGCTGATACGACGCGCGGTGGCTGTGGATGTGCATCCTGCCGTTGAGAGCGAGATCGGCCTTGAGCGTGATCTGGAGGTGATCGTCCTCCTTCACCCACAAGATCGGGTTGTCGCCGCTGGTGGAGTCCTTGACGCTGAACTTGTAG
>JAJDZE010000107.1 GCA_022824805.1 Acidimicrobiia bacterium | reverse complement strand
CCGATCCTCGCTGTACGTGCTGGCGATGCACATCGTGGCTGTGGGGACGGCCTGGCTCATCCACGGCGAGCCGGTCACGCCCATGCAGTTCCTGGGCGGCGCCGTCGTGCTGTTCTCGGTGGCGATGGTCATCCGCACGCCGGCCGGTGCGGGACGCGAACCCGAACCGAGGTGACCGGATCAGGTCTTGGCCGTCACACCGCGTCAGTACGCTCGGAGTGCGCCGAACGCTGACAGTCAAGGAGCGTGGCTATGGGCCGATTCGCCAACACCTGGCGGCTGACCAAGAACTCGTGGTCGCTGCTGAAGCAGGACCGCGAGCTGCTGTGGCTGCCCGTCCTCAGCATGCTGACCATCCTGGCCATCGCCGTCGCGGCTGCGGTGGTCGGCTTCGTCACCGGCAGCTTCGATACAGGCGGCAGTGCCGAGAGTGTCGAAGGCAGCGCGGTCGTGCTGTGTCTCGTCTTCGCCTTCGTGGCGACAGCCACAGTGGTGTATTTCGAAGGCGCACTCGTGGCCGGCGCGCACGAGCGCATGACCGGCGGCGATCCCACCGTGCGCAGCGCGATGAGCAAGGCAGCGTCACGGCTCCCGAGCCTGCTCGGCTGGGCGCTCATCACGATGACCGTCGGGCTCGTGCTGCGCTTCCTGCGAGAGCGCTTGGGATGGCTGGGCCAGATGCTCACGTTCCTCGCCGAGGCGGCGTGGGGCGTGGCCACCTATCTGGTCGTTCCTGCCATCATCATCGACGACTACCGGTCGTTCGCCAGCGTCAAGCACTCCATGTCGCTGGTGCGTCGCACATGGGGCGAGAATCTCATCGCCCAGGCGGGGTTCGGCTTGTTGGGCTTCGTGATCGCCCTGCCGATCATCCTTGTCGCAGTGCTGATCGCCACCTTGGTGCCCGGGATCGGCTTGTACATCGGCATCGCCGTCGGCGCGATCGGCGTGCTTGCCGTGAGCGTTGTCGTGAGCGCGTTGAGCCTCTACTTCAAGACTGCGCTGTACGAGTACGCCGCCGACGGCGTGGCGCACGGCGGCTTCGACATCGACGAGATGGAAGCCTCGTTCCGCTCGAAGTAGCCGGCGCGGACGGCCCGGCGGTTCAGCCGCCGCTACCGTGTTCGGCGGCGAAGGCGGCGAGGCCCTCGCTGATCTCGGCGACATCGCCGGTGTTCCAGGAGATCACGAGCTCGGTCACCCCGACGGCGGCATAGCTGGCAGCCAGCTCCGGCGTCACGTCGCTTGCGGTCCGACGCACGGAGAGCTCAGCGGGGATGCCCGGGCGGCCGGCCGCCTCAGCGGCCTCGCGGATCACCGGCAGGCGCTTCGCGACGCTCTCGGGCGACAGCATCATCGGGTGCCAGCCGTCGCCCAGCCGTCCGACGCGCCGCAGCGCCGGCGGGCGGTTGCCGCCGAACAGGATCGGGGGTCGGGGCTGCTGCAGCGGCTTGGGCGAGCTCACAGCGCCCTCGAATGAGAAGTAGTGCCCGTCGTAGCTGGCGCTCGGCTGTGTCCACAGCAGGTCGAGCACCTCGACGAACTCGTCGCTGAGCCGGCCGCGGTCGTCGTATTCCGCACCCAGCAGTTCGTTCTCCTCCGGCAGGCTGCCCACGCCCAGCCCGACCACCAGGCGGCCGCCGCTCAGCCGGTCCAGTGTTGCCAGTTCCTTGGCCAGCACCATCGGATGCAGGTAGGGCATCACCAGCACGCTGGTGCCCAGGCGCACCCGTGACGTGTGTGCCGCTATCCACGTGAGGGTCACCAGCGCATCGTGGTAGGGCCGCTCGCCCAGCCGGTCCCACACGTAGCCCACGTTGAGGACGTGATGGTTCACCCACACCGAGTCGAAGCCGAGCTGCTCGGCTTCGACGGCCAGAGCCACCACCTCGGCGGGGTCGTCCACCCCGAAATTGTTCGGCACCGTGAAGCCGTATTTCACGACAGTGTGCTCCTTTCGCTTTGCTGGCACCGCGCATCGATGGGCGGGGCAGCGGCGGTCCCGATCATTGTTGGCGGGCCGTCCACGAACGAGACCCGCAGCTCAGCAGTCTGGCTACGGGATTCGTGACGCTCGGCACCCACAGGTCACATGCGGGCGCTGGAGGGACGGGTCGCTGGGCGTCAGTCGAGTGCGGCGAATGCCGAGTCGGCGATGTCACAGGTGCGCTTGATGTCGTCGGGCGTGTGGGCAGTGCACACGAAGTTGTTGTGGTAGCTCAGCAGGTAGGCACCGCGCCGGATGCACTCGGCAACCCATCGTGCGTGGAAGCGTCCGCCCCCGGGGCCGACGATGCGGAAGTACGGCATGGCTGGCACACCGGTCACCCGCAGCTCGTGCCCGTGAGCCGCCGCGACATCGGTCAGGGCCTCGCCCAGCGCAACGCCGGTCTCGGTGGCCACAGCAGCTGCATCGCACGAGCGCAGCTCCCGCAGCGTCGCGAGGGCTGCCGCCATGGGCGCGGCGTTGAAGAACTGCGTTCCTGTGAAGAACGTTTCCCCGGCGGCTTCTTTCAGCGCGGCGCTGCCCGCCAGTGCCGCTATGGGATGCCCGTTGCCGATCGCCTTGCCGAAGCACATCAGATCGGGCGTGAACCCGTACGCAACGTGCGCGCCTGCCAGGTCGATCCGGAACCCGCTGCGGACTTCGTCCAGGATCACGACAATTCCCGCAGCCCGGCAGGCGCCTTCGACTGCGGCCCAGTAGCCCTCGGCGGGCTGTTCGTTGTCGGCGAAGACCGGGTGGTGATACGGCGACGAGATGAAGCAGGCGATGTCGCACGGGTGCGCATCGATGGCCGCCTGCACCGCGCCGGCGTCGTTCCACGGCACCTCGATGACGAAGGCCTGGTCCTCCGCGATCGTGCCTTTGTTGCCGGGCGCCTGCATCCACGGGGCCGAGCCGTGATAGCCGCCCTCGATCTTGAGGATGTACCGCCGCCCGGTTGCGGCGCGCGCAACCATCACGGCTAGCCCGGTGGCATCGGCGCCGTTCTTGCCGAACAGCGCCCAGTCGGCCCCGTCCACAAGGTCGACGAGTTCTTCGGCCAGCTCCACCATGACCGGTGCGGCCAAGCTGACCGTGCTGCCGTCGGCCGCCTGCTTCTCTGCAGCCTCCTCGACGGCGGGATGGTTGTAGCCCAAGATGTTCGGGCCGTAGGCGCACATCCAGTCGATGTAGGAGTTGCCATCCACATCGGTGAATCGGGCGCCCTCTGCCGAGGAGAAGAAGACGGGGCCGTCCTCGATGACGGCGGGACCGTAATGGCCGTACACGCCCTTGGGAACCACGGCCTTCGCCCGCTCGTACAGCTCGCGGGACTTCGAAGTCGGCATTGGCTCGCTCATATCTGCCTCACTCGACGAGAAGATCCTGGTGAGCAGCATCCTGACATACCGGCGGATTGTCGGCACCCAAAAAAGCAGCAAGCGGGCGGGGTTACGATCCGGCGATGGGAGCGCTTGACGACTACACCGTCCTCGACCTGTCCATCCTGGTGCAGGGCCCTCAAGCTGCGACGACGCTGCACGACATGGGAGCGTCGGTCATCAAGATCGAGCTGCCGGGCATGGGCGACCTAGCGCGGGTCATCCCCGTGTCGCCCGACGATCCGCGCAGCCCGTACTACGAAGCGTGCAACCGGGGGAAGCGGTCGGCCACCCTCGACCTGCGCACGCCCGGAGGCAAGCGCGCGCTCGAGCGGTTCGTCGAGACCACCGACATCCTGATCCACAACTTCGTCCCCGGGACCATGGAGGCCTGGGGCCTCTCGTATGAGCACCTGTCTGCCATCAATCCCCGGCTCGTGTATGCCACCGGCTCGACCTTCGGGCCGATCGGGGACAAGTCGACGCGGGAGGGAGCCGACTCCTCAGGTCAGGCAGAAGGCGGGCTCATGTTCGCCACCCGTATCGACGGCGGACCCCCCATCATGAATGGAGCTGTCATCTCCGACCACGTCGGCTGCCAGAACATGGTCACCGGCATTCTTGCGGCGCTGCTCCATCGCACCGAGACCGGGCTTGGACAGCGGGTCGACGTGTCGCTCGTGGGCGGCATGATCTACGCCCAAGCATCGGAGATGACCTACACCCTGCTGACCGGTCGCAACCCCGAACGCATCGATTCGGGTCACGCCTTCGTTCCCACGTTGCTCCACACCGTGGAGGCGGCCGACGGCTGGATCCACTTGCTGAGCGGCACCGGACCGGGATGGCCCGACTTCGCCAAGCTGCTCGACCGGCCAGACCTTGCCGACGACGAACGATTCCTGGCCCTCATCCTCAGCTCGGATGCCAGGGCCGAGCTGGTCGCCATCATCGACGAGGTCTTCCCCACCAGGACCCTCGACGAATGGGAGGCAGTGCTCACCGGGGCCGGGGTCCGCTACGGGCTGGTCCGCGACTACGAGGCGATCATGGCCGACGAGTCGATGTACGAGAACGGCTACTTGCAACGGGTGGAGCATCCCGAGGGCGAACGCACGGTGATCGGCACCCCGATCCGCATGTCGGCCACGCCGCTGCAGCCTGGCGCCGTTGCGCCCGAACTCGGTCAGCACACCGAGGAGGTCCTGCTCGAGCACGGCTACACGTGGGATGACATCACTGCACTGCGGGACGAAGGCGTCTTCGGTTGAACATGCCGGCTCAATCTGCCACGTAGATCGCCGGGAAGGAGCGGTTGACGGGGCATGTGTTGGTGCCAGTGATAACCGCGCTGACGCTCGCACGTTGCACGGCTTCGTCGCCCGTCGGGTGGCCGAAGGCGCAACCGTCATCACTGACGAGCGGTATGGCTATCGGGACATCCCCCACCCACATCACACGGTGAAGCACTCTGTGAGCCAATGCGTCAACGGCATGGCACACACCAACGGGGTCGAAAGCTACTGGGCTGTGCTCAAGCGTGGCTGCCATGGGGCGTTCCAGCACATCTCACCGAAGCACTCGCAGTGCTACGTCAACGAGTTCGCTATCCGCCACAACCTTCGCCCGCAAGACACAGCGACGATCACGGGCGAGACTGTCGTCCGCATGGTCGTAAGCGGCTCACCTACGCAGCACCGACAGCCAAAGTGCTACCTCAGAGCAGTCGCCGATCCCGACCGTGTTAGTGAAGGCAAACACATGAGATCAACCGTGACCCTGCCCGTCATCGACACGCCGCCCGGGCGAATAGCCGCAGGGCTGTTCCCGCCGCTACCAACGGACGCGTACGACATCATCTACGCCGATCCACCGTGGGACTACAAGGGCCAACTGCAGCACAACGGACCAGGTGGCCGCGACTCGGGCGGTGCTGAGCGTCACTACCCGACCATCAAGCTTGATGACCTGAAACGGCTCAGAGTCGGCGATGTCGCTGCGAGCGACAGTCTGCTGTTCATGTGGGCCACCAACCCGCATCTGGACCAAGCCATCGAACTGGGCAAGGCGTGGGGTTTTGCGTGGGGGACCGTCGCGTTCGTGTGGGACAAGCAGCGCGTCAACCCCGGTTTCTATACGATGAGCCAATGCGAACTGTGCCTCGTGTTCAAGCGCGGTCGCATCCCGCGACCACGCGGAGCGCGCAACATACGGCAGCTTGTGAGCGAGGAACGGCGGGCGCACTCAACCAAGCCCGACGAAGTGCGCTCACGCATTCACGCGATGTTCCCCGACAAGACGAAGATCGAACTATTCGCACGCACGGACGCTGGCAATGGCTGGGCCGTCTGGGGGTTGGACGCGGATGGCTCGTGAACATCTAGCAGGCTGCTGAAATTCGGTGTTTGTGGCTGTTTGGGTGTGTGCGGGCGGGTTTGGGGGTGCCTGTTGGGGGTTCTGGTGGGCTGTGTCGGCCCGGCTGGGGTGCGTTTTAGGCGGTTTGGGTGTCGAGTTTGGCTA
>JAJDZE010000098.1 GCA_022824805.1 Acidimicrobiia bacterium | reverse complement strand
CCGCGAGCCGCGGTCGATCGGCGACTCGCTCAAGGCGGTCACTGCCGGCTTCGGTTCACGGGGCCGTGCCATCGACCTCAACGAGCGCTGGGCCGAGGCCGTCGGCGAGGCCGTCGCGGCCCACGCGCAGCCCGAGAGGCTCGAAGCGGGCCGGCTGACAGTCGTGGTGGACGATCCTGCCTGGGCGACCGAATTGCGCTACCACTCCAGCCGGATTCTGGCCGCGCTGAACGCCGATTCGGGAGCGGCCGCCTTCTCTGAGCTGCACCTCCGCGTCCATTCTGACGCTGGGCACAAAAAACATCTCTGACCTGCGGTTTTGTTGGTATCGAAACGGCTGCTCCTACACCGAGAATCGGTCGCCGTCCGGTAGACTGGCTGCACTGTGACTGACGCGACTCTGGCACCCCCGTCGGCAGGCGCTGGCGACGGCGTGGTGGGCACAGTCGGCTCTGACAAACCCGTCGCCGGCGACTACAACGCCGATGCAATCACGGTGCTCGAGGGCCTCGAGCCAGTCCGTGAACGTCCCGGGATGTTCATCGGCTCGACCGGCCCTGGCGGCCTCCACCACCTTGTCTACGAGGTGGTCGACAACGCCGTCGACGAGGCGATGGCAGGGCACTGCACCTCCATCGAAGTCACCCTGCGGGCAGACGGCACGTGCAGCGTCACCGACGACGGCCGCGGCATCCCCGTCGAGGCCCACCCGCAGTACCCCGACAAGTCGGCCGCCGAAGTTGTCCTGACCGTGCTGCATGCCGGCGGCAAGTTCGGCGGCGCCGGGTACAAGGTGTCCGGCGGGCTGCATGGCGTCGGTGTGTCGGTAGTGAACGCTCTGTCGTCCGAACTCGAGGCCGTCATCGATCGGGACGGTCGACGCTGGAGGCTGAGGTTCAGCGACGGCGGCGAACCGGTCGGCGAGCTGACCGACACCGGCCCGTCGCCTGAGGCCGGCACCGGCACCACCATTACGTTCAAGCCCGACCCGACGGTGTTCGATCACGTCGAGTTCCGCGCCCAGACCCTGACCGAGCGGTTGCAGATGATGGCGTTTCTCAACGCCGGTCTGCGCATCGGCTTCACCGACGAGCGGCGGGCTGAGCCGGTCCGCCACGAATACTGCTATCCAGGCGGCATCCGCGATTTCGTCCGGCATCTCAACGAGAGCTCCGACGCGCTGTTCGACGAGGTCGGATTCGTCATGGCAGCCGAGCACGGCGACGAGGTGGAGATCGCCTTCCAGTGGAACACCGGCTTCAACACCGATGGCATCCACAGCTTTGCCAACGGCATCAACACCATCGAGGGCGGCATGCACGCGGAGGGGTTCCGCTCGGCGCTGACGTCGGCCGTGAACGCCTACGCCAAAGACCGCAAGATGCTGCGGTCCGACGACGGCAACCTGCAGGGCGACGACATCCGCGAAGGTCTCACCGCAGTGGTGAGCGTCCGCATGGAGGCGCCGCAGTTCGAAGGCCAGACCAAGGCCAAGCTGGGCAACACCGCCATGCGCAGCCTCGTGCAGAAGGCTGCCTACAGTGGGCTCGGCGAGTGGCTCGAAGAGCACCCCAGCGAGGCCAAGCTGATCGTCGGCAAGGCCGTCGACGCCCGCCGCGCTCGTATTGCCGCGCAGAAGGCCCGCAATACCGTCCGCAAGTCGGCACTGCAAGGCGCCGGCCTGCCCGGCAAGCTCACCGACTGCTCCTCGGGCGACCCTGAAGAGGCCGAGCTCTACATCGTGGAGGGCGACTCGGCCGGCGGATCGGCCAAGGAGGCCCGCGACCCCGCCACCATGGCGATCCTGCCGATCCGGGGGAAGATCCTCAACGTCCAGCGCAGCCGGCCCGAGCGCATCTTCGACAACAACGAGATCAGTGCACTGATCTCGGCCATCGGCGCCGGCGTCGATGGCGCCACCGGCGAGGGCGGCTTCGACATCGCCAAGGTGCGCTACCGCAAGGTGATCCTGCTGTGCGATGCCGATGTCGACGGCAGCCATATCCGCACGCTGCTGCTGACGTTCTTTTTCCACCGCATGCGCAAGCTGCTGTCGCACGGCTGCGTGTACATCGCCCAACCGCCGCTGTACTCCACCAAGGTCGGCACCGAGACCGTCTATCTCAAGGACGATCGCAGAAAGGATGCGTTCCTGGCTGAGCGCCCCAACCATCGCAACGAGTTCCAGCGACTCAAGGGCCTCGGCGAGATGGATGCCCAGGAGCTGTGGGACACCACCATGGACCCGGCCAGCCGGACCTTGCTGCGCGTCACGCTCGAAGAGGCCGCCACGGCAGATCTGATCTTCAGCATCCTGATGGGTGACGACGTGGACGCCCGCCGGGGTTTCATCCAGAACAACGCCAGCGACGTCCGCTTTCTCGACGTCTGAGCGTGACGGGCAGACGGATCCGGCTGGGAGCGCCATGAGCGACCTCGAACCCGATACCGGCGGTGCCGTTGGCAGCGACGCCTCGCTTGCAGGCGGTGCCGTTGGCAGCACCGGCTCGCTTGCAGGCGGTGCCATCGGCATTGTGGACGTCGAGATCCAAACCGAGATGGAGCAGTCGTTCCTGGACTACGCCATGTCGGTCATCACCTCGAGGGCACTGCCCGATGCGCGTGACGGTCTGAAGCCGGTGCATCGGCGGATCCTGTGGTCGATGTTCGACACCGGCCTGCGCCCGGACCGCCCCCACAAGAAATGCGCCACCGTGGTCGGCGATGTCATCGCCAACTACCACCCGCACGGCGACGGCTCGATCTACGACGCGCTCGTGCGGATGGGTCAGTCGTTCAGCCTGGGGAACACGCTGATCGACCCGCACGGCAACTTCGGCTCGCCGTCGGACCCGCCGGCTGCGTACCGCTACACCGAATGTCGCCTGACCGACTTGGCCATGACAATGGCGGAGGGCATCGACGAGCAGACGGTCGACTTCGCCTCGAACTTCGACGGCTCCCGCACCGAACCGCTGGTGATGCCGTCGCGGTTCCCGAACCTGCTGGTCAATGGCAGTCAGGGCATCGCGGTGGGCATGGCCACCAACATCCCCACGCACAATCTCGGCGAGATCATCGACGCCACGATTCACCTCATCGGGAACCCCGACGCCACCATCGACGACCTGATGGAGTTCGTGCGCGGGCCCGACTTCCCCACCGGCGGGCGGATGCTCGGCCGCGCCGGCGCCCGTGAGGCGATGGCTACCGGACGCGGCTCAGTCAAGCTGCGCGCACGCGCGGAGATCGTCGAAAACGGCAAGCGATCGAGCATCGTGGTCACCGAGATCCCGTACCAGACCTCAGTCGAGAACATCGAGCGCAAGATTGCCGATGCGGTGAATCGCAAGGTCATCGAGGGCATCACCGAGCTGCGCAACGAGTCGGCAAAGGGCAAGACGCGCTTCGTCATCGAGCTGCGACCGTCGGCCCAGGCGAACGTGGTGCTCAACAACCTGTGGAAGCACACGCCGCTGCAGTCCAGCTTTGCCGTGAACATGGTGGCGCTGGTCGACGGGGTGCCTCGCACGCTCAACCTCAGGGATGCTTTGGTCGCGTATGTCGACCATCAGATCGAGGTGGTCACCCGGCGCAGCCAGCACCGGCTCGACGAAGCCCGGGCGAGAGCGCACATCGTGGAGGGCCTGCTGCGCGCGCTCGACCTGATCGACGAGATCATCGCCCTGATCCGCGCCAGTGATGACCGGGCCGCGGCACTGGCTGGGCTCTGCGACGAGCCGATGTCGTTCAGCGCTGAGCAGGCGAACCACATCCTCGACATGCAGCTCAGCCGCCTGACGCGGCTGGGCCGCACACGGCTGAGCGACGAGCTGGCCGAGCTGACGCAGGTGATCGCCGAGCTCGAGGCAATCTTGGGCGACGACGGCCGGCTGCGGCAGGTCATCATCGACGAGCTGAGGGCCGTGCGTGACGAGCATCAGACGCCGCGGCGTACCGAAATCGTCACTGATCCCGGTGAGATAGGCGCCGAAGACCTCATCGAGGACGAGCCACTGGTGGTGACGCTGACGCGTGAGGGCTACGTGAAGGCAACATCGCCCGACGTGTTCCGCACCCAAGGGCGAGGCGGCCGCGGCGTGCAGGGCGCACGGCTCAAGGACGACGACGCCGTGGTGCGCGTGCTGCTGACCACAGCGCACGCTTGGCTGCTGTGTTTCACCAACCGCGGCCGGGTGCACCGGCTGAAGGCGTACGAGGTGCCGCTGACCAGCCGCACTGCGCGGGGCATGGCGCTGGTGAACCTGCTGCAGCTCGCGGCTGACGAACGAGTGGAGGCCGTGGTGGAAGCGCGGGAATTCCCGTCGGATCGGTACCTGATGTTCGTGACTCGTCAGGGGCTGGCCAAGAAGACGCCGTTGAGCGCATACGAGAACATCCGCGCCAACGGTCTGATCGCACTGAGCCTGCGTGAGGGTGACGAGCTCGTGCGCGTGCTTGAGACGTCCGGCGAAGACGACGTGCTGGTGGTGTCGCGCGCCGGCCAAGCCATGCGGTTCGCCGAAGATCACGTGCGGTCGATGGGCCGCAACGCGGCCGGCGTGCGCGCCATGCGCTTGCGTGACGGCGATGTCGTGGCATCGGCCGATGTTCTCGACCCCGACGAGGCCCGCGACCTCTTGGTGGTGACCAGCGCCGGAGCAGCCAAGCGCACCGAGGCAGCGGAATTCCCCCGCAAGGGTCGCGGCGGCCTCGGAGTGAAGGCCGTGAGACTGGCCGAGCCGAATGCACACGTGGTCGGTGCTCGCCTTGTCGACGACGACGATGAGCTGCTGCTGGTGTCCTCCAGCGGCGTGCTGATCCGAACACGGGTGTCAGATATCTCCAGCCAAGGACGTGCCGCGTCGGGTGTGCGCGCGATGTCGCTCGACGACGGCGAGCAGGTCGTGGCGATCGCGCCGGTCGAGCTAGCCGATCTGCCCGATGCCGATGCGAGCGTTGAACCCGAAGCCGAGATCGATGCCGTCGTTGGCGAGACGCCAGTCGCATCTCGCGAAAATGCTGCGGCCCCCGAGAGCGCAACGCCATAACGTCGGCTGATGCCGACGGGTGCGTCACGAACGATCTGCGCACCGAGCCAGCGCGGCCAGGCGGCACTCGCGGTGGCGTTGTTGGCGCTGGCGCTGCTGGTGGGGCTGGGCTTGGTGGCCCGTTGGGGTCAGGCTGCGTTGGCAAGCTCACGGGCTCAAGCCGCCGCGGACGCCGCCGCGCTGGCAACGCTTGTTGCAGCAGATCGCAGCGCGATCGCGCACGGCGCGCTCCCAGATGATGCAACCGCGTCGGCCGTGGCCCTCGACGCCGGCGGAGAGTTGGCATCATTCGAACTTCGCGTCGGCGATGGCACGGTCCACGTGGAGGTCATCGTGGAACTCGATGGCCAGCGGGCGTCGGCTGCCGCTGCGGCGCCGTTGCCGCAGGCTGACTCGGCGACCGGGGGTCCTGCGGGCTGACTCCTACACTGCGAAGCGTGGCCGATGCGACATCGGGCGGGGCGCCGCCGTCGCCGGAGCCGGGCGGGCCGACTCCCACCGACGAGCTCTTCGCCGAGGCGCTGGGCATCACCCCAGCGAGCAGCACCCGTCGTCGCCGTGGGCGCACGCCGGCCGCACAGAGTCCTGCGCCCGGTGCGCCCATGCCGCCCCAGATCCCGCCGTCGCAGGGCCAGAGTGCGCCGCCCCATTTGCCGCCAGGTCAGACGCTGCCACCTCCTGCTGCGGCCGGCCAGCCGGCGATGGCCCCACCCCCCGCTGCCTCGCCGCACCCCCAAGAAGCCCCGGCGGCGCGCTGGGCATGGTTGAGCCAGCGTCGGGCCCGGGTACGGCGAACGCACCGGATCCTGCGGCACATTGATCCCTGGTCGGTGTTCAAAGTGTCGGTGCTGCTGTACGCCTGCCTGTATGTGGCTGTGCTGGCGGCGGGCGTGCTGCTGTGGAATGCGGCTCAGCGCTCAGGTCTCGTCGACAAGGTGGAGTCGTTCATCACCGAAGTCGGCTCCTATGAGAGCTGGACCATCGACGGCATGGTGATCTTCCAGCGAGCCCGGATCATCGGGCTCATCGTCGCCACCGTCGGCGTGGCCTTCAACGTGGTGATGGCGATCATGTTCAACCTGATCAGCGATCTCACCGGTGGCGTCCGGGTCACGGTGCTCGAAGACGAGCGCCGCCCGCCCGCGCGCTAGTCCTTCTGTGCCTGTCACCGCGGGCGCAGACATGGACGACTTGGCGGTAGTGTGTGCCGCTCCGCGGGGCTATAGCTCAGTCGGTTAGAGCGCACCCCTGATAAGGGTGAGGTCGTTGGTTCGATTCCATCTAGCCCCACATATGGACCCGCGTCGGGCGCTGTGAGCTTTCTTCGCCGGGCGTTGCTGGCCGTCGTCGTGGGCGGACTGGTCACGGTCGTTCTGCGGCTGCGCTCGTCGCAGGACATCCCTCGCCGTGAAGGCAGCTGGCGTGAGCTGGCCGGACCCGACCTGCGGTGATCGCTGAACACATGAACCCGATCTCGTGAGCACCGTCGCGGTCATCGGCGCAGGCGCGGTGGGGCAGCGAATCGCCCGGCAGCTGGCCTCACGGCCCGACGTCGATCGTCTCGTGCTGGGATCGCGCCACACTGCTCGATTGCGCGGCCTCGCTGCACAGTTGCTCGACGTGGACGTGGAGGTGCTGGAACCGGGCGCGTTGCCCGAAGCTGACGTGGTAGTGCTCAGCCTGCCGAGCGGTGGTCACGCTGCGCTGGCCAACAAGGCCCTCGAGCGCCATTCGCACGTGGTGTCGCTGTCGGGTGCTGTGGCCGACGTCGAGCAGTTGCTCGAGATGAACAAGCGAGCCATGAACGCCAAACGGTCCGTCGTGGTCGGTGCGGGCTTCTCGCCGGGATACAGCTGCCTGCTGGCACGCCACGGCGCAGCCCGATTCGACGTGGTCACCGAGGTGCACATCGCCCGGGTCGGCACAGGCGGTCCGGCATGCCAGCGGCAGCTGCACCGTGCCCGCACTGGCACCTCGGTGGATTGGCGCGACGGGCAATGGCGCCGCCGGCGCGGCGGATCGGGCCGGGAGCTCGTGTGGTTCCCCGACCCGCTCGGCGCCCACGACTGTTACCGGGCGGCACTGGCGGATGCACTGTTGCTGGTGCCGGCGTTCAGTGATGTCGAGCGGGTGACCGCCCGGGTGGCGGGCACGCGGCGCGATCGCCTCACGGCCATGCTGCCGATGCTGCGGCCGCCCCATCCCGAAGGCGGGCCGGGCGGGGTGCGGGTGGAGCTGCGCGGCGTGCGAGACGGCCGTCACTGCACCGATGTGCTGGGCGTGATCGACCATCCGAGTGCGGCTGCCGCCGCGGTGGCAGCGACCGCTGCCGGCTGGGCGCTGGCCGACGAATTGCCGACCGGAGCATGGGGGCTGGGGATGCTCGACGACCCGTTGCCGTGGCTTGCCGAGCTGGCCGAGCGAGGGGTGCGCGCCGCCGCCTACGAGGGCGCGCGCCTGTAGCGCTGCGAGCGGAGACGCTTGCCGCCTCCGCTGCGGGCACTCGGTCAGAAGCGCACGTCCCGCTGCCATTCGTCCAGCAGGTCTGTTCGGCCGAACGTCTCGAGCTGTTCGGGGCCGATGCGGCCCCACACGAACAGCAGGAGGTCCTGCGCCGGGCCTCGTGCAGCAGCGTCAGACTTTGCATGCGCACGCTCGACCTGCATCCCGCCGGGTGTGCGGGTGATAACCCATTCCCCGTTTGCGTCGGTGGCGTGCAGGTGCACGGTCTCGCCGTTGCCGGCGAATGCGTCGGGTCGTCGCAGGCGCACGTATACGTCGAAGAGCTCGTCGACGCCGTCGACCGCGAGGTCGGGTGTTATCGGTGCCGGCGTGATGCCGAGGGCGGCTTCGGCGTCCCACCGGTGCATCGTGCATTCGTGTGCCATGCGTCGCCACCAGAAGCTCATCGACTGTTGTTCGGGGTCCCAAGTCCAGGCGTCAGCGTCCGGCGCTCGTCCGGTCATGAGACCGGTGAGTGCTTCGAATGCGTCCGCGTGCCACTGCGACACCGAACCGGGAGGCCCCGCGATGGTGGATGGATCGACGCGCCCTCCCGCGGCGATGCTGCTGCGCACGAATGTCCAGACCGTGGCGCAGTGCTCGATCAGTGCTTCGAGGGTCCAGTCGCCGCAGCCGGGGACGCGTCTGGCCCAGATGTCCGGCGAGCGTTCGGCATCCGCGGCGATCTCGTTGAGCCGCGCGCCCTCTGCGGCCCGGAACTCTGCGTACCCTGTGGCGTCCATGGCGTGTGATCTCCTGCTCCTGGCGGCCGGGCCGATGGCCGCAGCCATGACGTGAACGGGTTCCTGGCGTCGATTCCCAGCCCGTCACGGAGCTACATCTCGCTCGGCCCGCTCGACATTCGAGCCTATGGCGTTGCCATCGGCGTGTCGGTGCTGGTGGCGCTGTGGATCACCTCCCGCCGCTGGCGCCGGGCCATCGCAGACCGAGACGATGCGTACCGGGCCAGCGCCGACGACCTGGTCGGGACCATCGCGATCTGGGCAGTCCCCGCCGGCCTGATCGGCGCCCGGCTGTACCACGTCATCACCGACTTCGATCGGTATCGAGGCAACCTCGCCGACGCCCTGAAGATCTGGCAGGGCGGGCTGGGCATCTGGGGCGGCATCTCAGTCGGCGTGCTGGTTGGGGTGTGGATGCTGCGCCGTGGCGGGCACAGCACCGCAGCGATGCTCGACGCGCTGGCGCCCGCGCTCGCGGTGGCCCAGGCCATCGGCCGGCTGGGGAACTGGTTCAACCAGGAGCTGTACGGCCGCCCGACAGACGTGCCGTGGGGGCTCGAGATCGACGAGTCGCACCGTGTCGCCGGCTATGGCCTTGAGGAGACGTTTCACCCGACGTTCGCCTATGAGGCCCTGTGGAATCTGTGCTTGGCGGCGACGCTCGTGTGGGTCGTCCCCAAGGCGCTGCCGCGCCTGCGCACCGGCTACCTGTTCGCGGTGTACGTGCTCGGCTACACCGTCGGGCGGCTGTGGATCGAGCTGCTGCGCATCGACACGGCCAACGAGCTGTGGGGCGTGCGGATCAACGTGTGGACCAGCATCGTGGTCGGCCTCGCAGCGCTGATTGCCGTGCTGGTGGGCCTGCGCCGCGGTCCCGATGCCGCAGAAGACCGCGTTGAACCCGAACTCGCTGAGCCCGAGCTCGCTGAACCCGAGCTCGCCGGCGCAGACGCTGAGGTTTCCGAGACGGGCAGCTGATCGCCGATCGCTGCCGCCCGCCCGTCAGCTGAGCAAGCCGATCAGGGTCTCGCGGGTGGCGGCCTGCTCGTCGAGGGTGCCGAACGCCGATCCGGCGAACGACGTCACGCCGCAGTCGGCCAGCGCGCCGATGCGGTCGCTGACTTCGGCAGCGCTGCCGATGATGGCGATGTCCTCGGGGCCGCCGTATCCCTCACGGTCCAGCATCGCCCGGTAGCTCGGCAGGGTGCCGTACACCACGAGATCCTTGGCAGCGCGTTCGCGCGCCGTCGCCACATCATCGGTCACGCAGACCGGGAAGCCCGCCACGACCTGTGGCGCAGGCCGCCCGGCTTCGGTCGCTGCCTCGTTGATCGTCGGAGCGGTGTGGGCGCCGAGCGTCACCGGCCCGGTCATCCACGTGAAGGTGCCGTCGGCCATCCGTCCGGTGAGTCGCAGCATCTGGCTGCCGAGGGCCGCAACGAACACCGGCGGGGCTTCGGCGGGTGGGGGAGTGATCTCGCCGCGCCCGGTCACCGCATCGCCGCCGTGCGAGACGCGCCGATCCGTCATCAGCTTGGTCAGGATGGTCAGGTAGTCGCGCATGTGCGCGATGGGCCGGTCGAACGAGTAGCCCCACATGCCTTCCACCACCGGCTTGTGCGATGGCCCGATGCCCAAGTCCAGCCGTCCGCCAAGCACGGCCTGGGTCGTGAGCGCCTGCTGGGCCAGCATCATCGGGTGTCGCGGGTAGGTGGGCACCACGGCAGTGCCGAGCCGGATGCCCGGCACCTCGCGGCCGGCCACGGCAATGGTGGTCAGCGCGTCGTGCCCGAAGATCTGCGGTGTCCAGTAGCGGCGGAAGCCCTGCTCGGAGGCCTCGCGGATGCTGGCCTCGAAGCGCTGAGGTGTGGTGTCGAATCCGAACAGCTCGATATGTATGCCCGGCAGCGTAACGGCGCGCTGCTCGACGTTTCCGAGGATCCTGCCGTCCCTGCGCCGCTAGGCGAACGTGTCGAAGAGCTCCTCGAGCGCCTTGAGCTGACCGCCGCTGGTGCTCGACGGCACCAGGATCGGCGTCTTGCAGCCGGCATCGAACCATGCCTCGACGCCGTCGCGGACCTCGCTGGCCGATCCGTACAGCGTCGCGTTCGACAGCCAGTCGTCGGTCATCGCTCGGTCCAGCGCCGCGGGGTCGCCCGCGGCGATCGCCGTCTCAGCCGCTTCCATCTCGTCGACCCAGCCGGCCTGCTTCCAGTAGTTCCGGTAGTTCGGTAGCGACACGTAGCCGGCCAGCGTCTTGCGGTTCCGCGCTGCCCCCGCCGCCCGATCGTCATCAATGACGGTCGGGATCATGTTCCCCACGAAGAAGTCGTCACGGCTCGCCGCCTCGCCGAGGTGCGTTACCGAGTTCTGGAAGTCGTTGCAGCTCGCGTTGGCCCACACCGCACCGGAGCTGATCTCGGCCGACAGTTCGGCCATGCGCCGGCGCAGCGTGGCCAGCACGACCGGCGGCAGTTCGCCGTGCTGTGCCGAGGCGGCCTCCATGGCAGCGATGTACTCGCGGATGTCGGCGAGCGGCTTGCCGGGCGTGATGCCGAGTCGTTCGTGCACCGGCCCGTGGGTCACGCCGATGCCGAGCCAGAACCGCCCGCCCGAGATCTCGTGGATGAATGCTGCAGTCGAGGCCATGTCGACCGGGTTGCGGAAGTAGAGCGGCTGCACCGAGGTGCCGAAATGGATCTCGTTGGTGACATGGGCAATCGCCTGGCACAGCGCCACCGGATCGCCCATCGATGGGCAGTAGATGCCGCTGAAGCCGCGCTGTTCTATCTCAGCGGCGATTTCCAGGGTGCGTTCTCGGCGACCGCGCACGGCCGCCAGCGAGATGGCAGGCATGTTCATGCGGGGTTTCCTAGCAGACGTGCGGGTGCTCAGCGAGGCGTCGAATGCAGCTTCAGCGGTTCTTGCCCGAGCACGGATCGGCAGGTGTTATGGAGATGTTGCAACGCCGCCTCGTTGCGTCCCAGCACGAAGTGGCTGACGCCTCCGCTGCCGAGCGTCCGCTGCACGTTTGCGGCGATCGCGTAGTCCTCATCCCGGATGACCTGTGGGTATTCCGCCGATCTCAGGGCCAGACGCATGAACGGTAGGCTGCGTGCTGCTTCGAATGCTACGACCGAGAGGTGGGGGTTCGGAACCGTGTCGCCGCTTCAGCATCGGTCATCTGTCGCGTCGTCAGCCCGTGACGGAACTCGGCTCGCCCGTGAGCTGCGCCGCGCCAGCTACCCGCCGCCCTATCCCGATGGCTGGTATCGGCTGCTGAATTCCGCACAATTGCGACGAGGGCAGCTTCGGTATCTCGAATGTCTCGGCCGAGCGCTCGTCATCTGGCGCAGCGAGCACTCAGATGACGTGTTCGCCATGGAGGCATTCTGCCCTCACCTCGGCGCGAACCTCGCGCACGGCAAAGTCCGCGGCTCACGCGTCGAATGCCCGTTTCATGCGTGGCAGCTCACCGGCGATGGCCGAGTCGCCCGAGTTCCCTACAGCGACACGCCGCCGCAGCGAAGCATCACCGAGTCGTTTCCCGTCGAGGAAGTGCACGGCCAGATACTCATGTACCACCGGGGCGGCGGCACCCCCCAGCACGCCGGCGAGAACGTCCCCTGCCCGGCGCCTCGCGTCGCCGAAATCGATGACGGGAGCTTCGTATACAGGGGCCACAATGACGCCGGCAGAGCTCGTGTGCACATGATCGAGCTCATCGAGAACGCTGCTGACCCCGCTCACTTTGCGCGTCTCCACAACCGGATGCATGTCCCCTGGACGCGGATCCCGATCCCTGGCGTAGAGCTTGAGCACTTCCCGCGCACCGACTTCGACACCGACACCGAGCCGTGGCGCCTGTCCTTGCCCATCGAGACGATGGTCAAGATCCGCGGCCGTCGTATCACGGCCAGCAGATCACGGGCGGTCGTCACCTACACATGCGCCGGCGGCATCCTGAACTTGAGGATCACGACGCCCGGCGTCGGCGTTGTTGAGATCATCCAGACTCAGCTGCCGATTGGCCCGCTCGAGCAGCAGGTCGATTTTCGATGGTTCGCCGAGCCCGCCATACCTCGGATCGTTGTCTGGTACATAGTCGGCAACTGGGTCTCGCAGTGGCGCAACGACGTACGCATCTGGCAATCGAAGGTCTTCCGAGACACGCCGACGCTCAGCAGAGGCGACGGGCCGGTGATGCGCCTGCGGCGTTGGTACTCGCAGTTCTATCCGGAATCCGAGACCGCTCCGGGGCGCGACCTCAGTCACCGGCCAGGCAACGACGTGCTGCCCACAGCGATCGACTGACAGACCCAGGAGATAGCCATGGCGGCAGGAGGAAGCACTGTGAACAAGCACCGCGAGCCTGGTCGCCGCCGACTTGGCGAAGCCCCGAACTCTCGCGTGGTGGTGGCGAACAGCGGCGGCAGCTTTCAGGATGCTCTTGACGACTTCCTCGAACTCCGGAGCGTCGCTGCGTCTTCCGGTGATGCCTTGCACGCTCAGCCGCAGATGGTGAGTCGCTTCTACGACGTGGTGACCAAGTTCTACGAGCACGCCTGGGGGAAGTCCTTCCACTTCGCTCCACGACAGTCAGGCGAGAACCTTCACGACGCGCAACGGCGTCAGGAGGCCGACGTGGCTGAGATCTTGGGTCTCGGGCCGAGCTCGAACGTCCTCGACATCGGGTGCGGGGTGGGCGGTCCGCTGATCAACATCGCAAAATGCTCGGGCGCCAGCATCACCGGATTGAACTTCAACGCGTATCAGATCGAGAGGGGCTGGAAGGCGCTCCGCAAAGCGGGCGGGGGCGGGTCCAGTTTCCTGCTGGCCAACTATCTCGATGTTCCTCTCGCCGATGGCTGCTTCGACGCCGCGTATTCGTTCGAAGCGATCTGCCACGCACCCGACAGGAATCGCTGCTTGGCGGAGATTCGGCGGCTGCTCAAGCCGGGAGGCCAGATAGCGCTGACCGAGTGGGCCCTCACGAGCCGCTTCGACGAGCAGAACTCTGCCCATCGGGGCATCCGCGACCGGATCGAATTCGGAAATGCCACACCCGACCTGCCCACGACCTCGGAGTTCGAAGCCGTGGTGGAAACAGCAGGCTTCGAGGTTCACTCGAGCCGAGACCTGGCTGTGGAGAGCGATCCGGATTTCCCCTGGTATCGGGCTCTGCAGGGGCGCGACGTCTCGCTCGCATCGCTTGCGCGGATACCAGCAGGCCGTTGGCTCACCGGCAAGGCCACTGCGCTGTTCGAGCGGCTCCGCGTTGCCCCGGCGGGCACCAGCGAAGCGTCCCGCGTGCTCAACATTGCCGCTGACGCTCTGGTGGAAGGCGGCGAGGCGGGCATCTTTACGCCTTGCTTTCTTGTTCACGCAAGCAAATCCCGCTGACCCAGCGGGGGACCCGCCACAAGCAGCTGGCGCCGCGTCGGCCTGGCGCCGCACCGGCGCCGAGTCTCACGCTTGGACGACGTTCACCCGGGCAGTCCCGATTGCTCGCGCATAGGCAGCATCAGCAGGCCGAGTGCGATGAGGCTGGTGGCGGTGACGAGCCCGATGGCTGGTGCAAAGCCGGCCGCGTCGATGATGAAGCCACAGACTGCCGGACCGGCGAGCGCGCCGACGCCGAGACCCGTGTAGTAGATGCCGATCACGCCGCCCAGGTTCTCCACCCCGTACCAACCGGCCAGTACCGACGGCGTGGCGGTCACCCACACGGCCCAGCCCAGGCCGTGAGCAACAGCACTGGCAATCAGCACGGCAGGGTTCCCGTCAGATATCCACCAGATCGCCAGCGCTGCCGTCATAGCTGCGAATGCCGCCCGGCACAGCCACATCGGATCGGCGCGGTTCCCCAGCGCGCCGCACGCCAGACGGGCGGCGACGCTCGTGGCGCCGGAGATGCCGATCAGTGCCGCGGCCAATGCCGGCGTGACACCACGGTCGACCGCATAGTCGTTGTAGAACGCGACCGGCGCGTAGAAGCCAGGTCCGATAGCGACGACCGCGGCAAAGAACAGCATGAACCGGCGTGAGCGCACCAGCCGGGCGACACGAACGAGGCCGGCTGTGGGCAAGCTCACCCGGTCACCGCGCGTCGCTGCCCAGCCGATGGCGACGAAGGCCACAGCAGCTAGGACGGCGTAGGTCTGGCGCCAGCCCAGCCTCGAGATCATCGCATGGCTCGCCAGCGGCATGACCAGCGTGCCGGCGCCCACGCCGGCCAGCAGCAAGCCCATCGCAGCGGGGCGCCGACGCTCGCTGAAGCTGCGACCGATCAGGCCGATCATCGACGGGTAGCAGAACCCAGTGGCGAGCCCGACCAAGACCCCGAACGCGGCGTAGGTCTGCCACAGCGCACTCGACCAAGCCGTCAGCAGAAGGCCCGCCGACATCGCCACCGCAGCGGCTCCGACCAGCAGCCGGGCGCCGTAGCGGTCGCCGATGCGACCTCCGATGGCGCCGCCGGCGTAGTAGGTGCAGACGGCTGTCGAGAACAGGGCTGCCACAGGCCCGGTCGACGTGTCGAGGTCATCCGCGATGGGCGTCAGAAACACACCGAACGAGAAGAGGATCCCGAACGTCACGAAGTTGGCGGCAAACGCCGCGGCCGCAATCGACCACGGTGCCGACGCGTCCTGCGGTTCACCCGGAAGTCTCAGATTCGATGTGCCGTCCACCAGCCC
>JAJDZE010000198.1 GCA_022824805.1 Acidimicrobiia bacterium | reverse complement strand
GCTGGCGCTGTCCTAGCTGGGATGCCGACAATCGAGGTTGTGATGTCTGAGTACTCCGCTCCCGTCGACGACATGATGTTCGTGCTCGAACACGTGGCCGATCTGGACGGGCTGGCCGCTTACGAGCAGTTCTCGCACGCCGACCTCGACACGGCCGGCGCGCTGCTGGACGAGGCCGGCCGCTTCATGTCCTCCGAGGTGGCGCCGCTGAACGTGCCCGGAGACCAGCAGGGCCTGGATTTCGACGATGGCGTCATCACCCACCCCGACGGATTCGGCGAGGCGTACCGGAAGTTCGTCGGTGCCGGCTGGAACGGCATGGCCTTCGATCCCGACTTCGGCGGCGGCGGCATGCCGTGGTGCGTGGGCTTGGCGGTGCAGGAGATGCTGACGTCGGCCAGCATGGCGTTCAGCCTGTGCCCGCTGCTGACCCAAGGTGCGATCGACGCGTTGGCGCACCATGCCGATGAGACGCTGCAGCAGACCTACTTGCCCAAGATGATCAGCGGCGAGTGGTCGGGCACGATGAACCTGACCGAGCCCCACGCCGGCTCCGATGTCGGCGCGCTCACCAGCCGTGCGGTCCCGCAGGACGACGGCAGCTACCTCATCACCGGCACGAAGATCTTCATCACCTACGGCGAGCATGAGCTGGCCGAGAACATCGTCCACTTGGTGCTGGCGCGCACGCCCGACAGTCCCCCCGGCACCCGCGGCATCAGCCTGTTCCTGGTGCCAAAGTTCCTCGTGAACCCCGACGGCTCGCTGGGACCCCGCAACGACCTGCGGGCGGTGTCCACCGAGCACAAAATCGGCATCCACGCCAGCCCGACGTGCGTGATGTCCTACGGCGACGAGGGCGGCGCGGTCGGGTATCTGGTCGGCCCCGAGCACGGCGGCATGCGCGCCATGTTCACCATGATGAACAACGCCCGGCTGTCGGTGGGCCTGCAAGGGCTGTCGCTCACCGAGCGGGCGTACCAGCAGGCGCGGGAGTACGCGCTGACCCGCAAGCAGGGGCGGGCCATCGGCGCCGAACTGCCCCCAGGCGAATCGTCGCCGATCGTGGATCACGCCGACGTGCGCCGGATGCTGCTGACGATGCGGGCCAACGCCGAGGCGATGCGCTGCGTCATGTACCTGAACGCGGCGGCCATCGACCGCTCCATCGTGGCCACCGATCCCGACGAGCGGCAGCGGGCCGACGAGCTCACGGCGATCCTGACGCCGATCAGCAAGGGTTGGGGCACCGACCTGGGCGTCGAGATGACCTCGCTGGGCGTGCAGGTGCACGGCGGCATGGGCTACGTGGAGGAGACCGGCGCGGCGCAGCACTGGCGTGACAGCCGGATCGCCCCGATCTACGAGGGCACCAACGGCATCCAGGCCGCCGACCTGGCGTTCCGCAAGCTGCCGCTCGGCGGCGGCGAGGCCATGGCACACCTCATCGGCGAGATGGGAGCGACGGCAAGCACCCTGGCCGCCAGCGACAACGCAGACCTGGCGGCGATCGGCGCTGCGCTGGGCGACG
Source organism: Acidimicrobiia bacterium (assembly GCA_022824805.1). Classification (GTDB taxonomy): domain Bacteria; phylum Actinomycetota; class Acidimicrobiia; order Acidimicrobiales; family Poriferisodalaceae; genus Poriferisodalis. The sequence goes on along the minus strand of JAJDZE010000198.1, from coordinate 6,097 downwards.
GCGTGGCTGCGATGGGCGAAGCGGCCATGTGGCTGGGAGGCCAGCTCTCGGCGGCGCCGAACGATGTGGCTGCCGGTTCGTCGCCGTTCATGCGGCTGGCCGGCGTGGTGGTGGGAGGCTGGCTGCTGGGCCGCAGCGCCGAGGCGGCGGCTGGGCTCCTCGCGGCGCAGGGCTTGACGGTTGGGGATGCTCGCGACGGGGGCTCGGGCGGTTCGGCCGGCACAGCGTCGCCGCAGTTCCTGGCCGACAAGGTCGCCACCGCTCGGTTCTATGCCGACCAGATCCTGCCGTCGGCTCGCGGGCTGGTGCCTGCGGTCACCGGCGGCGCCGAGCTGTTCTACGCCATCCCGGCCGAGCGGCTCTGAACCGGCGGGACGCGCCAGTGCCGCACGCGACACCGATCCAGCGGCTGCTGGGCGCTGAGCCGGTCGAAGCAGCTGCACGGGTGACCTCGGCGCCATGAGCACCATCTCGGGCGCACCGGCGGCGGCGGGTATCGAGTCGCTGCGCGAGGGCGAGAGCGACGACCTGAGCGGCGCTGAGCCCGCCCACGGGTCGATCGAGCGATTGCGCGGCTTCTTCTCCCAGTCTGGTCCGGTGATCGTGGCGTTCAGCGGCGGCGTCGACTCGTCGCTCGTGGCCTGGGCGGCCAACGAGGTGCTCGGCGCCGATGCGCTCTGTGTGACCGCCGTCTCGCCCAGCCTCGCGACCGACGAGGCAGCCGACTGTGCCGCTCTGGCAGCCGAGTGGGGACTCGCGTGGCGGACCGTCGAGACCGACGAGATGTCACGCGCTGCGTACCGGGTGAACGACGCCGACCGCTGCTTCTGGTGCAAGTCGGCACTCATGGACCAGCTCGAACCGCTCGCGTCGGCCCGTGGCGCGGTGGTGGTGCTCGGCGTGAACCTCGACGACCTAGGCGATCACCGGCCGGGTCAGCACGCCGCGAGCGGGCGCGGCGCCCGATTCCCGCTGGTGGAAGCGGGCTTCACGAAGGCCGACGTGCGGCGGGTCAGCGCGGACCTCGGCTTGCGCACCTGGGACAAGCCGGCGGCCGCATGCCTGGCCTCGCGGGTGCCCTACGGCACGCAGGTGACCGTGCCCCTGCTGGCACGACTCGACCGGGCCGAGGCGGCACTGCGCCGGCTGGGCTTCGGACAGCTGCGGGTGCGCGACTACGGCGACACCGCGCGCATCGAACTGCCGCTCGACGACCTGGCTGGGGCAGTCGAGCGGCGCGAGGCCGTCGTGGAGGCGATCCGCGGCGTGGGCTACCGCTACGTCACGCTCGACTTGGAGGGCTTCCGCTCGGGCAACCTCAACGGCGCGTTGGCGGACGGCAACTGTGTGAACCCCGCCTCGGAGGCCCGCCGATGAGCGTGACTGAGACGGGTGCCGATGCCCCTGCGGTGCCGCACGACACTTCGGTGCCGCGATCAGTCGAAGAAGCCGCTGAGCTGCTGGCCGACGAGGTCGTCGCTGCATTGCCCGGCTGGGTCGAGCGTTGCGTCGCGGAGGCCTGCGAGCGGACAGGCGTCGCCCCTGCAGGGCTCGGCGAGCAGGCACGAGCGGCCAGCGAGCGATGTGCCGCCGAGATCGGTCCGCCGCTGCGGGAATTGCTGGCGACCGATGTCGACGCGCAGCAGACCACACCCTTGAGCGTGCTGCGCAGCGCTGTTCGGTACCCCACGCAGGTGCTGGCCGACGGCGGCGTGGCGGCGCCTGACCGCGACGACTTCGACGCCTCCCGCTTCCCTGACGATCCCTACGGACTGACACCGGCCTCGTTCGCCGACATTCACCCCGATCTCGGCCCCATCGGCATCGCCTGGGGCGCAGCAAAGGCGTTCGAGGTGCTGCAGCGCCGGCGCGTCGGTTCGGCTGAGCCCGCGGGGCGCGTCGGTTCGGCTGAGCCCGCGAAGCGCGTCGGCACAGAGGGGAAGCGATGACGTCGTTTGGGGAGCGGCGAGCGGCGCTGATCCAGGGCACCGACGCGGCCGAACTGCCGACGGCACTGTCCGCGCTGACCGACTCGTGGCTGGCCGAGCGCTTCGAGACCGAGGCCGCGGAGTGCGGGCTGGCGAGTGCGCCGGAAGGCAGCGCGAATGGGGCCGGCACGGGTGTGTCGCTCGTGGCTGTCGGCGGCTACGGCCGCGGCGAGCTGTGCCCCGGCAGCGACATCGACCTGCTCCTGCTGCACGACGGCCGCCCCTCGCTGCTGGAAAGCCGCGGAGCGCTCGGGGACAGCTCGCATGGCGGCAATCTGGCCGACCGCCTGTGGTACCCGATCTGGGACGAGAAGCTGAAGCTGGGCCACGCCGTGCGCTCGCTGTCGGGCACGCTGGACTTGGCAGCCTCGGACATCGATACGGCGACAGCCCTGGTCGACGCACGCCACCTCGCCGGCGACGAAGCCCTGACCGAACGGCTCATAGAGGGAGTGACGGCCGACTGGCGTGACAACGCCTCGGGGCGGCTCGACGGGCTGCAGCGCGCCGTGAGCCGCCGGCACAGCCAGAGCGGCGAGGTGGCATTCCTGCTGGAACCCGATCTGAAGACCGGCCGCGGCGGGCTGCGTGACGCGCACGCGATCCGCTGGGCGCGGCTGGCGGGTGCCGAACTCCCGGCCGCGGACAGCGAACGCCTCGCCGAGGCCTACCAGACGCTGCTGCGGGCGAGGGTGGAGCTGCATCGCACCACCGGCCTGCGCAGCGACGTGCTGTCGGCCGACGACCAGGACGCCGTGGCCGAGCGATCAGGCGCCATCGACGCGGACGCATTCATGGCCGAGATCGCGCAAGCCGGGCGCATCATCGCCTTCCTGTCGGACCAGCTGTGGTCGAGCGTCGCCCGCCAGCAGGTGGAGTTCGCCGCCCCCGAGGTCGACATCGCCGGGCTGTCGGTGCGCGACGGCGAACTGGTGATCGACGGCGATCCCGGCGCTGATGTCGTGCTGGTGCTGCATGCGGCGGTGCAATCGGCCCGCGCCGGCATCCCGATCAGCCGAGCCAGCCTCGACAAGCTGGCCGAGCGCCAGGCGCACTTCCCCGACCCGTGGCCCCACGGCGCACGGGCGCTCTTCGTGGAGTTGCTGAGCTGCGGGCACAAGGCCATCGACGTCATCGAGACGCTCGACTACTTCGACGTGTGGACACGCGTGCTGCCCGAGTGGGCACCCAACCGCAATCGCCCCCAGCGCTCCCGCTACCACCGCTTCACTGTCGACCGGCACCTGCTCGAGGCCGTTGCCGAGGCGGCCCGATTCACCCACCGGGTGGCTCGCCCCGACCTGCTGGTGATGGGGGCGCTGCTGCATGACATCGGCAAGGGCTACCCGGGCGACCACACGCAGGCCGGCATGCGGCTGGCCGGCCCTATCGCCCGGCGCTGCGGCTGGAGTTCAGACGACGCCGACACCCTGGTCCGTCTCGTGCAGCACCACCTGCTGCTGACCGATGTGGCGACCCGCCGCGACCTCGACGATCCGCTGACCGTCGCCACAGTCGCTCGGGCCGCCGAGACCCCCGAATTCCTGGAACTGCTCGCGGTGATGACCGAAGCCGACTGCTTGGCGACCGGTCCCATGGCGTGGGGGGAGTGGACGTCGAATCTGGTGACTGCCCTGGTCGAGATGACCACCGAGCACATGAGCGGCGCGGATCAGGCACCGCCGGGCCACCGCCGCCTGCTCACCGAAGAGGTCGTGGAGCTGATGGCAGCGGGCGAGACGGCGCTGCGAACCGATGACGACGTGCTGACTGTGGTGGCGCCCGACGAGCGGGGCCTGTTCAGCCGGGCAGCCGGCGTGCTGGCGCTGCGGGGGCTCGACGTGCTGCAGGCCGATGCGTATTCGAGCCCGGCGGGCATGGCGGTGTCGTCGTTCCGGATCGTGCCGCCCGACACGCCGGTGGACTGGGACCGGGTCACCTTCGACGTGCGCCGATCACTGCGGGGGCACTTGGCGCTGGAGGCGCGCATTGCCGAGCGGGCGCGGGTGTACCGGCGCCGCCGGGCGCTGTCGGCCACCCGGGCCGCCACGAGCGTCACGTTCGATGCCGAGTCGGCCACCGGGGCCACGATCGTGGAGGTTCGCACCGAGGATCACATCGGCGTGCTGTACAAGGTGACCCGCGTGCTGGCCGAGATGGGGCTCGACATCCGCTCGGCCAAGATCCAGACGCTGGCGAACGTGGTGGTCGACTCGTTCTACGTGGTCGGTCCCGACGGGCCGGTCATCGACGAGGCGCACCAGCGAGAAGTAGAGCTGGCCCTGCGCCACGCTCTCGCCTAGCGCAATTCCCTTGCCGGTTGCCGCAGCACCCGGTTACAGTCCGAAGTGACGCAGCACCCCCGTGCGCAGTTGGCAGAGATCTTCATCTCGTGGGTTCGCGGGGGTGCTGCGCCGCTGTCTGGCACCCCCGCAGGACGCAGCGCCCCCACAGTTGGCAGATTCGTGGGTTGCGGGAGCGCTGCGCCGCGTCGGACGTTAGCGCGCTGCATCTCAGCAACTCTCGTGAATTTCTGCGCGGCCGATCAGTCTGGTTCTTGCTGGCGCAAACTGATCAGTCTGGTTCTTGCTGACGCAAGAACTGCTCCAACTCGTCGATGAGACCGTCGGGGTTCTCGACCATCTCGCTGAAGTCCTCCACGGCTTCGGCGGCCGACTCCTCGAGGATCTGCTGCGCGTACTGGGCCAGCGTGTCGTCGCCGGCCACCAGTTCGTCGATCTGCCGCCCGTAGTTGGCAGCGGCGCTGTGCAGCTCCGACTCGCCCAGCGTCACGCCCAGGAACTGCCCCACCCGCTCGGCGAGTGCCAGAGCGGCCTTCGGCGACGGGTAGTTGTGCACGTAGGTGGGCACGGTGGCCCAGAACGACACGCTGTCGAAGCCGGCCTGGTGGCAGGCATCGTTCAGCACGCCGATGATCCCGGTGGGGCCCTCGTAGGTGGACTGGCGCAGGCCCATGTTCAGGTTGAGGGCAGCGTTGTTGGAGGCGCCCACCACGTTGACCGGCGCGTTGTGGTGCGTGTCGGTGAGCAGCGCGCCCAGCGTGACCACGGTGGAGACGCCCAGCGATTCGGCCATCTCGATGATCACGTCGCAGAACGTGCGCCAGCGCAGCCGGGGTTCCACACCCAGCACGGTCACCACCGGCCGGCCGTTGTCGACCTCGCCGATGCGCACGTCGGGCGTGGGCCAGTCGATCTTGCGCTCGCCCTCGACGACCTGCACGCTGGGCCGTACCGAGGCGAAGTCGTAGAAGTACTCGGGGTCGATGTGGGCCACCGGATGGCAGCGGAAGCGTCGGCGCAAGTACTTGGCGGACTCGGTGGCCGCATCGCCGGCGTCGTTCCAGCCCGAGAACGCTGCAATGAGGATGGTGTCCTTGCCGGGTTCGGGTCGCTCCAACCACTCAAGATGGCCCACATCGGCGAGGCTAGCGGCACCCTGTTGTCACATGACCCTGGGCGTACGATGCGGATCGTGGCAGAACGTGGCGCGTCGGCGGCTGGCTCGGACGCTGGTGTTCGCATTGAGGTGTGCGACGTTGTCGACGATGCGCTGGTGGGCGCGTTCGCGCGGTTGCACCCGCAGCTGTCGAGCTCGGCGCCGCCCGATGCCGCGGCGCTGGAGCGCATCGTCGGTCACTCTGCCAACTCGGTGCTCATCGCGCGAGACGGCGCCGGGGAGATTTTGGGCGCGATGATCCTCGTGCTCTTCCCGTTGGCCAGCGGGTTGCGGGCGTGGATCGAGGACGTTGTGGTGGACGAGTCGGCGCGGGGCGGCGGCATTGGTGCTGCGCTGAACCGGCGGGCCATCGAGATCGCGCGGCAGGCGGGTGCCCGCACGGTCGACCTGACCTCGCGACCCGACCGGGAGGCCGCCAACCGCCTGTACGCCCGGCTCGGGTTCAACCAGCGCGACACCAACGTCTACCGGCTCGAACTCTGACTACGGTGCGGGCACTCTGACACGCCCGCTGAGGAGGTCCCAGAACCATGGATCCAGACAGCATCAACTTGGGCCTGTTCGTCCTGCGAGTGATCGTGGGCGTCACCCTGGCGCTGCATGGCATCGCCAAGTTCCGCGGCGGCATC
>JAJDZE010000080.1 GCA_022824805.1 Acidimicrobiia bacterium | reverse complement strand
GGCGTGCGGATGACCATCGCCACCGAGAACAGCACGACGGCGCCGCCCAGGAACTGCATGGGCGTGACCGGCTCGCCGTGGATGAGCCAGGCCGTCCCCACAGCCACGATGTGCATCGCCAGCACGTACAGCGAGGATCGGGCCACCTCGATGTGACCGTGGCACCACGTCATCAGCACATGACCGAACACCCCGGTCACGAAGGCCACGATCACGATCCACAGCCAATCCAGCCCGCCGAATTCAAAGAACTGGCTCGGCGTCACCAGCAGCAGCGTGGGCGGCACCGCAGCAACGAACGACCAGAAGTTGATGCCCGCCATCCACTCGATCGGGTCCACATCGGTGGACGCTCTGGCCATCCGGGTCAGCACGAAATAGACGGTGAACGTCAGCACCGACATCGCGGTGAGGAACAGCCCGAACCCGCTGGCACGGAACTCGCCGCCGGCGCCCATGATCACGCCGACGGCACCGCCGACGCCGATCAGCGTGAAGACGATCTGGCGAACGCTCACCCGGTCGCCGAAGATCGGGCCCACCAGCGCCAGCAGCATGGCCGGCTGCAAGGCCATCATCACCGACATCACCGAGATCGTGACTTCCTGCACCGCAGCGAAGACGAAGACCATGTTGATGCCGAACGACAGGCCGGGCAGCGCGGTCTGGGCGAACACCCGCCGAGACAGCCACCGGCCTCGCAGCGCCAGCACCGCCAGCAGGAACGGCGTGGACATGCCGAAGCGGATGAAAGCGCTCACCATCGCCGGGGCAGTGAGCAGCTTGGAGATGGGCGGACCGAGGCCCCACGAGACCACCACGAGGCCCATGACCAGCAGCGGCAGGGCACCGCCGGCGGACTGCACCGTTGCGGCGCCCGTTGCGGCGCTCGCCGTCGTGCCTTCAGCGGGTGCGCGCCGCGCAACCGCCGCAACACCGTTGAGCGGCCCTTCGACACCGCCCGCCCGGTCGATGGCCGGCGTGCGCGTTACCACTGTCGCAGTGCCGCTGAGCGGCGCGTCGAGGGGGCCCAGCCTGTCGGTGACCGGCACTACATGGAAGACAGCTCCGGCACCGGGCGGGGCGGCTGGTCGGCCGCCGCTCGCTGCTGCCCGCCGACCCGCGCCCCTCACGCAAACGAGGCTACGGCTGCCGGGCGATGCCAACGCTGGCTCGATACCCCTTGCGGTGAGCCGTGTCGCAGCGGCCCAATACCCTGCGGGGCTGAACCCGCCAGCGGAGCAAGGCTCTGGACGGCTGTACGCAGCGAAGCCGAGGAGGCCAACATGAACGACGACGCCAGCGCCGGAGCCGAGGTCAGCCTGCCGCCCCAGTGGTCATCAGACCTGAGCGGTCAGACGGCGTTCGTCACCGGCACCACGTCGGGCTTGGGCCGCCGTTTCGCCACGGTGCTCGCTGCCTGCGGTGCGAGCGTGGCCATCTGCGGCCGACGCGTGGAACGGCTGAATGCCTTGGCGGCCGAGCTGGAGGCCGGCGGCGCCACCGTGCTGCCCATACCGCTCGACGTAACCGACTCCGAGGCGCTCTTCGAGGCCGTGGCCGCCGCCGAATCCCAGCTGGGAACGGTCCGGATTCTGGTGAACAACGCCGGCAAGCCCGACGCACGCTTGGCACTCAAGATGGACCCAGCCTTCGTCGACGAGATGATCTCCACCAACCTCACGTCGCTGTTCCACCTGTCGTGCGAGGTCGCACGTCGCCTGATCGCTGCCGAGTTGCCCGGCCGGATCGTCAACATCTCGTCGGGGGCCGCCTTCAGGGCGCCGCTGGGCACCTCCATGTACGCCATCACCAAGAGCGCCGTGGTGCGCATGACCGAAGTGCTGGCCCAGGAGTTCGCCCGCTACCACATCAACGTCAACACCATCGCCCCAGGTGCGTTCGACAGCGAGATGATGGATGGGATGCTCGATCGCATGGGCGACTTCACCCAGATGTTCCCCCGGCGCCGTCTCGGCAAGCCCCCCCAGCTCGACTCGACGCTGCTGTACCTGGTGTCGCCGCTGTCGGATTTCGTGTCCGGCACCTGCATCTCGGTGGATGACGCGCAGGGCGCCGGCTGAGGCCATGAGCGCGCCCGGCGATCGCACTGATGCCGACGCCACGAGCGTCGACGATCGCACTGATGCCGACACCACGAGCGTCGAAGATCGCACTGAAGCCGACACCACGAGCGTCGAAGATCGCACTGATGCCGACACCACGAGCGTCGGCATTGCCGATCTCGACGAGGCGGCGCAGCACTGGCGCGAGCACGGCTGGGTGCTTGTGGACGGCCTCGTGCCGACCGCCGACATCGACCACGCCGTCGAACAGCTCTGGGATCTGTACCCGCGCCCCGAAGAGTTCCACTCGGGCGACCCGGCACTTCGACAACGCTTCGTCGGGCGCAGCTACAACCAAGGCCACAAGTTCCCCGAGGCCGACTCCGAAGGGGCGGCGTTCCGCCCTGAGCAGTTCCTGGGTCACATCCTGTTCCCGTACACGTCGCATCGGCTCAACCGGCTGCCGGTACACGCCGACGTGGTGCGGTTCGCCCGCATGGCCATGGGCATCGACGACATCCGCATCTACCAGGCCCGCATCTGGGGCAAGTACACCGGCGTGGCCAACTACGAGCAGCCGTTCCATCAGGACCGCAACCACAACGTGGTGCCCGACCGTCTCGAAGCCGGCTGGTGGAACCTCGAGGGCTTCGTGTACCTGAGCGATGTGGATGGCGGCGTGGCGCCCACGGAGCTCGCCGGAGGCCCAGCTGACCCCGCCCGGCCATACGACGGACCGCCCGACGGCGATCGGATCTCTGCCGCAGGAGTGCGCGGCTCGTTCTTGGCGTACCGGCCAGATGTATGGCACCGCGGCGTCGACCTCACCC
>JAJDZE010000132.1 GCA_022824805.1 Acidimicrobiia bacterium | reverse complement strand
GTGACCCCGACGAGCGAGCGGCTGTGCGGGTCGGTTGCGGAGCGTTACGGGTTCGCGACCGCCGGTTGATGTTCGAGGTTGGCGTCGGCGAGGCCGCAGCCGAGAAGGTCACCGGGGCGTACGGTCCCGAACGGAGCGCGGCTGGACGGCCGTCGGAGTGGGACTTCTAGTCGGGGCCGCTTGCAGCGGCGCTCATCGGATTTCGCGAATTCGAGAACCTGCTCTTTGACCTCCACCCATAGGTCCGCACCCTTCACATCGTTGACCCTGTCTTCGGTACTCTGGTGTTCGCTGGCGTGCTGGTGGAACCAGGAGTGGTCGAGATCGCCGACTACGAGATCGATCCCGACTACTGGGACATGATCGAGGACGATCCGAATGACTGAACCACCCACCGCTGAGCGAGATGTCCGTGACGCAGGAAGAATCCGGGCAGGACGCCGGCGCGTGATCGGGGCTCAGCTCGCGAGCGCCACGCTGAGTGCCGACGACCAAGCCGTGCTCGATGCGTCAGCGAATGATGTCGCCCGTCACCTGGCGGCGGAGGACGTCGGGGACGGCTAACATATCGGTGGCATGACGTTCTCACCTGCAGGGCACATCGGCGATGACCTGAGCTAGGTGGACGCGATGCTGGCGATGTTGCGCTGTTCAGCGTCATTGAGGTCGTCGCGGGTCGCGACATGACTGAGCAGGAGACCCTGTCGGTCCTCTTCGGACAGCGACGAATTCCGGCAGCAGCGTCGGCCCCTAACCGGGGGCGGACGTCAGCAGATCTGCGACCTGGTTGGCGGTGCCCTCGCCGGTGCTCAGGGCGCCGTTGACTGACGGGATGCCCATGTAGTCGCCCGCCAGGAACAGGTTGCCGATGCTGCCCGCAAGCTGGCCGGGCACATCGGCCAGGGCGGCGAGCATCCCAGGCTGCCCCATGCACAGTGCCTCTTCCCAGCGGTACACACGGAAGAAGTGGCCCTCGTCGTCGCCCGGAAGGGCAGAGCCCGGAGGCGCATTCCGGCGGGCGGCGGCGAGCAGCTCGCGCTTGATCGTCTCGTCGTCGAGCGGAATCAGCTCCTTGGCTCGGTCGCGCCCGATGAGCAGGTCGAGAATGCTCTTGCCCGGCGGCGCGCAGGCAGGCAGGAACTTGGACCGGTCCATCAGCAGCGGCGCGTCGTCGTCTTCGGGGTAGAGCGCGCCGTGCCAGCCCGCAGGCAGCGGCGAGCCGTCGACGCCGATCACCACCCGGCAACCGGTCGAGTAGTTGATGGTGCTGAGCGCGCTCCGCACCGCCGACGGCAGCTCCGGCACCAGATCGGCGACCTTGGTTCCTGGCACGGCGCAGATGACGGCGTCGGCATCGATCGTCTCGCCGTCGGCGACCACACCGGTCGCCTTCCCGCCGGAGACCACGATCCTGCTGACAGGCGTGGAGACCCCGATGGCATTGGCGCACTTGGCGGCCAGCGCCGCGCTCAGCGAGCCGATGCCCCGCTCGGGCATCGACACCGCACCCCCGCTCAGCATCGTCTCGCCGATGTAGGCCCGCATCAGCGCCTGGCCGGCCGGCATCGGGTCGCCCAGCACCATCTTCAGCGGCCCGCTGAGCGTCGCCTGCAGCTTGGGTGGCACGCCGAGCCGTTGCAGGTAGTCGCCGAAGGATTCGCCGTCGTCGATCTCGGCGAGCGGGCTGTCGCCGGCGAAGCTCATGTATTCCGCTTGGCGATGGATCTGGCGCATCACCTTGGCGCCCGAGCGGAACCCGGCGGGTGACATGAAGCCCAGGGCGACGGCCGCAGGCAGCTGCCGCACGAAGCTGCCCAGCGACCCTTCCGGCGAGGTGGTCACCCACCGCCCGCCGCGCAGGTGGCCGAACTTCATCTGCGATCGCACCAGCGGCAGACCCAGCTCCTCGCAGATGCGGAAGGCGGTGTCGTAGGTGGCGGTGAAGACGAACGCGCCCATGTCCACCGAGAACCCGTCGATCTGCTCGCCCTTGCCTCGCCCGCCTGCCCGGTCGGAACTCTCGAGCAGCAGGGGAGTGATGCCCCGCTTCATCAGCGTGTAGGCAGCGCTGAGACCAGCGAAACCCCCGCCCACGATGACGACCCGCTCGGTGCTCATGCGAAGAGCGCCCTGGTGTTCACGCTGCGCGTGCTGTTCTGCGTCAGGCGTTGCTGCCGAGGTGCTCGGCGAAGATGGTGTGCGCCATGGCGTATGAGCGAGCGGCGCCCTCGGGGTGATAGGCGGGACCGCCCGGCACGGCGAACCCGTGGTCGGCACCCTCGATCACATCGATGCTGCCCCGGTCGCCGAGTTCGGTGACGGCATCGAGCAACGGCTGGTTCTGTTCGAGCGACGCAAGCTGATCGGCGGTGCCTTGGGCCATGTGCAGCCGGCCGGAGATCGTGGGCACCGTCAGGTGCGGCGAGTCCGGCTCGGGCGTCACGCAGAACGAGGGATGCAGCCCCACCCCTGCGACGAAGGTGTCGGACTGCCCGGCAAGTGCCCTCACCACGGTGCGCGCCCCGATGCAGTAGCCGATGCATCCGACGTTGGCGGTGTCGACCGCCGGGTCGGCCTCGAGCGAGGCGAGCACGGCCGCGATGTCCGCGTTGACCATGTCGTCGGTCGTGCCCAGCAGCAGGCCCAGGAATTCCTGCATCGCAGGCGAGTCGGGGCCCTCGGCGAAGAGCGCAGCGACGTCGAACGTCAGCCACGGCCCGTTGCGCCAGTACCGGTCCGGTACGGCAACGCAGTAGCCCTCGTCGGCGATGGCGTCGGCAGCTTCATGCGACCCGTCGTCGAACCCCGGCCCGTGATGGAAGAACATCACCAGCGGGAACGGGCCGTCGCCTTCCGGTCGGGCGACATACAGCCCAAGCTGCCCGTCACCGGTATCCAATTCACGTCGTTCGGCCTGCATGCGTCCCCCTGGCAGTCTGCGCGCCTGCACCGTAACCGCCCGACGCGCAGGGCAATGATGGACCGGTCAGGCGGAGCCGGTAGCGAGGACTGAAGCGCTCTGCGTGCCAGCCGATGATGTGCACCGGCCGGTGCCGGGCGGGCTAGCTGCGCTCGATCACGCCACAGGCCACGCGGTCGCCGGTGCCGGGTTCGGCGCCGTAGGAGTCGGGCTGGGCGTGAATGATGATGGCTGAGCCGTCGTCGTCGAACACCGTGGTGTCGGCGTCAGCCGCGAGCGTGATCTTGCCGGTGAAGACGTCTGCCCGAGCAGTGCCATCGCCGGCGGCGTAGAGGTTGGGAAGATCGCCGGCGTGCTGGTCGTCGCCGTACATGAACCCGTGACCGTGACCGCTGGGGGCG
>JAJDZE010000206.1 GCA_022824805.1 Acidimicrobiia bacterium | reverse complement strand
CACCAACAACCTGCTCCAAGTCCTTCGCCGCAAAGCCCACGGCTTCACCAACTACACGAACTTCGAAGCCCGCGGCATCCTCCTAACATGACCCCCGAACACCGAGCCCAGCAGCCCCATCCCAAAAAAGGACGAAGGCTCAAATTCAAGGCATCGCTTCGCGCCCAGATCGACGCGCTCAAGGGCAAGCTCGTGGTCTTCGTGGACGAGCTTGACCGATGCGAGCCGACCTACGCGCTCGACTTGCTCAACAAGGCTCGCCACCTGTTCGACGTGCCAGGCGTTGTCATCGTGTTCGGCGTGAATCGCGCCGAACTTGGGCACGCCGTCAAGACGCTGTACGGGGTCGAATGCGATGTGGACGGATATCTGCGCCGATTCGTAGACCTCTCGGTGCAGCTGCGGCAACCGACCGACGAGGAGTGGGCCACCTACGTATCCAATACCTGCGTGTCGCTCGCCGAGCACAGCAGCAGCGAGTTGCAGCAAGTCAGTCACGTCATTCGTGACCTGCTGGTTCTCGTGGCCAACAACTGCGGCGGGCACCTGCGCGACGTGGAGCAGGTTGTCCGTCACGCGAATCTCGCATTGCCCTCACGGCGGTACGAGCGAATCTGGCCAATTTGGGTGGTCTGCTTGCTCGCACTGAGGTATGTGGACCGCGACTCCTACCAACGATTTGCCAAGGGCCTCGTCGACGTTTGGGAGATGCTCCTGACGATGCGAAGACACCTCCCGCTCGGCGGCGAGAGGCGACTGACGAGGCTGGATGCCATCGTGCTCCTCCTGCCCGTCGAAACCAATGTTTCATTCGACCAAGATGAATTCGTGGAGCAGTACACCGCCGTGCGGCCGGGCCAAGACGACGAAGCCCGCTCCGCACACGAGTTGTACCTGAGACTCAGTCCGATGGCCGATTTCAGCGGGCCGCGAACGCTGCCAGCTCTGTACGAAACGATCGAGATCGCCACACAGAACTAGGTGGCGTGTACCTGGCGGTTGTCGGCAGGTGGACCCCCAGAGCCTCTACAGGGCACGGGGTGATTCATCGTCTCGGTGCGCTCCCGTGCGTGGTCGCGTCGCCAGGAGGCCGATCAGTCTGAGCGGTCGTGGGTTTGGCTTCGGTTGCGTTCAGGCTCCTGCGCCAGACAGGAATTGCCGCACTACTGCGACTGCTTCGTTGCGCAAGCGCGCTTTGTGCTCTTGATCGTCGCGGTCGGCCAGGAAGTTCGCGTAGGCAACCGGACCGTCGTTGCCCGGCGACTCGAACCGCTCCTGCAAGAGTTCGAGTGCCTCAGCGACCGATGTCTCGGAGCGCACAGCGCTCTCAGCCGCAGCCTCGCCTGCTGCTTCCGGCCCGTTCTCGTAGTTGTTCAACGTGTACACGAGGTCGTAGGAGTCCTTGCTGTGATGGCGATCCTGAAATGCCAGCACCTTGAGCACGGTGAACGTCAGCACGCCGGCGACGCGAAGCGTCGCTGTCGACAATCCGCCTGCGTCGAGGCGTTCAGCGGTCACCGGCACTTCGAAATTGTCCTGTGAGGCGAGGCCGGCACAGGGTGCATTGAATGCAGCGAAGCCCGAACCGGTTCCTTGCTTGAGGCGGTGGATGCGACCCGGGCCTACTTGATCGGTTTCGCAGATGAACTCGACATCGACTGTGGTGCCGTCGATGCTGCGCTGCCACTGGTAGCTGTGGTCGCCAGTAGCGAAGCCAGAACGGGTGAGGTTGTTGTAGAGGGTGGCGTAGGTCTCGCTGGAGTCGCCGACGGCGAGCGTGATCGCGAGGTCAACGTCAGTAGTGCCTATGTGGGGACTGGCCGACAGGGGATCTGACCCGACGATGTAGCGCGGCGCGAGCCCTCCGACCAGAACGACCCTGTCGCCCCAAGGGCCGATGTCGCCGAGCAGGGTCACCAGCACCCGCTCGCAGCGATCGGTGGCGGCGGAGTCGTATTCGCTGCGGTGCTGAGGTGCCATCAGAAGCCGATCGCTTCGCGTCGCAGGTGGGCTGCCTGCTCTTGTCCTCGTTGAGGATCTCGTTTCGCGTCGAAGTACATGCGACACGCATTGGCGAACCAGGCACCGTCCCTTCGCGTCCGGAATGCCAAGGGAACGTCGTCGCGTTCCTGCTGGAGTACGACGTTAGGCCCAGAGGTGACTTCGTCTGCTCCTATTTCTGCGCACACGGCGCGCGGATCGGCGCCCCCCTCGAGCCACACCTCGACGACAGGAACGTTGGTGAGGATCGGAGCGATGCACGCGATCGCTGCGGCACCCGTCAACGCGTAGCTCACCTCGGTCGACTCGAGGCCGTGACACACCGTCGCCGCCAAGTCCTCAGAGCCGGATGCCAACATGAAGGCGGGGTGTCGCCGGCTGCGATCACGGTGTTCCTCCACCCAGAGGTCCAACAGGGCCGAAGGCTCGACGAGGCGTCGCTGCTTGGACGGTCCGGCGCCGTGGGATGCGACGATCTCCAGGTCGACGAGTCGCTGCAGTACGCGATGTGCGAGCGCTCCCGAGACGCCCGCGTGCTCGGCCAGCTCGTTGACATGCCACGCCCTGCCGGTGTCGAGGAGCATCGCCTGCGCTACAAGACTGGTCTTGCCCGACAGGGTCGCACGAGACTTGGGGCGTGGTCGCCGCGCTGCGCTTTGGATTCGCACGAGCAGCCCCGGCAGCTCCAAACCGACATTGCCGAGACCGTCGACCGCCCCGATGCCCTCCGCAGCAAGCGCCGCGCGTGCGCCTCCGGTCATGTCTCGCGCGATGACGACCATCGGCATCGACATGCCTCGCGCCCGGTGGATGATCTGATGAACGTTGGCGGCGTTGACACGGGTCTTGACCTCGATCGCAACAGGAGTCGGTGTTCCCGCACCCCGAATGACAGCATCGGCACCGTCAGCGAGAGCATGGCCCGTCCGGACATCGAATCCTGGAATGCCGCGCAGGATCTGAAGAGCTTCGGCGTCAAGCTCCAATCCGGCATTGATGCTCACACTCTTATTTACAGACACTATAAATAAGATATCAAATGTAAATAACAAACCACAAGGAATACTGCCCAGAGAAGCTCGAGGGGCAGGCGGGCAGTTGTGTCGGCAAACGTCCCGGCTCTCCCTGCATTTCACCTGCCCCGCGAGCTAGACCGCGTTCCCTCAAGCACAGGGAAGCGTGCGCCGAGGCGGGAGAGAGAGCATGGGATCGCGATTCGGTCCGCGAAGCAGGCGCGTGCCTCGGTGCAGGCCGATCAGCGCATTGACTTGCGACCCAGCTCCGGTCAGACCAATTCGTCCAGCAAGTCGTCGAACACGCTTCGATCGGTCGATGCCGCTGCGTCGTCGTTCGCGGCAGGCGTCCCAAGGCTCTCAGAAGCGTCGTCATCGAGTGTGTCCCACTCTCCTTCGGCCATGAAGTTAGCTCTGAGAGTCCGTAGAGCCGACGAGAACTCTGATGCGTCTGCGTCGTTGGGGAACTGCTCGTCGATGGCGTCCGCGAATTCCTCGATCGGGGCGCTCCAGTAGTCGCGGTCGTCTGGGGGCGGATCGTCGCCGATGTGGTACTCGAACACTTGCAACGGCCGGCCGAAGGCCTGCTCACGCAGCTGCGATCTCAGCAGCGACGCTTCGCTGTTGGTGAGTATCGAGCGGAATGTGTCGTCCGTGAGGGCGCCGAAGTCGTCGCCGTCCACACAGAACTCGATAAGGCTTGCTGCGAATCGTGCTCTGATCCGTTCGGGAAGCAAGCCGAACTTGTGCAGCGCGAGGGTTACGTGGTTGCGCGCGCACGCGTCGAGCATCAGTCCTGGCCTAGCGAGGCGTTCGAGTTCGATGGGACGCTGTTCGAAGTACTCGGAGAGGAACTCCGCCGAGCAATTGTTGGCGAGGTAGTTGTCACGGCGGTCCGCTGCACGTCTGCGGTCGGGTCCTTCGGGTAGGGCCGACAGGCGCTGCGCCACCGCAGGCCACAGGGATTTCGGGATCATCAGCGACCCGGTGACAGGCACGTCGCCGCACACGGTGCGCTGCAGCAGTGCCCGCAGAGACAGCTTGTCCAGCACGAGGTGCAACAACTCGGGTCGGCGAGAGTAGTCGGAGAACGCGTCCGACTTAGTCGGATGGGCGAACGTCCAGCCCGCTTCGCCGCTGCGCCGCACCAATGCCACCAACGACCCGTCGAGACTGTCGAGCGCGCGTATCACTCCCGCGAGAGTGCCGCCGAGTCGCTCGACGAGCTCCGCACTGGTGTCGTTGAGCGCTATTGGGGAGGCGAGCCAGCTTCCCTCGGCGAAGATCAGCCCGATCGCCGCAATGCTGTCGGGGTCGAGGCCTCTGAAGACGTCCAGCAGCAGCTCGCGCGGCTCCGCCAAGAAGCGGTCCAGCGTCTCGCGCGAGACAGGGAAGATCTGCTTGGTGAACTGCGGCTCCGACAGGCGTCTCGCGAGCTCAGGCGTGAATCCGGGATGTTCGGCGAAGCCGTCGAGGTAGGGCAGCAGCTGCGCAACGAAGCGTCGGCTCTGCTTGCCGTGCTGCAGGTGGTTGTAGAGGACCTGCTTTCGCTCCGACATCGACAGGTCGGCGACGTCGACAACTACCTCGCCGTCGGCCAGCAACGACAGCGAGTCTCTCTTGAGCATCGGTTCCGCTGCGCGGAACACGTAGTCACGGCAAGTGAGCACGAACCTGCAACCCTGCGCGATTGCGGCGCGCACGGTCAGCATCGCGAACTTCCATGCGTGAACGAACTCGCTGCGGACCTGCGTATCCCCGAATGCGTCGTCGAGCCAAAAAAGCTGACGCTCGCCGGGGTTCCATCGGTGCTCCAGTGTGGAGGCGTCGGTGAGCTTGACGACCTCTGTGTCGAACACGTCAGCGCTGGAGATCGCCAGGTGAGCGGCGATCGTGGTTTTGCCAGTGCTGGAGATCGCCAGGTGAGCGGCGATCGTGGTTTTGCCAGTCATCGGAGCACCCATGAGCAGGACCAGTCCATGCTTGCTGAGCGCTTCGGCTGCGCGCACGTAGGTCGAGGTCCGAACGAGCTTGGCGAGATCGGTCGCCATGCTCTCCAAGATGGCGCTGGCCTGCTCATATGCCCTGCTGTCGAGAATCTGAGTGAGATCGCCGAGTCCATACAGGCGCGGCACCATCATGCGCAGCCGCTTGTTCTCCGAAATGGTCTCGTCAAACCACTCCGCGCCCAGGCAGTGGACCTCGTCCGCGCCGGCCTTCCGGAACCCTGCGACAATCTGCTTCTCGTTGTCCTCGGTCAGCTTCGCGTTGGTCATCAACACATAGACATCGCATAGGCCGCGCTGAGCGAGTCTTTCCGCCTTTTCAAACTCGTCGGCGAGCATCGATGGGGTCAGCGTCTTGTCCCGGATGCGGGTGTGCTTGGCCTGCAAGACGAATGCACGGCTCGCTGCGTCTCCGCCTTCTTTCTTCCAGCTGCCGTAGAACGCCCCGTCCCGGCCAGCATCGCGGCCGTCGGCAAACGCTGCGAGCGTCTGCCCCAGCACCTCTCGTGCGACTGTGCGGCACAGCGACTGAAAGTCATGCCAGCCAAGCTGGTGCAGATCGAACCTCGCAATCACAACTGCCAGCCCTCAACTCGTCGGCGGGCCACCGGCCGCACCGAGCCGCAGGCCGTCCTACCGTCAGTGAGCGTCCGAGGCCACGCCGGTGCACGCATTCGCGCACCCTATTGTCAGCGCGGCACGGCGCACCCGACCACCGATGGACTTGACGCACCGCCGCAACGCTGCGCAACGTTGCGGCCAGACACGACATCCCGAGGTCCTATCCCGAGTGACCTTAGAGAACTTCTAGTGTCCTGAGTGGGTAATTTGTTGCATATATGAGGCCTTGGTGTCGAAGATGTCGTCGGCGGTCTTGTGCCACACGAACGGTCGGGGGTTGTCGTTCCAGGTGTCGATCCAGTGTCTGATCGATTCCTGGAGTTCGGCGACGGAGCGGTGTGTTCCTCGTTTGAGCCATTTGGTGGTGAGCTCGCAGAACCAGCGCTCGACGAGATTCATCCATGAGCTGTAGGTGGAGGTGAAGTGCAGGTGGAAGCGGGGGTTGCGCACCAGCCACTGCTTGATGGCGGGCGTCTTGTGGGTGGAGACGTTGTCGAGCACGATGTGGACTTCGAGCCCGTCGGGGACCTCGCGGTCGATCTGGTTCAAGAACTTGGGGAACTCCTCGCTTCGGTGGCGGGCGGTCATGGCGGTGACGGCCTTTCCCGAAGCGGCGAACAGGTCGGTGGTGCCGTGGCGGCGGTAGTCGTGGCTGCGCCGCTGCGGGGAGCCGGGCATCAGCGGCAGCACCGGCGCGGTGCGGTCGAGGGCCTGTATGGCGGTCTTGTCGTCCACGCACAGCACCACCGCGGCCTCCGGCGGGTTCAGGTACAGGCCTGCCACGTCGCGGACTTTCTCGACGAACTGCGGGTCGGGCGACACCTTGTACTCCTCGATCAAGTGAGGCTTGAGCCCGAACGCCCGCCAGATCTGGCTCACCGCCGTCTGGCTCACGCCCGCAGCCTTGGCCATCGACCGCGTCGACCAGTGCGTCGCGTCCGCCGGCAAAGTCTCCAATGTGCGCACCAGCACGTCCTCGATCACCTCGTCGGTGATCTTGCGCGGCGGCCCCGGACGCGGGTCGTCCGACAAGCCGCCCAGGCGCCGCTCCGCGAACCGCTTGCGCCACTTCGACACCGTCGCCGGATGACAGCCGACCTCCGCCGCGACGTCCTTGTTCGAACGGCCCTCAGCCGCGCCCAGCACCACCCGGCAGCGCATCGCCAGCGCCTGCGACGACTTGGGGCGGCGAGCCCACCGCTCCAGCGTCTCGCGTTCCTCGTCGTCGAGCACCACCCGCACCGCCGGCCGTCCGCGTCGAGCACCCATCACAGCCTCCGATCATCGCGAAGACACCATGATGGCGCACCCAAAACAAAAACGCGAGCAACTAACCACTCAGGACACTAGTCCTTCAGCTGCGGATGGCGGCTTCGGTTTGGGGATCGAAGAAGTGGAGCCCGCTCACGTCGACGGTGAGTTCAACGGTGGAACCAGGCCGGGCAGCACTCCGAGGATGCACCCGCGCAATCACCATCCGATCCTCGATGCCCTCCAAAGCATCGGGATCACCAGCCTCCACTGAAGGCGCATCAAGCGGGAAGTGCAGCAGCAGATCCGAGCCCAGCGCTTCGGTCAACGACACTGTCGCCACCAGGCGCGGCGCCCCGTCGTCGGTAGCCACGGAAGCATCCTCGAATGCCTCCGGCCGGACGCCCACCACGACATCGGCCCCGTCGTAGCCCCGCAAGGCGGGATTCGCCGCGAGCACCTGTGCATCGAGCGACAACGTCTGCGAGCCCAAGTGCAGCTGCCAGGCGTCGGCACCGCTATCCAGCCGAGCCAGGCGCAGGTTCATCGCCGGCGCACCGATGAAGCCGGCCACGAACAGGTTGTCGGGCCGCTCGTACAGGTCAGTCGGGTCGTCCACCTGCTGCAGCAGCCCGTCCTTGAGGACAGCCACACGGTCGCCCATGGTCATGGCCTCGACCTGATCGTGCGTGACGTAGATGGTGGTGGCGCCTAGCCGGTGCTGCAGGGCCGTGATCTCGGCGCGCATCTGCACCCGCAGCTTGGCGTCGAGGTTCGACAGCGGTTCGTCCATGAGGAACACCGCCGGGTCGCGCACGATGGCGCGGCCCATGGCTACGCGCTGGCGCTGGCCGCCCGAGAGCTGTGCCGGCTTGTTGCCGAGTAGCGGTTCCAGCTCGAGCAGGCGTGCGGCGGTGCGCACCCGCTCGGTGACTTCTGCCTTGGGGACGCCCGCCAGCTTCAGGGGGAAGCCGATGTTGCGGGCCACGTCGAGGTGGGGATACAGCGCATAGCTCTGGAACACCATGGCGATGTTGCGGTCCTTGGGCTCCACGTCGTTCATGCGCTCGCTGCCGATCAGCAGCTCGCCGTCGCTGATCTCCTCGAGCCCTGCCACCATCCGCAGCGCCGTCGACTTGCCACAGCCCGACGGCCCGACCAGCACCAAGAACTCGCCGTCGGCGATGTCGATGTTCAGGTCGGTGACGGCGACGAACCCGTTCGGGTACTTCTTCGTGAGCCGGTCGAGGGTGACCGTTGCCATGAGACCCCCATGTGCGGACCCGGTGAGCCCAATAGGCCGAGATTACTTCGCGACTGTGAACGCTCGTGCTTGGGCCTTGTTTCCCGCTCTTGTTCGCTGCGCTCACGGGCCGCTCGGGCCATGGCTTCGCCCACGGGCTCAGCCTCTGGGCGTGGCAGACTTCGCGAAGTGATTGCTCGCGACCTTGCCGCTGCGACCGGCGACGGTGAGCCCGAGTCTGAACCCGAGTCCGAGGCTGCTGGTGACAGCCGGCTGGGGCCGGCGCAGCGTGCCGCGTGGCTCGACGAGCTGAGCGGCGGCCAAGGCGACGGCCGCGTCGATGTGGTGGTCATCGGCGGCGGAGTCACCGGCGCCGGCTGCGCGCTCGACCTGGCGCTGCGGGGTCACAGCGTGGCCCTGCTGGAGCAGCGCGACTTGGCGTCGGGCACTTCGAGCCGTTCGTCGAAGCTGATCCACGGGGGCCTGCGCTACCTGCAGCGCCTCGAGTTCGGCCTGGTCGCCGAATCGCTCACCGAGCGCCGCCTGCTGCTGGGCCGGCTGGCACCGCACCTCGTGCGCCCTGTCCAGTTCCTCTACCCGATCCGGCGGGGCTGGCGGGAACGGCTGCGCACCGGGCTCGGCATCGCGCTGTACAGCGCGATGGCCGGTCGGGGGCGCCACGCCCATGGCTCGCACCGGCACCTGGGCAAGCGCGGCACCCATCGCCTGGCACCCGGCCTCGACGGCGATGTCGTGCGGGGCGCCATCACCTATTGGGACGGCCAGACCGACGACGCCCGGCTGGTGGTGGCCATCGCCCGCACGGCTGCTGCTCATGGTGCGCGCATCCTCACCTCCACCCGCGTGCAGGAACTGGTGGTTGCCGACGGTGCCGTCCGCGGGGTCATCGCGCACTGCGGCGAGACCGGTCGCACCTTCAAGCTCGACGCCGACGCGGTGATCAACGCCACCGGCGTGTGGACGAGCCAGATCGAGCAGCTTGCCGACCGTGGCACCCAGCCCCCCACCGGGCCCCGCACCCGGATTCGTGCATCGAAGGGAATCCACCTGCTGGTGCCGCGGGACCGGATCGACCTGGGGTGCGGGCTCATCGTTCCCACGCCCCCCAGCGTGCTGTTCGTGGTGCCGTGGGGCGAGCGCTGGATCGTCGGCACCACCGACAGCGACTGGGATCTCGACTACGCCCATCCCGCTGCCAGCAGCGCCGACATCGAGCTGCTGCTCGAACGCCTCAACAGCGTGCTGGCCCGCCCGATCGGCCGTGACGACATCTGCGGTGTGTATGCCGGGCTGCGACCGCTGGTGGCCGGCGACGCCCCCGATTCGGCTGAGCAGTCGGCCAAGCTGAGCCGCGAGCATGCGATCACCCGGGTGGCGCCGGGACTGGTCTCGGTTGCGGGCGGCAAGTACACGACCTACCGGGTGATGGCGGCCGACACGGTCGAGCTGGCGCTCGGCGAGGTGTGGGAGGCCCGGGGTCATACGGCGCCTCGGCTCTCCGGCCGCCGCCGTGACGCTGCCGCCCGCCGGTCCGCCACGCTCGTCACGCCGCTGGTGGGCGCCGACGGCTACGAGGAGCGGCGGCGGCGTCACGACGAGCTCGGTGCCCGGGTGGGGCTGAGCCGCTCCACGGCGGCACACCTGCTCGACCGCCACGGCGATCGGATCGACGAGGTCCTCGACCTGATCGCCGCCCAGCCCGACCTGGGCCGGCCCCTGGCAGAAGGGCTGCCGTACCTGCGTGCCGAGGTGGTTCACGCAGTACGCCACGAGGGGGCACTGCATCTCGATGACGTGCTGACCCGGCGCACACGGCTGTCGGTGGAATCGTGGGACCGCGGCGTCGACGCCGCGCAGGACACGGCCGAACTGATGGGCGCCGAACTCGGCTGGTCACCCGACACCGTCGAGCGCGAGGTGTGGCACTACCAGGCACGAGTCGAAGCCGAACGCGACAGCCAAACGAGGCCCGACGACCAGACCGCCGACGCCGCCCGCCTCGGCGCCCCCGACATCCGCCGCTGAACAGTCAGGTACAGATGCCAGAGCGGGCGCACCTGGCTGCGCGACTCCTAGATTGACGCGATGGTCGTTGATTACGAAGTCCAGGGCCGGGTGGCGATCTTCACGCTGAACCGGCCCGAAGCACGCAATGCCATCAGCCACGAGGTGTCCTCGGAGATGGAAGCCCATCTCGACACCTTCGAGGCCGATCCCGAGGCGTGGGTGGGGATCCTGGCCGGCACCGGCACCGTGTTCAGCGCCGGCGCCGACCTGAAGTCGGTGGCCGCCAAGAAGCCCATCGAAACCGAAAAGGGCGGCTTCGCCGGGCTCGCCCGGTACCCCCGCACCAAGCCGCTGATCGCGGCGGTGGACGGGGCGGCGCTGGCCGGCGGTCTCGAGATCGTGCTGTCCTGCGATCTCGTGGTGGCCTCGCCGCGGGCCCGCTTCGGCATTCCCGAAGTGAAGCGATCGCTGGTGGCCGCCGCGGGCGGGCTGTTCCGCCTGCCGCAGGTGGTGGGCCGCAACGTGGCGCTGGAGCTGGCCATGACGGGCGATCCGATCTCGGCCGAGCGTGCCTACCAGCTCGGCCTGGTCAACGAGATGGCCAGCGAAGGCGAGGTGGTGCCCGCCGCAATGGAACTCGCCGGGCGAATCATCGCCAACGCCCCCAAGGCGGTGCGCGAGAGCCGCGCCGTGGTGCTCGAGAGCCATGCGCGCTCCGAGGACGACGGCTGGGAGATCACCAAGGATCACTTCCGCAACATCCTCGGCACCGACGACTTCCTGGAGGGTCCGCGGGCGTTCGTCGAGAAGCGCGACCCGGTCTGGACCGGCCGCTAGCCGGGCCGAAGGCGTACTTCCCCGGTCTTGGCGTACGGCAGACTCGCGGTCTGCACCGGCCGTCCGGCCGGGCGCCCAACTGGCAGATTCCGACACATCAGCCCGTCGCTCAACGAGGAGCAACGCCATGACCTACACGGCGCCCACCGACAGGTTCCGCTTCGATGCGCTTCGCGGCGGCGTAGAGGGCAAGCGCGTGCTCATCACCGGGGCCGGCAAGGACGGCGGCATCGGCCAAGCGATGGCGCTCAGCACCGGGCTCAACGGCGCCGACTCGGTCGGCATCCACTTCCATCGCAGCTACGAAGACGGGTTCGACCTGGTCGACCGCCTGCGTGAAGAGGGCGTGCACGCCTTCCCCGTGCAGGCCGACGTCACCAACCTGCGAGACCTGTGGGCCATACGCAGCTACGTCATCGATCAGATGGGCGGCCTGCCGCCGAACCTGGTGATCTGCAACTCCGGGCTGACCGAGTCGGGCTACAGCCTCGGCCGCACGCTGCGCCCGGTCGAAGGCGAGTCGTCGTCGCTGCGGCGGGCTCGGGTGCGCCAGGCCTTCATCGAGAACCTGGAGCAGTCACGGCTGGTGCTCGACACCAAGGTCGACGGCTTCCTGGCATCGACCCACCTGTGGGCGGGCGAGGCGGTGTATGCCGACGAGCCAGCGCAGTTCGTGTACGTGTCGTCACGGCAAGCGGTGGACCCGGGCCCGGCCGTGCCCGGCTACGCGCTGTCGAATTGGGCCGTGCTGCAGCTGCCCAAGGTGCTGAAGGTGAACCTGGGCCGCAGCGCCGACCTCGTCACCTGCTTCACGCTGTTGCTGCCGTTCGTGCGCACCGGCATGACCAACGAGTACGCCGGCAACGAGCGGGTCTTCGGGCGCTGGCAACCCCGGATGCTCGAGCCCTGCGAGATGGCCGAGGCGTTCATGGAGTTGCTGGCCCGACCCACCGACGAGACCGACGGCGCCATGTACGAGCTGATGGTGAACGCCGCGGCCGAGGCTGACCCGGTGGGTCCCCCGGCGGTCGAGCTGATCTGGCACCAGCTCGCACTGAACCTCGACGAGCAGCCCGTCGACTGGAGCGCCGCCGAGCCGCTTCGCTTCGCCTGACCTCGCAGGTTGGCGATCTGCTACTGAAAGACATCAGAAAATAACGGAAGTCACCAGCGTTCTGCCTGCAAGAATACTGAGAGCCGCACCCCGAAAGGTGCGGCTCTCAAGGGCCTAGCGCTGGTGCGCCGAGTTGGTTTGATAGCCCGGCCTCGGACGGTTCGATTCCGTCTAGGTCCACCAGCGACCCTAGGGTCGCACGCCCAATGTACCCAAGCGAATTCCGCCCGAGCCACGCCGGCCTCAGGTGCGGAGAGCGGGCAGGCCCTGCGTCCGGCCGTGTGCGTGCGGTTGATCAGGTCGCTCGATACTTGTAGTTAGGTTTCCCTAATAACAAATGACAACCGTTGCTATAGTGCAGCGCCATGCTCCAGAACGAGACGACTGCACCCTCCCAGCAGCGAGCCGACGTCGCCGCCAAGCGGTACCGGCAACTCGCGGCGCTCATCGTTGCAGTCGGCCTGACAGTGACCGCATGCGGCTCCGCACGCACGCTGGAGGGCACAGCCGCGGAGATCTACGACGGGGAGTGCGCGTCGGAGTCTGACGGGCAGCTCACGGTGTATTCGGGCCGCACCGAGAATCTGATCCAGCCGGTCCTCGACGCCTTCGAGTGCGAGACCGGCATCACGGTGGCGGTCCGGTGGGGCGCCTCGACGGACTTGGCCCTGCTGCTGGCCGAGGAAGGCGACCGCACGCCCGCCGACGTGTTCCTGTCTCGCTCGCCCGGCCCTGTCGGCTTCTTGGCCAACAAGGGGCTGCTCACCACCGTCGACGGCGACGTGGCGAACCTGGTCGCGGCCGGCCACCGGTCCGACACCCGAACGTGGGTCGGCTTCACCGGTCGCCAGCGGGTGCTCGTCTACAACCTCGACGGCGTCGCCGACGACGAGCTGCCCGCGTCGATCTTCGACCTCACCGACGAGCGGTACCGCGGGCGGGTGGCCATCCCGGCCACGAACGGCTCGTTCGTCGACTGGTTCACCGTGTTCCGCGACCAGCACGGCAGCGACGCCGCAGCGCAATGGCTCGACGACATGGTCGCCAACGACGCCCGCTACTACCCCAACAACCGGTCCATCGTCGAGGCTGCCGGGCGCGGCGAGATCGACATGGGACTGGTGAATCACTACTACCAGTACCAAGTGGCTGCGGCCCTGGGCGACGATCACCGCGCCGCCAACTGGGACTTCGCCGGCGACGACATCGGCTCGATGCTCATCATCACCGCGGCCACGGTGACCGCCGCCAGCGACGACACCGAGGTCGCCAATCAGTTCATCTCCTACCTGCTGAGCCAGGCCGCCCAGCAGTACTTCAGCAACGAGACGCTGGAGTACCCGCTGGCGGCCGGCGTGACACCCGCCGGCGTCCTGCCGCCGCTGGGCGGCCCCGAGATCGGCAGCATCGACTTCGACGCATTGGGCGACGGATTCGCACGCTCGACGGAGATCATCGAAGCAAGCGGCATCCTGAACGAGTGACCTCAGCACAGCCAAACCGGCTGGCCGGAGCGGCGCGATGATCCAGGCACTCCGGCAGCGCCGCAGCCGCGCCCCTGCTGCACTGCGCATCGCAGGGGTGCTGCTGGCGTTCGGATTCGCCTTCCCCGGCGTCTACCTGGTGTACAGGGCGCTGCGCGACGGCACCGGTCCCGAAGGCTTGCTGTGGAGCGCCCGCACCCTCGGCCCGCTCTGGCGGTCGCTGCGCCTGGCGGTGTCGGTGTCGGCGAGCGCGCTGGTGCTCGGCACCGGCTTGGCGTGGCTCACCATGCGGACCGATCTGCCGCTGCGCAAGCTGTGGCGGGTGCTGCTGCCGCTGCCGCTCGTCTACCCGACGTTCGTGGGAGCGGCGGCGTTCATCCGCACGCTCAATCCAGGCGGTCTGGCCAATGACCTGCTCAACAGCGTCGGCATCGATTCGGTGCCCGAGCTGCGGGGCTTCTGGGGCGCATGGTTCGTGCTGGTGCTGATGACCTATCCCTACGTGTACCTGCCGGTGGCGGCACGGCTGCGGCACCTCCCAGGGAGCCTCGAGGAGAGCGCCCGGCTGCTCGGCGACAGCGCGTTTGCCGTGTTCCGCCGCATCTGCCTGCCGCACGCCGGCACCGCCATCGGCGCCGGCACGCTGCTGGTGTTCCTGTACACGCTGAGCGATTTCGGCGCCGTGCAACTCATGCGCTACGACACGCTGACACGAGCCATCGCGACGAACTACCTGGCCAACCCGCCAGTCGCCCTTGCGCTCAGCCTGATGCTGCTGGTGCTCGCAGCGATCGTGGTGCTGGCCGAGCGGTGGTTCTCGCGCCGCCTGCCCGACGCGATGTCCGCCAAGAGCGACCGGCCGCTCGACTACCGGCTCGGCCGGTGGAGGCCGTACGCCACCGCAGCGGTGGCGCTGACGGTCTTCGCGAGCGTCATCGCACCGTTCATCGCCCTGGCCGACTGGGCCCGGCGCGGCCTGTTCCGCTCGCTGACCGGCGACCGCGCGCTCACCGTCGACTACACAGCCATCGCGGAGTCCACCTTCAACACCGTGTGGGTGAGCGTCGTGGCCGCAGTGGTGTCGGTGGCAGCAGTGCTGCCCATCGCCCTGCTCGTGGGGCGCTACCGGTCCCGAACCGGGTCGCTCGCACACGCGGTGGTTATCAGCACGTTCGCGCTCCCCGGGCTGCTCATTGCCCTGTCGATGCGCTTCTGGACCCTGCGCACCGACCTGGTGCTCGATCTGCTGGGCGACACTGCGGCGCTGCTGATCTTTGCCTACATCGTGCGCTTCGGCTCGCTCGCAATGGGCATCAGCGTGGTCGCGGTGCGCAGCGTGCCCGCTCGCCTGCACGACTCCGCCCGCCTGCTCGGCGCCGGACCCGTTCGGCGGTTCGTCACCGTGGACATGCCGGTCATGGGCCCGGCGCTCGGAGCGGGCGCGGGACTGGTGCTGCTGTCGGTGATGAAGGAACTGCCGATCAGCCTGTTCGTGTCGCCGCTCGGCTTCTCGACGCTGACCACCCGCATCTACGGATCCTTCGAGGATGCCTTCATTGCCGAGGCCGGGCTGCTGAGCGTGATCCTGGTGGTGCTGTCGTTCGTGCTCACCTGGTTCCTGGTCGTCCGGCGCCAAGAACACAACTGAGGGGCCGAATTCGATGCAGTTGGCCTCGGTTTCGCAGGCTTCGACGATCACACGCGCAGGATGTTCACTTGGGCATTCAGCGCAGCCGTCAGTGCTGCGATGTCATCGGCATCAGACGTAGCGACAACCGTGCGCTCAACAGGTGCGAAATGGGCCGCAGCCACGGCGACTGACGCGTCGACTATGTCGTTGGTGCCGGTTCGGCCGCAGAGACGACCGCTCGCTCGGGCCACTGCGCCGTCGAGGACCACTTCGTGGCAATGCACTAGGGCACGAGCAAGCTGTGCCTGGCCGCGGCCTCCTCGCCACGCCTGAGCGATGACACCCGTCGGCACTGCCACGATGTCGCCAGCGTCTGATGCCGCCCGCAGCCTTGCCCACATGGACCGGTCGCCTCGATCCAGCGCTATCAGCGCGCCAGCATCGAGCACCAAGGCGGTCAATGGCCCAGCTCTGCTCGCGCTCGGGCCAACTCCTCCTCCGTGAACGCGCCGTGCATCGCTTCCCAATCGGCAACGACGTCACGCAGGCCGCGCGTTACGAGCCGACGCCGCGCAGCCTCAGCCAGCCACGCCGACATGTTTTGCTCGTCAGCTTCCGCGGCATCACTCACAGCTGCGGCGAGTCCCGCCTCCAACGAGATCGTCAGGCGTTCAGTGGCCATGCCGAGAATCATACTTCTTCATAACGCCAGCACTCTGTCGAGGTCGACCGTCGGGGCGCGCTATGCGGGCCAGTACTCGGCCTTGTGCTCGCGCTTGAGCACCTTGCCGGTCGGACCCTTGAGCAATTCGCTGCGGAGCTCGACCGCTTTGGGCACCTTGAACGTGGCCAACGTTTCGCGGCTGAAGTCGATGAGCTCTGCGGGGGTGGCGCTGTGGCCGTCGCGCAGCACCACGAGCGCGTGGACTGCTTCTCCCCAGCGATCGTCGGGCACGCCGAACACGCACACATCCGCCACGGCGGGGTGCTCGGCCAGGGCGTTCTCCACCTCGACGGGGTACACGTTGTAGCCGCCGGTGATGATCATGAACTGCTTGCGGTCGACGAGGTACGCATAGCCCTCGCTGTCGACGTAACCCAAGTCGCCCGTATGCAGCCAGCCGCCTCGCAAGGTCTCGGCGGTCAGTTCGGGCGCATCCAGATAGCCCGCCATCACCGAGGCGCTGCGCACACGGATCTCACCCTGCTCGCCCGGCGCGAGTGTCTCGCCGCCCGGCCCGGCGGTCTCCAATTCGACGTGGTGCATGGGCCGGCCGCACGAGCGCAGCAGGTGCTCGTCGCCCGCCATCGCCCGCAGGTGATCGGCGTGGGACAGGCGGGTGAACCAGCCGCCCGCCCCCTCAGTCGAGCCGTACCACTGCTCGATCTCGGTGTCGGCGAAGGTGGCCAGGGTGCGCCGGATCATTGCCGGCGTGGTCGGGGCCGACCCGTACACCACCTTGCGCAGGCTGGAGCAGTCGGCGGGTGCCGCCTCCTGGGCGTCAAGCACCGCACCGAGCATCGTCGGCACCCACACCGTCGCGGTCACCGCGTGCTGGGAGATGGCGTCGAGGCAGTCACGGGGCGTGAACGCGGGCAGCACGACGTTCGTCCAGCCCAGCACCACGTGCCAGATGCCCAGCAGCCCCGGCACGCCGGCACCGGGCAGGCAATGCAGCCAGATGTCGTCGGACCGCATCTCGGCATCCATTGCGGTGTGCGCCAGCGCGTGGGTGACGTTGCGATGGGTCCACAGCGCCCCTTTGGGGGCACCGGTCGACCCGGTCGTGTAGCAGATGTTGGACAGGTCGGCCTCGGTCACCTCGATGGGCGGCAGCGCGCTGGGCTGGCCGGCGTCGATCATCGCGGTCAGCTCGCCGTAGTCGGCAGCGGCGTCACCGCAGTTGATGAACCCGGGCGAGCTCTGCGCCACCAGCGGAGCGAAGTCGTCGCTGCACAGCCCGTAGCCCACCCCGCTGTGCGACAGCAGCGAGTCGATCTCGCCCGGCGAGTACCGGTAGTTCAGGCCCACCCGCACCGCGCCCAGCCGAGCCAACGCGAAGATGGCCTCGTTGTGGAGCGGGCCGTCGGCGAACAGGGTGGCGACCCGGTCGCCCGCCGCCACGCCCGCTTCGGCCAACCCGCCGGCCAGGCGCTCCGCCCGCTCGGCAACCTCCGCCCAGGTGAACTGCAGCCCCTCGGCGGGATAGATGTAGGCCAGGTCGTCGGGCCGCCGCCGTGCGGTGCGGCGCAGCAGGTCCCACAGGGTGCTCATCGGCCGCTGAAGCGAGGCGGCCGCTTCTCGGCGAACGCAGCCAAGCCCTCGCGGTAGTCGTCGGTGGTCACCAGCTCGGCCTGCAGCCGCGCCTCGGCCTCGTTCACGTCGGCCCAGGTCATACCGACGGCCTGGCGCAGCAGGGCCTTCTGGCGGCGGAACGCCAGCGTGGGCCCCGCCGCGATCCGCTGGGCGAGCGCCGACGCCACCGCCAGCAGCCGGCTGCCGGCCACCGAGCGGTTCACGAGCCCCCACTCGGCCGCCTGCGGGCCCCGGATGACGTCGGCGGTGTAGATCATCTCCATCGCCCGCCCCATGCCGACCAGCCGGGGCAGGTGGTAGTGGCCGCCCGAGTCGAGCGCCACGCCCAGGTTCGCGAACGGCGAGCTGAAGCGGGCGTTGTCGGCCGCGATCACCACGTCGCAGTTCAGCGCCAGGCCCAGGCCCACCCCCATCGCGGCGCCGTTCACTGCCGCCACGCTCGGCTTGGGGAACTCCCAGAGCTGTTCGAGGACCGGGGTGATCGTCTGCGAGATGATGGCGTAGGCATCCTCGCCGGGCTCGGCTTCGGACAGATCGCGGCCCGAGCAGAATGCCCGGCCCGCTCCGGTCAGCAGCAGGCAGCGCACGCCGTCGTCGGCTTCCGCCGCCTCGAACGCCCTCGACAGCTCGACCAGCATCGCCTGGTTGGCGGCGTTCATGGCCCGAGGCCGGTTCAGGGTGATGGTGCGGACGCCGCTCTCGTCGCTCACGGCCAGCGTCTCGAAGGCGGGCTGGCCGCCGGCGCTATCGGGGCTCGTCGTTGACTGGCTCATCGTGGATCGTCCTCGGGTCGGGTCAGGGCGAACAGGGCCAAGTTCACGCAGGTAAGCACGAGCGTGCCGTTCTGGTTCAGCACCCGCCACTCGATGTGGGCCAGCCCGCCCACCTCGCGCTCTTCCTTCTCGATGATCTCGAGCTCGACGTGGATGGTGTCGCCGATGAACGTCGGCACCGGGAAGCGCAACCGGTCCATGCCGTAGTTGGCGATCACGCTGCGGGTGTCGGCCGGCAGCAGCAGGCCGCCCGCGATGGCCTGCACCATCAGCCCGGGGGCGATGCGCTGGCCGAACATCGACTCCGCTGAGGTGACGACGTCGGAGTGCAGCAGGAACCAGTCGCCGGTGAACATGCACCAGTTGACGACATCGGTCTCGGTGATGGTCCGCGCCCGGGTGATCTGCGTGTCACCCACCTCGATCTCGTCGAAGTAGCGCATCAGCAGCGGTTCTGCCATGTTTCCCTCCCGGTCAGTTGTCGATTCGGCCGGCGTATGGCCCCTCAGCTTCGCCTGCGGCGGCGGGTGCGTGCATGGCTGACGCCCGCTACAGCGCCGCTACCACGACGTCGTCGGGTGACACAGCGATCTCGTCGCCGTCGATCCCCAGCGCTGGGATGGCCGGGAATTCGAGCCCGACCTCGTCCACGATCGACTTCACCCGCAAGAAGGCACCCCGCCACAGATCGGTGCGCTGATCGGGATCGGGCACGGCGAGCCCCGCCCGGCGTGCCAAGTCTTCGAGGCGGTGGTGCCACTCCACCCAGCCGCTCGGCAGGTGGCCCCAGAACTGCTCGTTCGGCTCGTCCATGAAGACCGAGAAATAGGCGTGCGAGCCCACCAGGTTGCGCAGCACCGCCGCCTGCTCGTCGGGGTCGATGTTGGGCAGGTAGCGGCGCATGAGGTGGGTGGCGAGGCTGAAGTGGCGTGATTCGTCACGGGCGACAAGCCGCATCAGCGAGCGCAGCACCGGGTGCGACGAGTCTTGTGCGAGCTGGCCGAACATGAACGTGCCCGCAGCCTCGCCGGCGGCGAACGCAGAGACGATGGTGCCGAAGCGGTAGCGCTCATGGGCCTGCTGGTAGCCCCGCCAGTAGCGATTGATCTGCGACTGGACCCACGCGATGTTGCGCATGGCTGCACGCTCGAGCTCGTTCGCCGGTGTCATCGCCTCGCCGAAGGTCGGGTGCATGGCGCGGCACACGCGCATCGCCATCTCGTCGTGATGGTTCTCGTCGCGTGTCACCGTCACCAGCATCCGCCGGACGGCGTCGTGCTCGCGGGCTTCGAAGGCGGCGATCAGCGCCCGGGCGAAGGTGAGCACACCGGCGGCTTCGAAGCTGCCGTGCATGGCGAACCAGTACGCGAGGCCCAGGCGCTCGTCGGGCGAGAGATCGTCGGGCGCGAGCGCCGACCAGTCCACCTCGCCGGCCAAGCTGTAGTGGTCGCGCTCGGCCCGTTCGTAGGTGCCCCACAGACGCTGCGGCCCGCGGTCCCAGCTCAGCGGCATGATGCGCGGGCCGTCGTCGTCGAGCGCCGGCGGCCATGCCTCCGCGTCAGATGCGGCCAGAGCGGCCCAGTCGGCCGCCGCGGCCTCGCTCACGCCGTCGGCCGGCGGCGAGCTCACCGGTGGTCGACCATCACGTGTTCTTTGGCCAGGAACATTGTCGAGCGGCCGAAGTCGATGAAGTTGGCCTCGTCTTCGTAGGCCCGGCGCGAAGCTGCGCGGTTCTCGGGGATCGCGTTGCCCATGGCGCTGCGGTCCATCCAGACCTCGGCGTGACCTGTGTAGGGCTCCACCTTCGATCCTCGTGAGCGGTTGACAGCCGAGGTGAAGGAGTGCTCGTCGGCGTGCACCTGCTGGTAGCGCAGGATGCCCGACGACTGGGCCTGCCGCCGGATGATCGGCCCGTGGTGCGTGCGCCAGTACCACTGCGCCTCGTCGATGCCGAGCGACGGCAGGTGGCGCAGCGGGAAGTACAGCTTGACCAGGCTGGACCGCTCGGTGGCCACGATGTTCTCCGGCGTCGGGTTCACCTGCGGGTACTCGTAGCAGTAGTACGCCGAGGAGTTCTCGATGTCGGCGAAGTTGAGCTCGTCTTCCACCAGCACCCGGTCGAACTCGCGGCCGGCGTCGGTCTGCATGGCGGCAAGCATCGATGCCTTCGACTCCCACCACACCTCGGCCACCCCGTCATAGGGCTCTTCCATCTCGCCGCGCCGGCCCGGCAGGCGGCTGTGGTCGTCGCTGGTGGTGTGCACCTGCACATAGCGCAGGAACTTCGCCGTGGCCGAGTGCGATACCACCAGGGGGCCGTGCACGTTCAGCCAGTAGTCCTGCATCTCGGCCCGGGTCATGCCCTTCTTGCGCCGCAGCAGGAACGTGAGTCGCAGCATGGTCCGCCTCCTTCGCCATCGAGCGATCGAGCTTGGTGGCGACACTAGAGGCTGAGCCGAAGGCGAAGCCGTGGCCCGAGCGGCCCGTGAGCGCAGCGAACAAGAGCGGGAAACAACGGGCGGCGTGACAAGCCGGGACGGGCGGTGGCGCTTGCGCGGCAGACGGCAAGCCCGGAACTGCTGCGAGGGTGACTGGTAGTTTCGAATCCGGTGCCGCCAGGCACCGAGAGGGGGCGCGCACCATGCCGATCACCGAGTTCTTTCCCGGCATCAAGATTGTCGACTCCGACACGCACTGGACCGAGCCGCACGACCTGTGGACCAGCCTTGCGCCCGCCAAGTACCGCGACCTGGTGCCCCAGATCCGTGAGCACGGCGGCAAGCGCAAGTGGGTGGTGAACGGCGACATCCCGATCGCGGGCGACTCGGCGGTGTCGGCGATCCTGCCCGACGGCGAGAAGATGCTCGGGCTGAAGTTCCTCAAGCACGACATCGAGATGGTGCACGCGGCGTCGTATGACTGCGACGCCCGCCTCGAGCTGATGGACGCCATGGGCGTCAGCCACGGCATCGTGTACCCCAACGTGGGCGGCTTCGGGAACCAGAACTTCCTCAAGGTGGAGGACCGGGCGCTGCGCATCGCCTGCGTGGAGATCTACAACGACTGGATGGCCGACCTGCAGGCCCGCTCGGGCGGCCGCATCCTGCCGATGGCGCTGGTTCCGTGGTGGGACATCGACGCCAGCGTGCTCGAGGTCGACCGGGCGCACCGCAACGGCGCCAAGGGCATCGTGATGTGCTCCAACCCGCACGACTCGGGCATGCCCAACTTCGCCCAGCCCGACTGGCGGCCGTTCTGGGAAATCTGCGAGGCGCTGGAGATGCCGGTCAACTTCCACATCGGTGCGTCGGAGGGCGACATCGACTGGTCGGGCAAGGTGCCCTATGACACCTGGTCGGGCGACGTGAAGATCTCCCTCGGCGGGGCGGCGATCTTCCTGGGCCAGCTTCGCTGGATGGTGAACCTGCTGGTCAGCGACGTGCCCGAGCGCTACCCCAACCTCAACTTCGTGTCGGTGGAGAGCGGCATCGGCTGGATCCCGTTCCTGCTCGACGCGCTCGACTACCAGTGCGGCGAGACGGCGCCCGAGCACCTGGCGCACCTGTCGATGAAGCCCTCGGAGTACTTCCGGCGGCAGTTCTTCGGCTGCTTCTGGTTCGAGTCGCAGACCCTGGCGCCGGCCATCGACCACATCGGGGCCACCCAGATCATGTTCGAGACCGACATCCCCCACCCGACGTGCCTGTATCCCCGCAGCGTCGAGCGGGTGCGTGACGCGATCGGCAACCTGGATGCCGCAACCCAGAAGCGGATCCTGCAGGACAACGCGGCAGAGCTCTACAAGATCGACGTGTAGCGCCCGGCGGCGCCCGGCAGCCGGCCTACCGGCCATCCCGCCGTACTGCGGCGATCGTACCGATGCCCCGTACCCGCGCCCGCCGTATTACGGCAACCGAAGCTTGATGCCGCCTACTGCCGCGTCATCGGGCTCGCTGAGCGCATTCGTCGCGACAATCTGGCCCTCGGTAGCTGCCCGATCTTCCCAAGGCATCGCTGCCGTCCAGCGCCACGCGAAGCTCATCACCCGCACTAACGCAGAGAGGTTCTGTGCCTGCGTTGCCGATGTCCGCTTCACGCCGCCGAGGTACTCGTTGCGAAAGACTGTGGGGATCACAATCCGGGCCTCGTCCACCGCAGAGAGCTCAGCGTTCATCATGACGCGCGCTACCCGGCCATTGCCGTCAGTGAACGGATGAACCTCGGACACCATCACCATCATGTACAGCGCCCGGCGAAACCCGGCCGGTACCGACGGCGCCAGCTCGAGGCCCTTGACCAAGGTTCCTTCAACCAAATGCGGTGCGACGAAGTGGTAACTGCCGACCCGGTTGTTCACCGGCTTCCACTCGCCGGGACCTAGTTCGGGCCTGCCTTGGAGGATCGAGGCGTGCCGCTCACGCAAGAAAACCAGTGATTCGCTCGGATCGTCGGATACAGCCCGGCGACCGACGGTGTCGGCTACGCAGCGGTAGGTGCCCAAAATGTCGTGGCCGTCGGCAGGGCGAGCAGCCGGCGGCTGCTGCGTCTCGATGATTTGACGCGCCTCTTCGACCAAGAACTCTGTCCCCTCGATGTAGTTGGAGAAGTAGCTCTCGAAGAACGGCAGCTCGAGGTTGTATGGCCCCGCCGGGAGTTGCTGGGGCAGATCGGGATCCTCGTGAGACGTGAGGCCGGTTGCCAAGGCGGCGAACATCTCCACCCGTCGCTCGTCCCAGGCTCGGCCCTGGACCAATGCAGACAGCAGGCCGCTTCCATCCGGGGACAACGGGACTCGCCCTTCGAGGCGCTCGAACAAGGCGGTGATCTCGTCAACGCGGTCGACTGCATCCATCTGACTGGCCAGCTGGATCGCGTCGTCACGCAATCGCAGCACACGCGTCCGATCCATGAAGGAGGCCTTGCGCGCCAACCAGCCTTCGAGCTCCGCTAGCGACAGCGTCCGCGCCGCCCGCTCTGCACGTCCACGTGTCGACACCAGGTTGTCGACGAGCACACGTGCGGGCCGCGACATGCGCAGACCGTTCGGCCACGGCAGGTCATCAGTGATCTCGAGAGTGGTTCCGTGAGGACGGACTCTGACTTCGACCCCCGGCAGCCGCAGCGAGCTGTGCCGCTGATCCGTGGCGACATAGAGCACCCCGTCGATGACCTTGCCGTCCGCCGCAGCTGACCGGTCGACGATCACCGCATCGGGGATCATGCGGCTCAAGATGCGCCACAGATTGTGGGCGACGACCTCAGCCGGATCGCTTGTGAGGTCGGCTGTGTACAGCCGGGGCGCGAGTCGGCGAAGGTTCCCGTCGGCCACTGCCCGACGTAGCGTGGCCGCGGACGCGACACCGTCGTCATCGTCGAAGAACACCGTTCGGACGCCGTGCGGCCATGGCAGCACTGGAGGCGGGACCATACGGCAGAAGTTACTGCCGGATTCTCGTTAAACGAACATTTTTGTTCGAATAGGGCCTTATGCGAATGTTTTTTGTCGAATAAGACTGATCGCGGGGGTCAATTGCGGCGGGCGTCTTTGTAGGGGATGTCCTTGGCGTCGTCGGGTTCTCTGGGCAGGCCCACGCACCTACCGCCTAGCCGACAACATCACCGCCGCACCTCTCAGCACCCTGTGGTCCTGAGAGGCAGCGCAGACAGGCGA
>JAJDZE010000017.1 GCA_022824805.1 Acidimicrobiia bacterium | reverse complement strand
GCCTGCACCACAACGGCACCAACTGGGCCACCACCTGACCCCCCACCGCCGCCAGCACCCCGCCGCCAGCCACCGAACACCCCGACCGCGCCACAACCCCCAGACCCCCACCCACAACACCCGATTGCTCAGCAGTCTCCTAGAAGACGTTCACATTCGCCGTGACGGCTGGGCCCAATCGGAACTGGACGGCCAGCCGGTGCGATGGTGGATCGGATTCACAGCGAAGCCGCTCAAGGAGAAGGAGCTGCAGGGCATCTCTGTGCTCGCGCGGGGCAAGCTCGTGCAGCGGCCATTCTTCTTTCAGAGGACTGCCGGTGCCGAAGGCCAGCTGGGACAGGAATACCTCGTCGGCGAAGTGCAAGCCGATTGGCTCGACACGGGATTCGACATCGAATCAGACCTCATTCAAGCCAACCGGGACCATCTGCAGCTGGAAGACGAGCGGTTGAACGGCTTTGTCGCTTGGGGTCAAAGGCTGCTGGGGGAGGCTCTGCGAGAATGGAGCAGCATTCGCCAACAGCGTGTCACCGATCGTCTCAACGTGCGCGAATTCGACGATCTGCTGGACCGGCTGACACCAGAGGAGCGCAACCGGATGACACGCGTCGCACGAGCCGTCGCCGGAATCCCAGCCATCGACCTCGACGAGGCCCGCTCACTCGTCAGGTCAGTCGTCGATGCGCACGAAGACACGATCGTCAGAGGACTCCTCGAGGACATCGACGCGAGCGAGCCCGACTTCCAGACCCGCATCTGGAATGTCGTGCAGCAGTTCGGGCTGATCGATGCCCGCCGGAACCAGACGGTCATCGAGGCACGGCTCAAAGCCATCAGCGAACTCCGTCACTTCGTCGACAGCGGTGCGCTGGAGGTACCTACCATTCACAAGCACATCAAGCAGCACCCATGGCTGCTCGACCCGCGCTGGTACTTGCTCGACGACGAGGTCCGCCTCTCCGACCTCGGCATCACGCCTGACAAGGGCGACAGTGACGGTCGGATGGACTATCTGTTCGCTCTCGGGCCATCAGCCCCGTACACGCACGATGAACTGCTGGTAGTGGAAGTGAAGCGCGGCACCCATCCCGATGGCCGACCAAGGTCGGTCAGTCCGGAAGAGGTCTCTCGATTCCACGACTACGTGCTCGCGGCGCACGAGAGTCAGAGCCTCAGCAGCGAGCCGCTGCGTGTCACCGGCTTGATGATCGCCCAGCGCTATACCGACAGAGCCGATCTCCGACGCAAGAGCTTGCAGACCGTTCACGACGTGCGTCTCGTGTTCAGCACATGGAGCCGAGTTCTCATGGAGACTGAACGTCTGCACCAAGGCTGGCTGGCTGTCACGAACCGACGCTCCGAGGAAGCCAGCACAGCCAACGACTGATGGCTGAACTTCGAGCCCACTCCGAGCATCAACGGGTGAACCCCAGCGGCATGGCGTAATTCGTCAACTCGGGCTCATGGAGTCGGCGTGACACGGCGGAGGCTCAAGTTCTGAGCTTCCCACCGAACCGCGGAACTGGTCAGTCTGTGTCTGGTTGTTCGTGGGCGATGGAGTCTGCCTTGTCGTGGGGGCTGCGGTAGGCGAGCAGTGACGAGCGGCCTTCGATGGCTGTCACGGTGACCATGAGCACATGGCCGTCGGCGTCCTCGAGCCGCAGCTGTTCCTCGCCAGGGACGAAGCGCACCGGCTGTGGTTGGCCGTCGTTGATCGCGATGTTGTCCGCGTACAGGTATGCGCGGTCGGAGGTGTCGCGAATGGGGTTGAGCCGGCCCGTCAGGCCGGGCAGGTGTCCGGTCGATTCGGCGAACACCGCCGACCCGCCGCCGGGTGCCTCTGTCAGTTCCACGGCCAGCGCCCGCTGGGCGGGCAGCCAGTCGCGCTCGACATGGCCGGCGCAGCCCTCACTGGCCACGAACACGGTCATCGGAAGTTCCGCCGAATGCAACTCCAGCAGCGCTTCGCCGTGCAGATCGGTGGTCGTGCGCTTCCATGTCCTGTTCGGGAACAGTGCGAGCACGGTCGCGCCTTCCAGCGGCGCACCTGCGCAGCGCACCGTGACGACCGGGGTCGCGGGCTCCGACGGCGGCGGCGCTGCGGGAATGGTCAGGCACAGTTCGTCACCGTCGAGCAGCCGGTAGGTCGGCAGCTTGCCGGTGAGCGCCTGAGTCTCGCGCCGGATGATGGTGACGCCGTCGCCTCGGCGCTCCATGAAATAGCGGCGAGACGCGGCGTCGATGCCGCTCGCGTCAAGCCGTCCGAACACCGACGTCAACAGCTCGTTGCGGGTCGCCTGCCGCTCACCCATGCTCTCGATGGTCAGGCTGTTCGGCAGCGACCCCGGTGAGCACAGCTCGAGCCGGTCCGAGAAGATCGAAAGGCGAATCCGGCTCGCTCGCTGCGCATAGTCGCGGTGCACGACGGCGTTGACGACCGCTTCGAACACCGCCTGAAGGCTGTACTCGGGCAGATCTTCCCTGGCCGGTTCCTTGCGGGCGCTGACCCGCATGTTCCGCTGCACAAACAGCACCGCGTCGCGCACCTGGCGGTCGAGCGGCCCGTCGATGATCTGCGCATCGAGCTGGCCCGATGCCCGGTCAGCGCCGCGGTAGCGCACTGCCGAGATCGCCGCTGCGGGGATCAGCTGTTCCGGCCGGCGGCTGCACATCAGCGCCCCTGCCACCGACACACGCACCTCGCCGGTCTCATCGCGCGTCAGCAGACCCAGCTTGGCGAGACCCACCTGCGGGTCTGCCAAGCCCTCGTCACTGAGCAGCGGCCGCCACAAGTCCTCATCCAGCGTCGCGAAGCCGGTCGCCGCCACCGGCTGATGATCGAACCCCACGAACCGGCCCTGACCGCGACGCTGCGCCAGCCGCAGACGCTCATCAGGCGACAACAGCACCTTCGCCGCGCCGACACGCTGGAACGCCCCGCCCGGGCCGTCATGCTGAGCATCGCCACGGGGAACCGCCACCAGCAGATACGGACGGTCTTGGTGCATCCGGCGGTAGGTCCGCACCCGCACCGCCGGCTTCACAGCATGAGTACTGATCTCGCGCACCGCCCGCTCAACCGAGTCCAACTTCGCCCGCGACATGCCGCTGACCGTGCCGTCGTCCGTCACGCCCAGCAGGAGCACGCCCCCGTCCGCGTTGGCGAACGCCACAATCTCATCTGCCCAAGGATCACGCTGGCGACCTGCCACCTCATCGCCACGGAAATCGACTTCCTTGAACTCCCAACCACTGTCCTCACCGAGCCCGATGTGACGTTCGACCACTTCGTCAGGAAACGGCCCACCCGCCAAGGGATTCTCAGCAGTCACCTCGTCACGTATCGTCAGCTCGTCGAGGGTGTCACCGCGCACCAGCAGCAACTCGTCGGCCGGTTCGTCGCCGGACTCCTGCGGAACCAGTCGGCCCCTGAACGCGTTCACAAGAATCGACCGCCGCGCCGACCCCGCTCGCCGCTCAACGCTGGCCAGGGCCATTGCCACGACATCGAGGCGGGCGAATTGCTCTTCAATGGCGGCGACGATGCGGCCCTGCTCGGCACGTGGGGCAATCGCGATCGGGAAGCGCATGAGACCTTGCTTGCCGAGATGACGAATGTTGACTCCACGACCAGCCTCACCGAATCGTCCGGTCAGTGCTGAGTAGAAGCAGAACCAGAACAGGTAACCCAAGTCGATATCGCGTGCGCGCAGCCGCAGCAGGGTGTTCTGGAAGCAGCAGTCTTCGATCTCGCCCTGCCAGATGGCTGGCTTGCCAACTTCGTTCGGGCTGCCAGAAGCCTCATTCAGCAGAATGTCGCCCGGTTCGAGCCGGTAGGTCTTGAGGTCGTTGTCGTCGAAGTTCATCTCCTTCACATCGTCCAAGGAGATTCCGTTCCACGTCACGTTGGCAGCACGGAGGTAGGGCCGCATGTGACTGCC
>JAJDZE010000145.1 GCA_022824805.1 Acidimicrobiia bacterium | reverse complement strand
TGCACCACAACGGCACCAACTGGGCCACCACCTGACCCCCCACCGCCGCCAGCACCCCGCCGCCAGCCACCGAACACCCCGACCGCGCCACAACCCCCAGACCCCCACCCACAACACCCGATTGCTCAGCAGTCTCCTAGGAGCTTTCTCCTACCGGACTACCTCGACGTTGACATCGCGCTTGAACGCCTGCGCGACCCAGCCGACCCCTTACTCGATACTCGCCTCGGCTCCTACAGCGGCAGGCCACGGCGGTGGGATTCGGCTTGGCGGTCGGCAACGCCCGCGTCGCGTTCGTATCTGCGAGCCAGTTCAGCGAAGACTGCTGCGGTGCGGGGCCATTCTCGGTACTTGCGACTCTGCGCCTGATAGCTGTTGACCAGTTTGCGCTCTTGCTCGCCGCCGTCGGTGATGCCACGTGTCGTGACGCCGCGACGGTTGTAGATCGCCATCGAGATGCCGCTGTCGATGTCATCTGATTCCAAGCGTTCGAGAAGGTTGCGCACCGCTGCGGACGGCCAGTCTCCATCCGGGTCGATGGGGCTTGCGGCGAGGGCAGCGCCGATCCGCTGGTCGCCGATTTCCAATTGGTCAATCTCAGCGAGGCGTGCTCGGGCACGTTCGATCCACAGATTGAGAGATGCTGCGTCGACAGTCGCGCCGCGCTCGGTCTCGGTGATGCGTTCGGCACTGTCGGTGGCAGCATCCTCGGCATCACTGGCGCTGTCGGCGCCGGAGATGTACGGAATGAAAAGACCCTTCGGCCATTCGCTCAGCACCTGCCATGCGATGACCGCGAGATTCTGCTGCTTTTCGCTGGGCAGGGCTTCCTCGTCTGCAGAAGTGTTGGCAGGCTTGAACGCCAGCTCGACGAGCTGAACGAAGAACTCAGGGTCGCTCGCCATCCCTCGGTACAGGTTCGATGCGGTGAAGTCCGGTTCGTGCTGCAGCAGGGGGTAGTACTGCCATTCCAAGAGTGCAACCCGACTGGCGCCGAGATGCTCGCGGTGCCTGTCGATCACCTCGAGCATCTCGGTCAATTCCCAGAGCCCCATGACGCTGTACGTGTCGTCAGCGTCTGAGTGCCTGACCAGCAGCGACAGGAATTCGGCGATCTCTTCGGCAAACGCTGGCTCGGTTGTGTGGTCATGCGAGGGCATATGCAGGAGATCGCCTGCCAAGTCGAATCGGCCGGCGGTTCGCAACCGGCGCGACAGCTCCAACATTTCGTCGAGATCGTCTGGCCAGTCGAGCTCAAAAGAGGTGACGCGCGACCAGTACTCGGCGGTGACATCGGGGCCGAACCGATCGATGCGCTTCCATGCTTGCGCAGTGCGCGGCGGTGACCTCAGCAGGTCTGCCACAACCTGCGGTGACGGCTTCCCGCGGGTGATCAGTTGATCGAGGCCGTCCCACCCAAGAACGCCGAAGCGGGTGCCGAAGTAGCCGAGTGCTGCTTGGGTCCTTGGCGGCGGTGCGTCGGACATCGACTCGAGAACATCAACGTCAAGTGATGGATCGCATTCCGCCAAAGCCATGCCGACCCAACGTGGAGCTTCGACCCCTTGCGAGAACTTGAGCACCGATCCGAGGCCGGCATTGGCCAGCATCGCGTTGACGGCCGCAACCCGTCGAGCGGTATGCGCAGCCTCGAATGTCTCTCGGCCGTCGGTCACGCAAATGCCGTCGATGTACCTCAGGGCCGAAGAGAACAGATGGCCGTAGGCGGCGACAGGGTCAATGGGTTGCAAACACTTCAGCGCTTGGGCGAAGGGTCCGAGTTCTGTCTCTGGAAGTGCCCACCCTGTGTCGTGAAACTGACGATGACGTTCGAGAACCTCCCGCAGCACAGGCCACAAATCAGACTTGAATTGCTCGGTCGGCTCACCGGCTGCGATTTGGCTGAGCGCGGTCGCTGCACTGGTACGGGCGGTTGGGGAGAGGCCGTTGATCTTCGAGAGCAGGTCGACCCAGCGGCCGGCATCGGCACCGGCGTTGTTGACGAGCAACGTGGAGACCGCTTCGACAGCGTCCCAGTGCTCACGTCGCGAAGCTGCTGGCTGAACCGGGCGCCAAGCGCGGAATTGGGGATGCGGACCGTCGGACTGCGTGTCGTGGCTGCTGGGCAGCATCGACAGCATGAGTTTCCAAGCGACCGAATTGTGGGATCGCACCAGCATCCGAATCGCATAGAGCCGAGAGTCAAATTCGGCCGACGTGTGCGGCAGCCACGGGCACATGATCGAGGCGAGGCTGTTGGCGGGCCGGTTCGTGTAGCGGCCACCGGGATCGATCTCGGCCAGCCGGGCGAGGACGTCCATCGCGGAGAGGAGGTGGTCGGGCGACCAGGCGATGATCTCCAAGGCGTGCAAGACCGCGAAGTGCGGCGAAGCCGGCTTGCTGCTG
This sequence comes from Acidimicrobiia bacterium, assembly GCA_022824805.1. Lineage (GTDB taxonomy): Bacteria > Actinomycetota > Acidimicrobiia > Acidimicrobiales > Poriferisodalaceae > Poriferisodalis. Next base: position 7,234 of record JAJDZE010000145.1, on the reverse strand, counting down.
AACATGTCCTCGTCGCCGTCGGCGAACATCGCCGCTGCGAAGGCATGCGACTTGGCAAGACAGGAGCGCAGCAATTCCAGCACCGCAGCGGGCGCAGCTTCGGCCAACAGCGGCAGCACCTCCGCGACGGCGGACCACGTGTTTGGTGTCGCATCCTCGTTTGCCGCCCTCAGCGCTTGCCAGGCCACGCCCTCGGCCCATTCAGTCGCGGCAGCGCTGCACATCGGCATGTCGGGCGGCCTGCTGCACGCGAGCGCCAGTGTTGTTGCGATCCCTCGCTTGATCTGAGGCGAGTACTCGGCTGTGATGCCGTCGATCCGGGCGTTGAACGCTTCGGCGTCGGACATATCCCATAGCGGATCGGCTGCCGTCAGAGCCTTCTGCGCGGCCGCCGTGAACGCGGCAAGGTCGGCAGAGACGAGATGATCGCGCACCAGTATCCAGGAGTCGCCGGGCGAGACCGTGTGCCACAGGTCGCCAGTGCGCAGCATCGGAGCATCGCCCGTGTCCAACCGAGTCAGCGCTTCAGTGACCTCTTCGTAGGGAATGCCTACAACTCGTTCGACCACCCGGCGGTCGCCCTCGCGGGCCTCGTTCCAGCCGCCGAGCAGCAGGCACCGGCGCAGCGGCGCTTCAGGGCCGTCGCTCGCCCACCTCGGCGCATGCAGCCCGGGCTGCTTCGCGAGATGCCGACGCAGTGCCATCAGACTCATCCGAGCCATGGCACCGAGGCGGTAGGCGTTCGAGTCCGCTTCTTCGGTTGCCTCGAGGTGTTTGGTGACGGCTTCGCCGTCAACCGGTTCGAGGACGATGTCGGCTTGCGTGCTGCCCGGCAGCGGCACCACCATCAAGTGCCGACTGTCCGCAGGCAGACGCTGAGCGAAGTCGCTCGATGGAACGACCATCGCCGTCGTGGACCTGTCTGGCGTGACTCCGGCGGGCGAGTCAAGGGCCTCGGTGGCCAATAGCTGGCGTGCAGCATCGTGGGAGTCGACGAACAGCATGTCGCCGAAAGCGTCCGCAGGCGCGCCGTTGAGGAGCGATGCGGCGATGAAGGCGAGAATCTCGTCACGGTGCACTTGCCCGCCGACGGTGATGATTCCGCGTCCGCGCCGACACCGCTCACGCAGGGTCTCCGCGGTCTTGTCGCGTCCAGCGAGCACGATGCCCGTATCCAGTGGAATCGTCGTCGATTCGAGCCAGTCTCCCCACCATCCCGAGAGCAGGCTGATGCCCGCGGTCGGCTTGCCGATCTGTTCCCGCATCCAGACGGTCGTTGCTACGGCGCATGAGAGCCAGTCTTCGAGACTGTCGACATTCAGGCCTCTGACTCGGTCGAAGTCGTCGTCGCCTGTGCGTTCAGACTCGAACGACCTCCGCTTGGTCCACGGGGCGCACGCAACCGCCACGTATGCAACCTCGGCGCGTTGCTCAGGTGTCGAGATCTCGGTTCGCTTCTCGTAGTCGCAGGCGGCCTTGGCGTGGGTGCCGTTCTGTTGTGTCGTGAGCTCCCACACAGATTTCCCTGCGGGCACGAAGCGGTTCCCGCGGGCACATCTCACGATTCCGTCCAAGCCCGACGACGCCGTTCCGGTGCCGGCCGGCATATCGATCCACTCGGCCGACGGCTCGGTCTCGGCGATGAGGCTTCGGACCAGTCTCGGGAACTCCTTCTCCCCGCTACCGGACTTCGCCCAGCGGATCAGGTCGTCCCGACTCACCCGCAGCGACTCGGGCACCGTAGGCACGAGGTGGACAGCGGGTTTCATGGCACGAGCCAGATCGCAGGCGAGTCCGTAGTCCGCCTCAGAGCAGAGAGCCAGCATTCCGCTGCCGCGAAGTGCTTCCGCCATGCGTCCGAGGTCGCGGAGTCGGTTCGCTGCACGGCGGTGCTGTGCAGGGAAATCGCCGAGCCTCTGGCCCGACCCGGTCCAATCGCGTAGTTCCGATAGGTCGCCGGCGGCAAGGGCGAACGTCTCACGCAGTTCGGCTGCGGTCATCGCTGTTAGTTCGACGCTGAGCTGGCTGTCGCTTCGGAGCTGTGCCTCGGCGGCGATCTGATCAAGCCAGCGTCGCCGCGCAACGTCGTCCTGCAGCCGGCCGAGGGCGTGCAGCCGGCGCCCCGCAGCTACCAGCACCTGGTCGCGCGCATCGGTGCCACCTGAAGCGGACACCATCCGCAACCCCGTGATCCAAGCGTTCTCGAAGTCGTAGAAGCGGGTGGCCTTGGCGATGCCTTCGAGCGCCGCCTCAAGACAGCGTTGCGCTGATTCGTCCTCTGGCTCGGCGGCGGCTTCGACGGCGCTCATGGTGCTTCCCAATCGTAAGAGGTGATCGCGTCAGGGCGAACGCCAATTCCAGCTCCTCCGAACGCCGCCGCGGCTACCGCGAGCGCGCCCGTTCCTGGCCGGTAATGGCCGCTCATGTCGTTGAGCAATGAGACGATCATCGTCGTCCCGTCGTACTCGACCTCGAATTCGCCTGCCGCCAGCACGGGCGCTCCTCTTGCGAGCACGGCGTGGGAGATCTGCCGGTACCGCCGTTGCCGGGGCGCCGCCATGAGTCCGCCACCTACCGAAGCGACGTAGATCATGCGAACGCCGGCTGCCGCGAGCAGGTCGAAGTCTGCGCTGGGGACGCTGACGGGAACGATGCCGGCCTCGCGAGCGGCCTCGCGCTCTTGCTCCAGCAGATGTGGGTAACGGTTGTAGTACGGGGATGACAAAGCGTCGCTTCTGCTTTCACAGATTCTCGATTCGACAGCACCCTACGATGATTGAAAGATAATGAAATTATGCACATAATATGTGCGCCGGGCCGTAGCTGCTGCAGGCATCTCTGACCGGCGGCATCGGTGGCTACCGTGACAAACCGTGACGGGCGTCGGGTACAGGCCGAAGCTGATCGAGGTAGCGTTGCCGCTGGCGGCGATCAATGCTGAGGCTGCACGGGAGAAGTCGATCCGGCATGGGCATCCGTCGACGTTGCACCTGTGGTGGGCGCGGCGGCCCTTGGCGGCGGCTCGGGCGGTGATCTGGTCGTCGCTGGTGGACGATCCGTCGGCCGAGGGGTACCTGGATCCCGATGGCAACCTGCTGCCAGACTCCGGGGCGCAGGAGGCCGAGCGGCAGCGGCTGTTCGGCATCTTGGAGCGGCTGGTCAAGTGGGAGAACTCCAACAACGCCGAAGTGCTGACGGAGGCTCGGGCGGAGATCGACCGGGCCTTCCCCGACGGCCCACCGCCGATCCTGGATCCGTTCGCCGGCGGCGGCGCGATACCGCTCGAGGCGCAGCGGCTCGGCTTGGAAGCGCTCGCGGGCGATCTGAATCCGGTCGCGGTGCTGATCAACAAAGCAATGATTGAGATTCCGCCCCGGTTCGCCGGCCTACCGCCAGTGCATCCTGACCTTCGGGACCTGAAGGCCCCAGCCATGGCAGGCGGCACGGCGGCGAAAGGCGATGGCCTGGACATCGACGACGGCCGTCGCTGGGAGCGCGCACAAGGACTGGCAGCCGACGTCGAGGCGTACGGACGCTGGATGCGCGACGAGGCCAAGCGCCGCATCGGCCACCTCTACCCCGATGCCACCGGCCCCGACGGCGAGAAGCTGACGCCGATCGCCTGGATCTGGGCGCGGACTGTGGAATCGCCCGATCCCAGTTGGTCAGGCCATGTGCCGCTCGTCGCGTCGTGGACGCTCTCCAAGAAGAAGGGCAAGCCGACCGTCTGGATCGAGCCGATCATCGACCGGGATGCCCAGACGATCAGCTACGAGATCCGCGAAGGCGGGGTGCCCAGCTACGAGCGCACGATCAGCGGCGGAAAGGGGGTGTGCATCGCCACGGGCGCGGCGATTCCGGCCTCCTACATTAAATCCGAGGGCATCGACGGGAGAATGAAGCAGCAAATGATTGCGGTTGTAGCGAAAGGCAAACGCGGCCGCGAGTACTGCCGGCCCGACCAAGTAGCGGTCACAACCCCAACAGGAGCATCGCCGCCATGGCGACCCGAGTCGCCGTTGCCAGAGCACGGACTCGGTTTCCGCGTCCAACCCTATGGGATGGACGAGTGGTGGAAGCTATTCACGCAGCGCCAACTCAGCGCCTTGACGGCATTCTCGGACCTGCTTTCTGAGGTTGAAAACGTCGTGTTCAGAGATGCACGAGCAGCGGGCTTCGCAAAGGATGATTTGCGGTTGCGGGACGGCGGTGGCGGCGCGATCGCCTACGCCGATGCAGTGTTGACCTACCTCGCGCTCGGCATCGGTCGGCTTGCAGACATGTGCAACTCGTTGTGTATGTGGGAATCGTCGCGAACCCAAGTGCGGCACTTGTTTACGAGACAGGCGATACCAATCCTGTGGGACTTCGCCGAGAACAACGTATTCAATGACGCCGGTGGTGATTTTCGGACATCGTTAGGCAGCATTGTGCGGGCGCTTGAACGGTTGCCGGCGGCCCGCGTCGGCCGCGTCGCCCAGCGGGATGCTCGTGCCCGCATCCAAGAGATGCCCGGTGCCGCAATCTCGACTGACCCTCCCTACTACGACAACGTCGGGTACGCCGACATCTCCGATTTCTTCTATGTGTGGCTGAGGCGCAACCTTGCTGACGTCTGGCCCGATGAGTGCTCGACTCTGCTGACACCGAAAGCGCAGGAGATGATTGCCGACCCGGGGCGTCATGGAGGCCCAGTGGGTGCCAAGGAGCACTTCGAGTCGGGTGTGTCGGAACTGATGGCGACGCTCGCCGCCCACGCGAATGCCGAGGTTCCGACGACCGTCTACTACGCCTACAAGGCGACGGAATCGACCGACGGCGAGATGCGATCCACTGGCTGGGACACATTCCTGCAAGCCGTCGTCGATGCCGGGCTGCAAGTGAACGCAACGTGGCCGATGCGTACTGAGCTGGCAAATCGGCCACGGGGCTTGGGATCGGCGGCACTGGCCTCCTCGATTGTCCTCGCATGCCGGCCGCGGCCGGAGTCTGCGGTCATGGCGACACGCGGCGAGTTCATCGCTGCGCTGCGGACCGAACTTCCTGAGGCCGTGCGCATTCTGCAATCGGGCAACATCGCGCCGGTGGATATGGCGCAGTCCACTATTGGACCCGGGATCAAGGTGTTCTCGCGATATGCCAAGGTCGTTGAGGCAGATGGTTCGGCGATGCGCGTGTCGGCGGCGCTGTCGATCATCAACGACGTGCTGGGCGAGGTGCTGGACGGCGAAGAGGCCGAACTGGACCGCGACACGCGGTTCGCGCTCACTTGGTTCGCTGAACACCAGTACGAGCAGGGCCGGTCCGGCGATGCCGAGAGCGTGGCCAAGGCCAAGAACACCTCGCTCGAAGGGCTCACTGAGTCGGGCGTCGGCGAGGCTCGGGCCGGCAAGTTCCGGCTCTACCAGCGCTCGGAACTGGACCCGCATTGGTCTCCCGCCGCAGACGATCGGTTCACGATTTGGGAGGCGTTGCAGTACCTCGTGGCCGCCTTGGAGCGCTCCGAGAGCGAGGCCGCCGATTTGCTGCACACCCTCGGCGGCAACGGCGACCGGGCGCGCCAGCTCGCCTATCTGCTGTACCAGAAGGCCAACGACAACGGCTGGGCCGCCGAGGCCAACGCCTACAACAGCCTCATTACAGCTTGGCCTGGCCTGCGCGAGGGCGCCTTGGCGGCAGCAGCCCGAGCCACTGCGCCAGTTGCAGGCCAGATGTTCTGAGCCGTCGGTTACGTCTCCCGAACGCCCAAGGTGGCGCTGGCCGCAGCATCAGCCCGGCACCGGCGTCGTACAGCGCCATTCCGCGGTTGAAGCGGACGTGCCGATGACTCGTGGCGCTAGCCGTACTGTGCCGCGGCGGCTTCTGAGGTGGTGTCGAGCAGTTCGGCGATGCGCTCCCACGTCGATCCCGCCGCATGGGCGTCGGCTATCAGCGCTCTGATGCGGTCGTGGTCGAGCTGCCCGGTGACCTCAGCTCGCTGGAGCGCGCACCTCAACCAGTAGTCGGCCGCTGGGTAAACGGGCGCATCGCCGGGATCGGCGGACTCGAAATAGTCGGCAATCTCGTCGCAATTGGCGATCATCTCGTCGATGGACATGTTGCGGAGATCAGTCGCCATGGGGTCACCTCAAGAACTTCGAGCGGGCCTTCATTGCGTGGAAGATCAGATCGACATCCTCATCGGCATCGTACCTGACGCCGATCTCGCACATCTGCGCATCACGCCGGGGCCCCACCAGCATTTCCCTGCCGTCGTGAAGCGGCCACGACGAATTGGCGTTGCGGTAGGCATGCAGGACGTCATCTTCGGCGATGCCGTGTCGGAGCGCTGAAGGCAGGATGCGCACGCGAACGAACTTCGACGCCATGCCTTGGACCGTAGGAAGTGCGCCCGCCGGCGCCAAGTGGTTTTCGCGCACGGCACAGCGGGCAGCGATGCCCCACCGGCCAGGGTGATCGCCGGGACGAGGATGTCGCAGCCTCAAGCATCCTCCCGAGCCGCAACCCGGCCCAAGCGGACCCTTCGATGTCACACCCCTCTGCTGAGATTGCTGATGGCGGAACCGCCGTGTGCGAGGCAAGCGAACGCGCTTGCTTGACATCTGGAGATTCCGTGAGACGTTGACATCGGGGAGACACCCCGAGGACACGAGGAGCAATCATGAGCCAGCAGCGAGAACTTCGCCGACAAGCCGCACCGACCTGTTTCCGGGTGGTGCGATCCATCCGACCTGCCTGGTCGGGGCACCGGCACTCAGCCGATGTCCACGAATTCCAGAAGCTCCGCGAGCAGCTGGCGGAGGTCAGCGAAGAAGCGCGCATGAACTGGGACGAGTTCATCAGAACACGTGACCAGTGCAAGGCTCGCGAGGAAGATCTAGCGGAACTGCGACGCGACAACGACCGTCTCAGCAACCGGCTTCGGCGCTTCAGAGCCAGGATCGGGGAACTTGGCCGAGCGCGCAGCCAACTGGCCGATTATGCGGAGCGCATCAACGAGGCCGAACACCGCACGGTGCGGGCACTCGCGCATGCCGCTGCTGCCGACTCCGAGCCGGCCAAGGCCCGCGGTGTTCAGCAGGCGATCGGCTACGCGCGGTCCAATCTCCATGCGCTCAGCATCCCCGACGAGGTGGCCGAGGCCGCTGTCGAATCACTGGACAAGGCCAACAAGAGAGCATCTCGGGGCCGCAAGGTGATGGAGGCGCTCACGGCGCTGCATGCCTACGCCATC
>JAJDZE010000158.1 GCA_022824805.1 Acidimicrobiia bacterium | reverse complement strand
TGGTTGCTGTGATCTTGCTGTCGAATGCCGCAGAGTCGTTCAGCCTGCCGATCTCCATGTCCACGCTGGTCACTGTGTATCCGCCGGCGTTGCCGCCCGTCGTGAAAGACTGGGCGAGATTAAGATTGAACCCGGCGTCAGTTGAGGTCTCTCCGATATTGCTGACCAAACCCTGTATGGACTGTGCCTTTGTGCCGTTGATGCTGATCATCAGGGAAGCGTTTGATGCCGTTCCCCCCCAGTTCCCATTTTGGGTGTTCCGAAACCTGTAGCTGTTTCCAATACTCCATCCAGCCGCCGCGCCTGCATCCTCATTGTTCACAGTTGTTCGCAGGAATCTGTTGGTGTCACGGTCCAGACCAGTTGTATCGATCATGAAGAAATACGTTGTACTGGCGTCGAGAGAGATGCCCCCTTGAGGAGCGGTAAAGGTATAATTGCGGGCGGTATTTGTCTGCGCGTAAGCGGGATTGGTCAGCGTGCCGACAACGGCGCCTGGGTTCCCATGACTGCTTTCGCGGATGGTTGCTGTGATCTTGCTGGCGAATGCCTGATTGTCGTTCAGCTTGGCAAGCCTCATGTCCACGCTGGCCACGGTGTACCCGCCGGCGTTGCCGCCCGTCGTGAAAGCCTGGGCGACATCAATTGTCAAGTTCGCATCACCCGAGTCGGGGGTCTGTCCGAGATTGCTGACCAAGACCTGTGCGGACTGTGCCTCAGCTCCGACAGCCAAGCCTGCGATCAGTGTCAGACCGAGCAGAAGCCCAGCCGCCGCGCGCCGCGGACACTGCGAATCGCGGGGGGGGGGGGGCATTGCGGCAAGGCTTACGGAAGGATTGGAGCTGTCGCAGGAAGAAGCGGGCCGGCGGGCGATCCCCGCATTCGCGCGCAGCGCGTCCACCGCTGTGCCGATTATCGTCATCGCATCGTCTCCCTGCCTGTCGCCCGGCCGGCCGGTGCGCACGAAGCGCACCTCTGCCAAGCGTTGCCTGTCCCCATTTCGCGGAGGATACACAGTGATGCCTTGGGGGCAGGTCGCGGTGCGGGCGAACTCGCCGCTTGAGAGGTCTCAGGCGTCGTCGATGTCGAAGTCGTCGATGCTGCAGCCGCCTTCGACGGCGGCCCGCAGCGGCGGCGCGTCGCGGTCAGCCGGCTCGGCTCAGCGGGTTGCCTGCGGAGACCGCTGCGGTGCCTCGATCCAATACCGTGCCCTCACCTGCCCCTACGCTTTCGGCCCAGGATTCGCCATGCCGTTCTTGCCACACGTCTCAGACATCTTCGACCCGTCCTGCTGGAGCGACATCGACGGGTTCGATTTCACCGATATCACGTACCACCGCAGCAACGAGCACGGCACGGTTCGCATCGCGTTCGACCGGCCCGATGTGCGCAACGCTTTCCGCCCGCACACGGTCGATGAGCTGTACCGGGCGCTGGATCACGCCCGGCAGACGCCCGACGTGGGCTGCATCCTGCTCACCGGCAACGGGCCCGCACCTGCCGACGGCGGCTGGGCATTCTGCTCGGGCGGCGACCAGCGAATCCGCGGCAAGGACGGCTACCGCTACGCCGACGGCGAGACGGCCGCCGATATCGACCCGGCCCGCACCGGCCGCCTGCACATCCTCGAGTGCCAGCGGCTGATCCGGATGATGCCCAAAGTGGTGATCTGCGTGGCGAACGGCTGGGCGGCCGGTGGCGGGCACAGCCTGCACGTGGTGTGCGACCTGACGATCGCCTCGGCTGAGCACGCCCGCTTCCGCCAGACCGACACCAACGTGGCCAGCTTCGACGGCGGCTTCGGGTCGGCCTATCTCGCCCGCCAGATCGGCCAGAAGAAGGCCCGCGAGGTCTTCTTCCTGGGTCGCACCTACACCGCGCAGGAACGCTTCGAGATGGGCGACGTGAACGCTGTGGTGCCCCATGCCGAGCTGGAATCGGTGGCGCTGGAATGGGCCGCGGAGATCGTGTCGCGCTCGCCCACCGCCCAGCGCATGGCCAAGTTCGCGTTCAACCTGATCGACGACGGCCTCGTGGGCCAGCAGGTGTTCGCCGGCGAGGCCACCCGCCTGGCCTACGGCACCGACGAAGCCGCCGAAGGCCGTGACGCCTTCCTAGAAAAGCGCGACCCCGACTACGAGCAGTTCCCCTGGCACTTCTGAGACAGGCACCCGATTCACCATGTGCGAACAAACGCGCGCTATAACTCACCATGTGCCATTGGCAACCTGAGCAGTCTGGCGAACTGCGCGGCCCCGGACTTCGCAACGCTCTTGCTCAGCACGTGCAGAATCAGCTCATCGCAATCACTGCGCACAGTTCTCAGATGTTGGATGATCCTGACATCCGGGACGTGGTGCGGGGCTTGGTCGAACAACTCAGAGTTCTGCTCGATGAATCTGAGCAGGTGCTTGCGGCCCCGGCGCGGCTGAGGGCCGCTGCGCGGCACCAAGTGCTGGGCGAGCCGATGTTCAGCGAAGACGAGGTTGCTGCAGTCAGCCATGGTCGCTTGGACGTCACGGACGTTCGCTCAAGGCGTTCAGATTCGATGCTGCTGGCACTGCCGACCGACAGCGGATTCCTGTATCCAAGGTTCCAATTTGACCGAAGCGGCTTCGTATATGAGATGGTGCAGCGGGTCAATCAGCACTTGAGGGCCGCTGATGACCCTTGGGGTGTCGCTTCATGGTGGTTTTCCGAGCACGTCCGATTGGGAGGCCGCCCGGCCGACCTGATGCACACAGCCGCAGGTGATGGAGAAGGTGGCGTTTCTTTCGACGATCAGTCTCGTCGCCTAGCCGATGCCCTTTTTGCTGCGGCGCAAGCGATGACCGATCCGGTCGCATAGCTGCGCAGACAGTTCATCAGGTTCTCGCGGTAACAGGCGGAACTCGTTCCGATGGGTTCCACTCCGTCATGGCGCCCGACGACGCGGCCTCGTCAGGCTGATCCTGGCGTCGTACGACGTCGCCGTCAGCGATGAGCCGTGACCCGAATTCGCTCCGAGATGCGTCAGACCGGGCGGAGGCGCTGCATGAGGGTGACGTCGAGCCAGCGGCTGAACTTGCGGCCCACCTCACGCTCGACGCCGACGAGCTCGAAGCCGTGCTTGGCGTGCAGCGCCACCGAGGCGGCGCCGGCGTCGGCGATTCGGGCGAAGACAGCGTGGAAGCCGTGGTCGTCGGCGAGCGCCACGAGGTCGCCGAGCAGCAGGCTGCCTACACCGCGCCCCTGATGGTCGCGATGCACGTAGATGGAATCCTCGACGCTGGTCGAGTACGCCGGCCGGGTGCGGTAGGGCGACAGGCAGGCCCAGCCCAGCACTGTGCCGCCGGCCTCGGCGTCGGGGTTGTCTGGCACCGCCACGATGCAGGGGTAAGCGCCCGAGTGGTCACGCATCCACGCCGCTTGCTCGGCGGGAGAGCGGGGCACCATGTCGAACGTCGCCGTGCCGTCGGTGACCTCGCGGTTGTAGATCTCCGCAATCGCATCGGCGTCGGCCATTGTGGCCAGCCGGGTCAGCATGGCAGCGAAGCTACCGAAGGGCCGCAGATACACTCCGGACCCCACAATGTTCGGCGCACATCGCTGGCGATGGCGCACGAGCGTTGCCCCGTTAGCTCAGTAGGCAGAGCACAGCCATGGTAAGGCTGGTGTCGCCGGTTCGATTCCGGCACGGGGCTCGCCGCTACCCTGCGGCCCGCACGGCGGGATAGCTCAGTTGGTCAGAGCGCACGGCTCATAATCGTGAGGTCCTGGGTTCGAGTCCCAGTCCCGCTACCGGTCTCCTCTCCAGGCGCCGCTGGACGCGACCCAGATCGCTGCCGGTAGCCTGTTGCGGCGGACATTCGCCAAGAAGGCCCGCACTGAGTGTCACCCGCGTATCGCACGCGATGCGCCGACGCTGAGGGCAGTAGCTCAATTTGGTAGAGCACCGGTCTCCAAAACCGGCGGTTGCGGGTTCGAGTCCCTCCTGCCCTGCGCTTCCGCCGGCTTGGACCGCCAGCCCGGCCGACTGACGATGCCCGAACCCCCGACGACTAGTCCCTGAGAAACCGAGGCCGGAGACACTCCCGATGGCCATGAACCGACGCACACGCCGTCACCTGCAGCGTCAGGGCGAGATGGGGGCTGACGGCGCGCCCGCCGCAAGGCGCGAGCGGCGCCAGGCAGCACCGGCATCACCGACCGCCGAGCGAGCCGGACCGGCGCAGTTCGTAGGCGAGGTCCGTTCCGAGCTGAAGAAGGTGATCTGGCCGACGCGCGCCGAGATCATCAACTACTCGGTCGTCGTGTTCATCACCATCGTGATCCTGACGGCGATGATCGCCGGATTCGACTGGATTCTGGGCGAAGGCGTCCTCCGCCTCTTCGACGTGAACTGACAAGCATCTGAGCTGACGAACATGAGCGATCTGACCGACACTTCCGCAGAGCCCGAAACCGACCCGATGGCGACCGCACGCCGGTTGCTGAGCTCCCAGACGGCGACCACCCTGATGGGTCCGGGCGCCGAGCCGGCCGGGGCCGCCGACACGGCAGGCGCCGTCGATGTCACCGCCGATGAGGCCGGCGCCGTCGACGTGCTCACCGAGGACGAACTGCTCGCCGTCGAGGAGCCCGAGACCATGCGGGTCTCGCCCTACGACCGGCCGGGTCGCTGGTTCGTCGTGCACACGCAGTCGGGCTACGAGAAGAAGGTGAAGCAGAACCTCGAAGCCCGCATCGGCACGTTCGACATGGAGGACCGGATTCTCGAAGTCGCCATCCCGATGGAGGACGTGATCGAGTTCAAGGGCGGCCGCAAAGTCGTCGCCAAGAAGAAGGTCTTCCCGGGCTACCTGCTGATCCGCTGCCGTCCCAGCGACGAGGCTCACCACATGATCCGCAGCACGCCGGGAGTCACCGGCTATGCGGGCCCGGGCGGCAAGCCGTCACCCCTGCGCCGCAGGGAGGTGGAGGCATTCCTGGCCGAGCCCGATGACGGCGGGCCCGAGATGCCGCGCCGCACCAAGCCGTCGATGATCTTCGAGATCGACGAGGGCGTGCGCATCAAGGAGGGCCCGTTCTCCGACTTCCAAGGTCAGGTCATCGAGATCAACGAGGAGCAGCTGAAGGTGAAGGTGCTGGTGAACATCTTCGGCCGTGAGACCCCCGTCGAGCTCGACTTCGTCCAAGTCGCAAAGATCTGAGCCCCTGCGAGGGCCAAGCAGCACAGACCCGAGCCCCTGCGAGGGCTAAGCAGCACAGACCCGAGGAGCACCTCATGGCAGACAACCCGGCACGACGCGCAGCGGGCCGCAAGCGGGTGAGCGCGGTGGTGAAGATTCAGATCCCGGCCGGGCAGGCATCGCCCGCGCCCCCGGTGGGCACGGCGCTCGGCCCGCACGGCGTGGCGATCATGGACTTCTGCAAGGAGTACAACGCCAAGACCGAGAACCAGCGCGGCACGATCGTGCCCGCGGAGATCACCATCTTCGAAGACCGGTCGTTCACGTTCATCACCAAGACGCCGCCGACGTCGGTGCTGCTGCGCCAGGCGGCGGGGCTCGAGAAAGCGGCCGACAATCCCGGACGCGAGACCGTGGCTCATGTCACCGCGGCCCAGGTGGCCGAGATCGCCGCGACGAAGATGCCCGATCTCAACGCACGCGATCTCGAGAACGCCAAGCTGCAGGTGATCGGCACCGCTCGCTCGATGGGCATCGAAGTCGCCGGCTGAGGCAGCGCTACAGAGGAGACCCCACTGATGTCAGCGAGTAGTTGCGCCGAGGCGACCCGACGGTACGACCGGCAGATGATGCACGAGCCCGCTGGCTGATTAGCAGCGTTACAGAGGAGACCTCACTGATGTCAGGGAAGAATTACGCCGAGGCGACCCGACGGTACGACCGGCAGATGATGCACGAGCCTGCCCAGGCCATCGACATGGTGCGGACGCTGGCGCCGGCCAAGTTCGACGAATCGGTCGATCTGTCGGTGCGGCTCGGTGTAGACCCACGCAAGGCCGACCAGATGGTGCGTGGCACCGTCGCACTGCCGTCGGGCACCGGCGGTGATGTGCGCGTTGCGGTTTTCGCGCAGGGTGACGCGGCAGCCGATGCCTCCGAAGCGGGGGCCGATGTCGTAGGCGGCGCCGATCTGGCCGAGCGTGTCGAAGCTGGATTCACCGACTTCGACGTGGCGATCGCGACGCCGGACATGATGGGCGTGGTGGGCCGTCTGGGCAAGGTGCTCGGCCCCCGTGGCCTCATGCCGAATCCGAAGTCCGGAACGGTGACGCCCGATGTAGGCAAGGCTGTGGGCGAGTTCAAGGGCGGCAAGGTCGAGTACCGAACCGACCGGTACGGCAATGTGCATCTGGCGATCGGCAAGGTGAGCTTCACCGCGGAGGATTTGAACGCCAATCTGGCAGCGGTCATGGACGAGCTGGCACGGGCGAAGCCGGCTGGCGCCAAGGGTCGCTACGTGCGCAAGATGGTGGTGTCGTCGACCATGGGTCCAGGCGTCCGCATCGACCCCGCCATCTTCAACTAGCCGCGGCCGTTGAATCGCTTGGCGCGACCGGTAGCGTTCGGCACTTCATAACTTGCTCGCCGTAGAACTCCGGTGGCTCCGGCCTGAAATCGGCCCCGTCTGAACCATGTTCAGGGGCTCGCCCGCCTCGGGTGAGTCACACGGGTCGAGCCTGATGAGGCGGACGGTCTTTCCGTGCGCGTCAGCGTCGGGAGGCGGTTCTGTCTGGTCTGCGGACCGGTGCCCGTTCCGGGGCCGGGAGCGACCCAACCGTCCCAACACCGAACATCACGCAGCACAGGAGGTTCCCACAGTGGCGACAGCAACGACGGCTGCCGGGCGCGCGCCGCGGGCCGACAAGGTGGCAGTGGTGGACGAGGTCCGTCAGCGATTCACCGATGCCGAGGCTGTGCTGTTCACCGAGTACCGGGGCCTGGACGTGGCCGAGATGGCCGACCTGCGCGGCCGGCTCATCAATGCCGACTGCCGTTACAAGATCTACAAGAACACCCTGGTCCGTCGGGCGCTGTCGGCTGATGCACCGGCCGGAACGCTCGACCTGCTCTTGGGTCCGACTGCGCTCGCCTTCTGCGGCAAGGATCCGTCGGCGGCTGCTCAGGCCCTGCGCACGTTTGCAGCGGAGCACGACGCGCTGGTCATCAAGGGCGGTGTGCTGGCGGGCACGTTGCTCAGCGACGCCCAAGTGCGCGAGCTCGCCGACCTGCCGTCGCGCGACGAGCTGATGGCGCAGATGCTCGGAACGTTCACAGCGCCGCTCACTTCACTGGCCTCGATGATGAACAACTTGATCGGCGAGGTGTCGGGCCTGCTGCAAGCGCTGGCCGACAAGACGCCAGACAGTCCGGCGCCTGCCGAGGCGACTGCGGCCCAAGCAGACCAAGCCGATGCCAGTGCGGCCGCGGCAGATTCCACTCCTGAGGCTGACGACGCCGAAGCAGACGACCCGAACAGCGATCCGCCTGACGATCCGACAAACGATCCGACAAACGATCCGACGAACACGGAGAACAACCAATGAGCACGTCCACCGAAGAGATCCTCGACGCCATCGGCAACATGACGGTGCTCGAGCTGGTCGAGCTGAAGAAGGCGTTCGAAGAGCGCTTCGACGTCACCGCTGCTGCGGCCGCCCCGATGATGGTGGCTGCCGCTGCTGCGGGCGGTGACAGCGACGGCGAGGCCGCCGAGGAGGCTGCCGACGAGGTCACCGTCACGTTGACCGCGATCGGCGACAAGAAGGTGCAGGTCATCAAGGAGGTGCGCTCGCTCACCAGCCTGGGTCTCAAGGAGGCCAAGGATCTGGTGGAGGCCGCCCCGAAGGCTGTGCTCGAAGGCGTGCCCAAGGCCGACGCCGACAAGGCCAAGGAAGCCCTCGAAGGCGTCGGCGCCACCGTCGAACTGTCCTAGCCGCGCGCATTGCTCACCGCACGCCGCGTGTCGCGGTTGTGGCGTCCAGCGTTGCTGGATAGCGTTGCCTCCGCCGTGGCACAGGTGGTCTCCGTATTCGCGCACCCACCAGTCCCCAGCACCGAGTCCCAACGGTGGGCTCCCTGTTTGCTGCGGACGCCTGCGACTGCGCGCGCTTCAGCCCCCTCGTCGCCTGCCGCGGGCAGTCGCCGGTGACCCATTCCGAACAACTGAACCACTAGGAGAGTCCGTTGTCGTCTCGTGTCGGCCGCGAACGCTATTCGTTCGGCAACCTCGACGAGGTCCTGGAACTCCCGGACCTCGTGTCGATCCAGAAGGATTCGTTCCAACGTTTCCTCGATGTCGGGCTCGCTGAGACCTTCTCAGACATCAGCCCCATCAGCGACTTCGGCGGGCATCTCCAGCTCGTCTTCTCGTTCGACCCCTACGACGAGGATCTGCGCCCGCCGCCCAAGTTCTCGGTGGAGGAGTGCAAGGAACGCGACATGACCTACTCGGCGCCGATCTTCGTGCGCGCCGAGTTCAAGAACGCTCACACGGGCGAGGTCAAGGCCCAGACGGTGTTCATGGGCGACTTCCCGATGATGACTCCCAAGGGCACGTTCATCATCAACGGCACCGAGCGGGTGGTGGTGAGCCAGCTCGTGCGCTCACCCGGTGTCATCTTCCAGCCCGGCGAGCGCTACCGGCTCCGGAACATGTCGAAGCACCAGCTGGTGACGGCAACCATTCACCCCTACCGAGGCGAGTGGATCGAGTTCGACGTCGAGCACAAGCCGGGCAAGGACCCCACTGCCGGCAGCCGGGTGGCCCGCAAGCGCCGCCTCAGCATCTTCTCGCTGCTGCGAGCGCTGGGCTACGGCGAAGACCGCCATCCCGGCCTGCTCGAGCGGTTTGTCGAGCACTTCGACTTCCTCGAGCCCCAGTGGGACAAGGATCGAGACGTTGCGCCCAACCAGCAGGATTCGCTTCTCGAGCTGTACAAGCGGGTCCGCCCCGGTGAGGTGGCCACGCCCGACGCCGCGTCCAACTACTTCCAGAATGCGTTCTTCGACGAGCGCCGGTACTCGCTGTCCAAGGTCGGCCGCTACAAGCTGAACCGCAAGCTCGGGCCCGAGCTCGACCGCGTGTCCGAGCTGTTCGGCTTGGACTTCGTCGACGCCGATCATCCCGACGCGCTCGAGCACCCTGAGCTGATCCGTCCTGATCCCGATGCCACGGTGCTCACCCGCAGCGAAGTCCTCGCCACGGCGAGCTACCTGCTGCACTTGGCCAACGCCGAGCCCGGCTACCGGCTCGACGACCAGGATCACTTCGCAAACCGCCGCATTCGTTCCGTCGGCGAGCTGATCCAGAACCAGGTGCGCATCGGCCTCAGCCGCATGGAGCGGGTGGTGCGCGAGCGCATGACCACCCAGGACGTCGAGGCCATCACGCCGCAGACGCTGATCAACATCCGCCCCGTCGTAGCGGCCACCAAGGAGTTCTTCGGCACCAGCCAGCTCAGCCAGTTCATGGACCAGGTGAACCCGCTGTCGGGCCTCACCCACCGCCGCCGTCTGTCCGCACTCGGCCCCGGCGGCCTGTCGCGCGAACGAGCCGGCTTCGAGGTGCGCGACGTCCACTTCAGCCACTACGGCCGCATGTGCCCCATCGAGACGCCGGAGGGTCCCAACATCGGCCTGATCGGGGCGCTGGCCACCTTCGCCCGCGTCAACGAGTTCGGCTTCATCGAGTCGCCCTACCGCGTCATCAAAGACGGCAAGGCCACCAGCGAGGTGCGCTACCTGACCGCCGACGAGGAAGAGGAGTTCGTGGTTGCGCAGGCCAACGCGCCGCTCAACCCCGACGGATCATTCCGCAACCCCCGCGTGCTCGTGCGCAAGAGCCCCCAGGGCGCCAGCCTGGAAGATCTGCGGCTGCAGATGGAGCGCGACACCTACTTCGCCGCAACCACCGAGATCAGCTACGTGCCGGCATCGGAAGTCCAGCTCATGGATGTCTCTCCGAAGCAGATCGTGTCGGTGGCCACCGCGCTGATCCCGTTCCTCGAGCACGACGATGCCAACCGGGCGCTCATGGGTGCCAACATGCAGCGCCAGGCGGTGCCCCTGCTGCGGGCCGAGGCGCCCTACATCGGCACCGGCATCGAAGGCCTCGCCATGGCCGACGCCGCCGAGATGGTGCTCGCCGAAGTCGAAGACGACATGGGCGATCGTCAGGGCATCGGCGGCGAAGTCACCGAAGTCGCCGGCGACTGCATCGTCATCGACGGAGATGACGGCAAGCAGCACGAATTCCCGCTGCTCAAGTTCCGGCGCTCCAACCAGGACACGTGCATCAACCAGCGGGCGCTCGTTCGCGTCGGCGATCGCGTGGAGCCTCAGGCCGTCATCGCGGACGGGCCGTCCACCGATCACGGCGAGCTGGCGCTGGGCAAGAACCTGCTCGCGGCCTACATGGCCTGGGAGGGCTACAACTACGAGGACGCCATCATCCTGTCGGAGCGTCTGGTGAAGGACGACGTGCTCACGTCGATCCACATTCACGAGTACGAGATCGACGCCCGCGACACCAAGCTGGGGCCCGAAGAGATCACCCGGGACATCCCCAACCTGGCCGACGACATCCTCTCCGACCTCGACGAGCAGGGCATCGTGCGCATCGGCGCCGAAGTCGAGCCGGGCGCGGTGCTGGTGGGCAAGGTCACTCCCAAGGGCGAGACCGAGCTCACGCCCGAGGAACGGCTGCTGCGTGCCATCTTCGGCGAGAAGGCCCGCGAGGTGCGCGACACCTCGCTCAAGGTGCCTCACGGCGAG
Source organism: Acidimicrobiia bacterium (assembly GCA_022824805.1). Classification (GTDB taxonomy): domain Bacteria; phylum Actinomycetota; class Acidimicrobiia; order Acidimicrobiales; family Poriferisodalaceae; genus Poriferisodalis. Next base: position 19,978 of record JAJDZE010000158.1, on the reverse strand, counting down.
AACGGCGTGGTCACCGACATCCGGGTGTTCAGCCGCGACGCCGACGACGAACTGCCGCCGGGCGTGAACCAGCTGGTGCGCGTGTACGTGGCCCAGAAGCGCAAGATCAGCGTGGGCGACAAGCTCGCCGGGCGTCACGGCAACAAGGGCGTGATCTCGAAGATCCTCCCCACCGAGGACATGCCGTACCTGGCCGACGGCACACCGGTCGACATCATCCTGAGCCCGCTGGGGGTGCCGAGCCGCATGAACGTCGGCCAGGTGCTCGAAGCCCACCTGGGCTACGCAGCACGCTGGGGCTGGAAGGCCACTGACGAGGGCGGCAAGGAAGAGATGATCGGCAAGGAGCCGGTCAGCAACACTGCCCGCAAGACCCGCCCCACCACCGAGCCGTCGGTGTTCATTGCCACGCCGGTGTTCGACGGGGCTCGCTGGGACGAGGAGGAAGCCGCCGGACGGCATCCCACCATCCAGCAGACGCTCGAGAACCTGCGGCCCGAATCGGTGACCGGCGAACGCCTGATGACCCGCTCGGGCAAGACGGTGCTCTTCAACGGGCGCACCGGCGAGGCCTACGACGAGCCGATCATGGTCGGCTACAGCTACATCTTGAAGCTGGCACACCTGGTCGACGACAAGATCCACGCCCGCTCGACGGGGCCGTACTCGATGATCACCCAGCAGCCGCTGGGCGGCAAGGCGCAATTCGGCGGCCAGCGCTTCGGCGAGATGGAGGTATGGGCGCTCGAGGCGTACGGCGCTGCCTACTGCCTGCAGGAGCTGCTCACCATCAAGTCCGACGACGTGCTGGGCCGGGTGCGCGTGTACGAGGCGATCGTCAAGGGCGAGAACATTCCCGAGCCCGGCATTCCTGAGAGCTTCAAGGTGCTCATCAAGGAAATGCAGGCGCTCTGCCTCAACGTCGAGGTCATGTCGACGGCCGGGCAGCAGATCGACATCCAGGGTCTCGACGAGGACGTCTTCCGTGCCGAGGAATCGCTGGGCATCGACATCAGCCGGCCCGAGCGCGGCACCGACGAAGAAGACGAGCTGCGCCGCCAGCAGCGCATGTGATCAGCGCAGCGACACTGCACAGCCGATACAGCGCAACCGAAACATCCAGAACTCGCACCACCAATACAGACACAGGGCCGGACATAACCCATGATCGACGTCAACGACTTCTCTGACATCCGGATCGGACTGGCAACCGCTGACGCCATCCGCACATGGTCCAACGGCGAGGTCCGCAAGCCGGAGACCATCAATTACCGCACGCTCAAGCCCGAGAAGGACGGCTTGTTCTGCGAGAAGATCTTCGGTCCCACCAAGGACTGGGAGTGCGGCTGCGGCAAGTACAAGCGCGTCCGGTTCAAGGGCATCATCTGCGAGCGCTGCGGCGTGGAAGTGACCCGTTCCAAGGTGCGCCGCGAGCGCATGGGCCACATCGAGCTGGCGGCCCCGGTGGTGCACATCTGGTACCTGCGCGGCACCCGCTCGTGGCTGGCGTACTTCTTGACCGGTCTCGACCCTCGGCAGGAACTGAAGGCCAAGGCGCTGGAGCGCGTCATCTACTTCGCTGCGAACCTGGTCACCAAGGTCGACAGCGAGAAGCTGCACGCCGACCTGCCGCGGCTCGAAGCCGAGAAGGCCGAGGAGCTTGACGTCATCGACGAGGAGCTCGCCGAGCGCCGGGCGGAGCGGCTCGCGGAGCTCGAGGGCGAGCTGAAGCAGCTGGAATCCGAAGAAGCCAAGGAGCGCGAGCTGCGGTCAGCCCAGCGCGAATCCGAGCGCGACCTCGAAGCCATCGAGGAAGAGGCCAACGAAGAGAAAGACCTCACCGAGCGCGCCTTCGCGGCACTGCGCGACCTGCACGAGCGGATGATCGTCGATGACGAAGACCTCTGGCGCGAGCTGGAGGATCGCTACGGCCAGTACTTCGAGGGCGGCATGGGCGCCGAGGCCATCGCGCAGCTCATGGCCAACATGGACTTCGACGTCGAAGAGGCCGAGCTGCGTGCCGCCATCGAGGCGTCCGACGGGCGTCGGCCATTGTCGGCCCAGCGCAAGCAGAAGGCGATCAAGCGCCTCAAGATCCTGAGCGCGTTCAACCGGCGAGACCCCCACGGGCGCCGTATCAACGACCCGCGGGCGATGATCCTCGACGCGGTGCCGTGCATCCCGCCCGACCTGCGCCCGATGGTGCAGCTCGACGGCGGCCGCTTCGCAACCTCTGACTTGAATGATCTCTACCGACGTGTCATCAACCGCAACAACCGGCTGAAGCGCTTGCTCGATCTGCGGGCACCCGAGATCATCGTCAACAACGAGAAGCGCATGCTGCAAGAAGCGGTCGATGCGCTGTTCGACAACGGCCGAAGGGGCCGTCCTGTGACAGGCCCCGGCAATCGGGCGCTGAAGTCGCTGTCGGACATGCTCAAGGGCAAGCAGGGTCGGTTCCGCCAGAACCTGCTCGGCAAGCGGGTGGACTACTCGGGCCGCTCGGTCATCGTGGCGGGGCCCACGCTGCGTCTGCACCAGTGCGGGCTGCCCAAGCTGATGGCGCTCGAGCTGTTCAAGCCGTTCGTCATGAAGCGACTGGTCGACTCGGAGATCGCGCAGAACATCAAGTCGGCCAAGCGGATGGTGGAGCGTCGCCGCGCCGACGTCTGGGACGTGCTCGAAGACGTCATCAAGGAGCACCCGGTGCTGCTGAACCGGGCGCCCACGCTGCACCGGCTGGGTATCCAGGCCTTCGAGCCGCTTCTGGTGGAAGGCAAGGCGATCCAGATCCATCCGCTGGTGTGTGCCGCCTTCAACGCCGACTTCGACGGCGACCAGATGGCCGTGCACCTGCCGCTGTCCTCGGAGGCGCAGGCAGAGGCACGGGTGCTGATGCTGTCGGCCAACAACCTCCTGAGCCCCGCCGACGGCCGGCCGATGACGGTGCCCAACCTGGACATGCTCATCGGCAGCTACTACCTCACGGAGGCGGCCGGACCCGACAGCGATGACCGTGCCGACAGGCCGGTCTTCCGCCACCTGCACCAGATCGAGCAGGCGCTCGACCTCGGTCAGCTCAAGCTGCACCAGTTCATCGAGTGGCGCATTCCCCAGCTCAGTGACGGAAACGGCAGCTATGCGCCGACGACGCCGGGTCGAGCGCTGTTCAATGCTGGGCTTCCCGACGACTTCGAATACGTGAATCGGCCCGTGCGCAAGGCCGACATGGGCCGCATCGTGCGCGCGCTGTCCGACAACTACTCCGCGAGCGACATCGCCGTCAGCCTCGATCACATCAAGGACCTGTGCTACGAGTACGCCAGCCGCTCGGGCTTGACGATCTCGGTCGCCGATGTGAGCACACCGCCCGACAAGGCCGAGATCCTTGAACGTCACGAGGGCGAGGCGGAGCGAGTCGAGACCCAATTCCGGCGCGGCATCATCACCGACGGCGAGCGGCGTCAGAAGGAAGTGGAGATCTGGACCGATGCCACCGACGAGGTGCGTCGCTCGCTGGAAGGCGAGATGTCACGCACCACGTTCAACCCGATCGGCATGATGGTCGGCTCCGGCGCTCGCGGGAACATGATGCAGGTGCGCCAGATCGCCGCGATCCGCGGGCTGGTCGCCAACCCTCGCGGCGACATCATCCCGCGCCCCATCAAGTCGTCGTACCGGGAAGGCTTGGCCACGCTGGAGTACTTCATCTCCACGCCGGGCGCTCGCAAGGGCTTGGTCGACACGGCCCTGCGCACGGCCGACTCGGGCTACCTGACCCGCCGGCTCGTCGATGTCGCCCAAGAGCTCATCATCAACAGCGAGAGTCCTTTCGACCGGCCCGGCCCGGTAAACGGACTGTGGATCGACGACGTCGTGCCCGACGGACCCGACAAGCGCACCCATCTCGACACCAGGCTGTTCAGCCGCTGTCTCGCGGCAGAAGTGACGCTCAGCGACGGCACCGTGCTCGAGGCAGGACGGCTGATCGGCGAGGACGAGCTCATTGCGCTGCGCGACGACCCCGATGTCACGCGGGTGCGTGTGCTGTCCCCGCTCACCGACGACTCCGAGTTCGGCGTGTCCGCGATGGCCTACGGCGGATCGCTGGCGACCGGCAAGCTCATCGAGGTGGGCGAGGCCGTCGGCGTGATCGCAGCCCAGTCCATCGGCGAGCCTGGCACTCAGCTGACCATGAGGACGTTCCACACCGGCGGTGTCATCGGCGGCGAGAACATCGCCGGCGGCTTGCCCCGGGTCGTCGAGCTGTTCGAAGCTCGCACCCCGCGCGGCAAGGCCGTGCTGGCCCGCCGTTCGGGTGTGGTGCGCATCGGCGAGGACGACGGTCGGGGACGCCAGATCGACGTCCTCGGCAACGACGGCGCCGAGGACACCTACACGGTTCCGTCCATGTCGCGGCTCGCGGTGACCGACGGGCAGGACATCCGCGCCGGCGACCCCCTGGTGGACGGCCCGCGCGACCCCAAGGAGCTCATCGAGATCCGCGGCGTGCGCGAGACCCAGCAGTACCTCGTCTCTGAAGTGCAGAAGGTGTACCGCGAGCAGGGCGTGTCGATCCATGACAAGCACATCGAGCTGATCATCCGCCAGATGACCAGGCGGGTGCTCGTCGGCGAGCAGGGCGATTCGCCGTTCCTGCCCGGCGAGCAGGTCGACCAGCGGAACTACCGCGAAGCCAACCGCGAGCTGGTGGCCCAGACCCGCCGCCCCGCCGAGGGCCGACCGATCATCATGGGCATCACGAAGGCGTCGCTCGCGACCGAGTCGTGGCTCTCGGCTGCTTCCTTCCAGGAGACCACCCGCGTGCTGACCGAGGCGGCCATCGAATCGCGTCGCGACAGCTTGAAGGGCCTGAAGGAGAACATCATCATCGGCAAGCTGATTCCGGCCGGCACCGGTCAGGACGTGTACCGCAACATCGACACGATTGCCCCCGAATACGAGCCGATGGAGTTCTGGTCGTCCGAGGACGCCCAGGACCCGGCCGCCTGGCTGGCGTCGATCGGCGGCGATCCCGATGCAGACGAGGCAAGTCTCGACCAGAGCGTCGCCTCGTTCACTGACGCCGGCTGAGCGGTTGTCGTGCTGGGGCGCGCTGCCTAGCCTTCATAGCCGGTTTCGGCGCGCTGCCAGGTGGGGCATTGCGCAGATCTGCCCGACTCCTGCCTGTCGATCTGTCCGCAAGCAATCTGTTCCGCTGACAGCCCCGGCTCGCAGGGGTCTCCCAACTCACTGAGGTTCTGGTGCCCACGATCCAGCAGCTGGTCCGCAAGGGCCGAAAGTCCAAGCCGACGAAGGTGCGCACGCCCGCGTTGAAGGGTTCGCCCCAGCGTCGCGGGGTCTGCACCCGCGTGTACACGCACACGCCGAAGAAGCCGAACTCGGCCCTGCGCAAGGTTGCCCGCGTGCGCCTCACCAGCGGTGTGGAGGTGACCGCCTACATCCCGGGCGAGGGCCACAACCTGCAGGAGCACAGCATCGTGCTGGTGCGCGGCGGCCGGGTCAAGGACCTGCCCGGCGTCCGCTACAAGATCATCCGCGGTGCCCTGGATGCTTCGGGTGTGAATGCCCGCCAGCAGGCACGCTCGCGCTACGGCGCCAAGCGGGAGTCCTGACGTGCCCCGCCGAGGCGCAGCGCCCCGCCGCGACATCGCTCCCGACCCCGTCTACGACTCCGCGCTGGTCACCCAGTTCATCAACAAGGTGCTGCGGCGCGGCAAGCGCTCGCTGGCCGAGAGCATCGTGTACCAGGCGATGGATCTCGTCGGCGAGCGGACAGGCAGCGAGCCGCTCGAGATTCTGAAGCGGGCAGTGGACAACACCCGGCCGCAGGTCGAGGTGAAGAGCCGTCGCGTCGGCGGCGCCACCTACCAGGTGCCTGTCGAGGTGCGCCCGCGCCGCGCCACTGCGCTGGCAATTCGCTGGATCGTGGGCTTCGCCCGCGAGCGCCGCGAGCGCACCATGTCGGAACGACTCGCGAACGAGCTGATGGATGCCTCCAACGGCACCGGCTCGGCTGCCAAGCGGCGTGAGGACACGCACCGCATGGCAGAGGCCAACAAGGCCTTCGCGCACTATCGCTGGTAGCAGTCCGCTGGTGAGCAGTCCGCTGGTGATCTGATCGAGATGTCTGGTCAATTGGGGCAACGCTGAAAATGGCTCGAACGCAACCTCTCGACCGCGTCCGCAACATCGGGATCATGGCCCACATCGACGCGGGCAAGACCACGGTGACGGAGCGGATTCTCTACTACACCGGTGTCAACTACAAGATCGGCGAGGTCCACGACGGCGCCGCCACGATGGACTGGATGGAGCAGGAGCAAGAGCGCGGCATCACCATCACCTCGGCCGCCACCACCTGTCACTGGAACGATCACGTCATCAACATCATCGACACACCGGGCCACGTCGACTTCACCGTCGAGGTGGAGCGCTCGCTGCGGGTGCTCGACGGCGCTGTGGCGGTGTTCGACGGCGTCGCTGGTGTTGAGCCGCAGACCGAGACCGTCTGGCGGCAAGCCGACCGGTACGGCGTGCCGCGGATGTGCTTCATCAACAAGCTCGATCGCACGGGCGCCTCGTTCTTCGGCTCGCTGGCCAGCATCGAGGACCGGCTCACCCCCAACACGGCTGTCCTGCAGCTGCCGATCGGCCTCGAGGCTGACTTCGAAGGCGTGGTCGACGTGGTCGAGATGAATGCTGTGGTATGGAAGGGCGACGATCTCGGCGCCACCTACGACATCGTCGACATTCCTGCCGACATGGCCGATCAGGCGTCGGAGTACCGCAGCAAGCTGCTCGAACGGCTCGCCGATGTCGACGAGGACATCATGCTGGCCTACCTCGAAGGCGAAGAGGTCGACGCCGACACGATCCGGCGGGCGATCCGGCAGGGCACGCTCGACGGCCAGATCGTGCCGGTGCTCACCGGCAGCGCGTTCAAGAACAAGGGCGTGCAGCCGTTGCTCGACGCCGTCACGATGTATCTGCCCGCACCGGTCGACATCCCTGCCATCGCCGGCAGCTCGACGAATGGCAAGGAAGAACTGGAGCGCAAGCCCAGCGACGAAGAGCCGTTCTCGGCGTTGGCGTTCAAGATCATGACCGACCCTCATGTCGGCAAGCTCACCTATTTCCGGGTGTACAGCGGCAAGTTCGAGCGCGGCGGCCAGGTGCTCAACACCACCACGGGCAATCGCGAGCGCATCGGGCGCATCCTGCAGATGCACGCCAACAATCGCGAAGACCGCGACGACATCGGCACCGGCGACATCGTCGCGGGCATCGGCCTGAAGAACACCCGCACGGGCGACACGCTGTGCGATTCGTCCAAGCCGATCGTGCTCGAACAGCTCGACTTCCCCGATCCGGTCGTGCACGTGGCTGTCGAGCCCAAGTCCAAGGGCGACCAGGACAAGCTGGGCAAGGCGCTCACGGCGCTCAGCGAGGAAGATCCCACCTTCCAGGTCAAAACCGACGACGAGACGGGCCAGACCGTGATCTCGGGCATGGGCGAGCTGCACCTCGAGGTGCTGGTCGACCGGATGCTGCGCGAGTTCAAGGTGGACGCCTCGATCGGCAAGCCGCAGGTGGCCTACCGCGAGACGATCACGGCGCCGGTCGACAAGTTCGAGTATCGCCACATCAAGCAGACCGGCGGCTCGGGCCAGTACGCAGTGGTGGTCATCAACCTGCGCCCGTCGGCGCCCGGCGAGGGGTACGTGTTCGAGGACAGCATCCGCGGCGGTGTGATCCCGCGCGAGTTCATCTCGTCGGTCGATGCAGGCCTGCAGTCGTCGCTGGAGAACGGCCCGCTGGCGGGCTTCCCGCTGGTGGACGTGGCCGTCGATCTGATCGACGGCAACCATCACGATGTCGACTCCTCGGAGATGGCCTTCAAGATCGCCGGCACGATGGCCATGCGCGATGCGGCCAGGCTGGCGCGGCCGGTGCTGCTCGAGCCGGTCATGTCGGTAGAGGTCGTCACGCCCGAGCACTACATGGGCGACGTCATCGGCGACCTCAACTCACGGCGCGGCCGGGTCGGGCAGATGGAGCTGCGCGGTGTGAACCAGGTGATCGACGCCAAGGTGCCGCTGTCGGAGATGTTCGGCTACGCCAACGACCTCCGGTCCCGCACCCAGGGCCGCGCGACCTACAGCATGCAATTCGACAACTACGAGCAGGTGCCGCGCACCATCGCCGAGGAGATCATCAAGCGCATCCGCGGCGAATGACCTAGCCGGCTGCCGGCGGGCCGCAGTCGGCGCCGGGCCGACTTGTGTGGCTGGTGTCCTATTGGAACTGGGCCACGGCATCCCTAGCCTCACACCGTTCAGAACGGTGAAGAAACAAAGAAAAACGACATCCCTGCACCTCACTCACCCCCGATAGGCGAGCAGAACCCCGAAAGGCGGGTACGACATGGCAAAAGAGCGTTTCGAGCGGACCAAGCCTCACGTCAACGTGGGCACCATGGGCCACATCGACCACGGCAAGACGACACTGACGGCTGCCATCACGCGCGTGCTGTCCGAACAGGTCGGCGGCCAGGCGACGGCCTTCGACGAGATCGACAAGGCACCCGAAGAGCGTGAGCGGGGCATCACGATCTCCATCGCGCACGTCGAGTACGAGACGGCCAACCGGCACTACGCGCACGTCGACATGCCCGGTCACGCCGACTACATCAAAAACATGATCACCGGCGCAGCCCAGGTGGACGGCGCCATCCTGGTGGTGTCCGCGGCTGACGGCCCGATGCCCCAGACCCGTGAGCATGTGCTGCTGGCTCGTCAGGTCGGCGTGCCCTACATCGTGGTCGCGCTCAACAAGGTCGACATGGTCGACGACGAGGAGCTGCTCGAGCTCGTCGAGCTCGAGGTGCGTGAGCTGCTCAGCGAGTACGAGTTCCCCGGCGACGACGTGCCGGTCGTGCGTGTCTCCGCGCTGAACGCGCTCGAGGGCGACGCGGCTGCTGCCGAGCAGGTCGTCGAGCTGATGAACGCGGTCGACGAGTACGTGCCCGAGCCCGAGCGCGACACCGAGCGCCCGTTCCTGATGCCGATCGAGGACGTCTTCTCGATCACCGGCCGCGGCACTGTGGTGACCGGCAAGATCGAGCAGGGCATCATCAACTCCGGCGACGAGGTCGAGATCGTGGGCATCCGCGACACGCAGACCACCACGGTCACCGGCGTGGAGATGTTCCGCAAGATCCTCGATCAGGGCCAGGCGGGCGACAATGTCGGCCTGCTGCTGCGTGGCACCGGCAAGGACGAGGTGGAGCGCGGACAGGTCTGCACCCGCAAGGGCGCGATCACCCCGCACACCAAGTTCGAGGCGCAGGTCTACGTGCTCACCAAGGACGAGGGCGGTCGGCACAAGCCGTTCTTCTCGAACTATCGCCCGCAGTTCTACTTCCGCACCACCGACATCACCGGCGTGGTCGACCTTCCCGAGGGCACCGAGATGTGCATGCCGGGCGACAACACCGAGATGACCGTCGAGCTGATCAACCCGATCGCGATGGACGAGGGCTTGCGCTTCGCCATCCGTGAGGGCGGGCGCACTGTGGGCGCCGGCCGGGTCACCAAGATCGTCCAGTAACCCGGGTTTCCGGCGAATAGTCAGGCACTCAGATGGCAGCACCTCGGATCCGCATGCGGCTCAAGGCCTACGACCACGAGATCGTGGACCAGTCGGCGCAGAAGATCACCGAGACCGTGCTGCGCACCAACGCCAAGGTGCGGGGCCCGGTGCCGCTGCCTACCGAGAAGCATCGCTACACGGTCGTGCGGTCTCCCCACAAAGACAAGGACTCGCGCGAGCACTTCGAGATGCGCATCCACAAGCGCCTCATCGACGTGATCGAGCCCACCGACAAGACCGTCGACTCGCTCCAGCGTCTCGACCTCCCCGCCGGCGTAGAGATCGAGCTCAAAGTCCAGCCCTAGCGCGCCACCCGTCCGCCAGCGGGCGTTGTCGACGCGCTCGCGCCCGACATCTGAACTAATTCAGATAATGTGAGCGCATGCAAGTGATTGAGCGCTCATTCTCCGATTTCCTGCGTCACCCCAAGGAAGTCGTTGCGGAACTCGCGGAGCATGATGTGGTGCTTCGTCGAAGGAACGCCCCGGCACTTCGGCTGTGTCGCGTTGACCGCGACGAGTCGCGAACGGAGACATTCAACGCGCTCGCTCGCTTGCTGCGAAACCTGGCGGCACACAGCCCCGTCTCGCTCGCTGAAGCCTTGGGTGACGTGTACCCGTGGGTGCAGTACCTGCCCCGCGACGAACGTGAGCTGTTCGCAGAGGAATTGACCAAGGAACTTCTGGCATCAGCGTCGATCGAAGTGTTCGAGCCGGTTGCTCTGCTCGTGGGTGCGTGGAAGGCCACAGCCGAGGTTCATGCCGACCCCGAGTTGGCCCGTCGATTGGCCGGACCACACGAGATCACCCACGGTGGGCGCGTCCCACCCCCGGTCCTCTGAGGGCACCGCGAACGCATGCCGAAGCGTCGTGACAGAGTCGCGCCTCCGCCGCGCCCAGATGGGTGGGACATGCGCTTCGGGAACAACACCGCAGCACGCGGCTGGGACTACCTGTGCTCCAGCGTGCCCAACAACGCTCGTTCAGCGTGGGAGCAGATCACGGACGATCCTCGCCGTTGGGACAGCAGGCAGAAGCCACTGCAGGGTTCGTATGCGCGCGCCCTCGTTGGCGGCGTGGAGATGGAGCAGTGGCAGTACGAGGTCACTTCCGGGGGCCGCATCTGGTACTGCGTTGACGACGCCAAGCGAACGATCTGGATGACCCACGCGGGTACAGGCCACCCCAAAGCCACTGAGTAGCCGCGTTTGTGGGGTCACGTTCGATTCGGTTTCCCTCGTGGCGCTGATTGTCGCGTTCGCGGTAGCAACTCCTTGATAGCGCCGATTTCGATTCGCTCTAGCGACTCGACCTGCCTGTCGGCGCAGAGACCGAGTTCAAAGTCCAGCTCCAAGCGCACCTACTCTCCCGCAAGCGGGCGCTGTGGGGCAGATGGGATCGGTCTCTGGCCGAGGTTCTTGAAGTCGTAGTAACCGCGCTTGACGTAGTGATCGATGATCGCTTCGCGGTGGTCGCGAGTCTCGGCATCGTGGGCGCCCATCGTTACGTCGAGTAGGGAGCGGACTGGGTCTTCCCACGTGGCGTGGTCCCATTCGTTGGCGGCGTTTTCGAGCACCCGACGGGCGAGCCTCGTGGCCGCCGCTGGCTTGGAAGTTGCGATTTCCGTGAGGCGTTCGATGGCGTCGTGCCCAAGCCAATCGGGGCTTCCGGCGGCGAGCGTGGTCTCCAGAGTGGCAAGGGACCAGTCGTCGTCGAACTTCGCAGACACAAATGTGGGCGCGAAGGCGCGGGCTTCGAGTGGATGCTGCTCAGGAGAGGTGCCGATGACATCGAGTCGCCAGTCCCACAAGTCTCGGATGCGCTGCAGGACCTCTGGCGGGACTTTGCCTTCGGTGTTTCGGAGTGCCCGTCCGACGAACTCCATGCTGTGGGCGGCGAGATCGTCGCCGGCGGCTTCAAACCAGCGCTCAAGCATCTGTCGGGGCAGTTTGCCGCGCCAATGGAAAACGACGAGGTGTTCGCCGAGATTCTGATCGGCTTCGTTGAGCCTCAACAGGCGTTGAGGGCCACTAGCGGGAACTCGTTCGATCGCGGCCTCGTACTCGGTTCGCAATAGATCGAACACTGGGTCAAAGGGCTGGCACCAGCAGATGTAGGTGTTCCACGCGGCATTCCTCAGGTTGGCGTAGTCGGGCGAGGAGGGGAATATGCGGCGGAGATGCGCGGTGACCCATTCTTGGTCGATGAGGGCCAGCCAAGGCAGGTACTCGCCGTAAACGGCCCGGACCGCTACCGAAGGCTCCGTTGCCGTGTTAAGGTGTTCCGCGAGCAGATCGCGGACTTCGGGCATGTCGTCGAATCCGGATTTGTTGTCGGTGCCGTCTTCGGCGAGTTCGCGTCGGCACCACAGCGCATAGGACATCACTGAGTGCATCGCCTTGCCGCGGTTTGTGTTCATCGAGAGCGTGAGAGGGCCCATCGTGGCGGTCCTGGATGCCACATGGGCCTCATATTCCGGTGACGATGTGCCTGGTGGCGGGTGCGGTCCAGTGATCTGCACGTTGCCCATGTTGGAGGCCTCGTGTGCCGGGGACGGGTTCGGGTCGTTCATGAGGGTGGTGAGGATCTGCCAGACCGTTTCGCGGAAGCGGAAGGGAATGCGATTGTCCCCGTCGCCGACGCCCGTCTGGATCAGCGAGGCCACTTCGCGGCGCGCCCATCGCCATCCCGGGTCGCGGTCCCAGCCGGGATCGTCGCCATCCTCTTCGAACGGATGTCCGACGACCGACGACATCAGAGCCAACACAGGCTCCCAGTCGAACTGCACGCCGCTCTTGGCTGCCGATTGGAAGCCGTCTAGGCAGTGGCGAACGTACGTGGGGTCCAGCGTCGCGAGGCTGTCGGCGATTGGCGCGAATTCGGGTGCGCGTTCCGCGACAGCCTCCTTGACGACGCGCCCCAAGTCCTCCATTGAGGCGCTGAAGTGAGGTCGCTCGGAGTCTGGACGCCAGGCTCTGAGGTAGTCGGCGACCTTGGAGGGCGGCCAATCGTCCATCTCGTCTTTGGACACCGGGCTGTCCGGACCCGAGTCGGTCGTTATCCAGCTGACGAAGTCAGGATGCTCAGCGTCGCCGTAGCGCGTGACGTGACTCCGGTAGAGCTCCGCTGCTCGGTCGGATAGGTGATCGGCCACGTAGCTCAACCAGTCGCGCTGCCAGTGAGCGATGTAGCCAGACTCTTCGTCTTCGGTAGGGGTCGTGTCGTCGGACGCTGTCCGCCATTCGCGGAATCTCTCAAGGTCGGGTCCGGCGTAGACCCACTCCATGAAGCGCTGGCGTGCCTCGGCCGAGGCGTCTCCGAAGCGGTGCCGCAGCAAAGCCGCGTACTCGTGGCGCAGCCGGTAATCGTCGAACAAGTTCCTGTCCGAAATGCGCTCGCTGGCCAGTGTCTCGCCACCGTCGGCGTGTGCCAGCACGTGCAATGCGATGCGGTGATGCAGAGATGTCGCCTTCTCGAGCTGAACCACTACGGCTTCCAGTGCGTCCGCCGAGGTGCTCGCATAGCGGACAGCTGCGTCCCTCACCGCCGAGACGAGGTGGCTGGCAACGTCAGGGTCGGAGTTCTGGGCGTGGTCTTCGACCGCTGGCCGCCACACGTAGGAGTGATTGGCCTCGTCGGCGGATTCGCCTTCACGTCCGCGCGGCCTCAGCGCATCGTTGAGTAACGCTGAGAATGCCCGCACGGCGTCGAGACCAGCGGCGTCCACGAGGTCTGGCAGAAGCTGACCGATCACCCGACCGTATGTCCAGTTCGACAGTTGACTGGCAGGCTCGGGTCGCAGAAGCGAGGCTGTCTCGCCGAGTTCATCGGCCGTCTCTCCGTCCGGTTGCGGTTCGAGCCGCAACAGCGCCTTCGCGACCCGCACGCTCATGTCGACTTCGCCGATGCGTGCAAGACGCGAGATCGCCGCTGCCGCCCCATCTGCGAATTGGTTCCCGAATCGAGAGTCCAAGTGCGCTTCGAGCCACTCCAGGACCTTTTGAGCGAGCTGACCGAAGTGGTCGTCGGGCAGCGCTCCCACGATCTTCAGCGCAGTCTGTGTGGAGACCGGATTGCCCGATGGTGGCAATTTCTCAAGAATCGCGAGCACAGCGTCTGGGGCGATTGGCGCCATGCGCAAGAGGTAGCGCCCCTCCGGCCAAGGCAACAAACGAACGGTTCCCTGTCCGCGGTCATGCACCACGCCCGACGGTGTATCGAAGTATCCGCGCTCCGCCAAGGGTGCGACCCACTCAGGGTTCTCCAACCGGTCGAAGAAATACGAGCGGTTCTCCCGGCGGGCGGCCTGCGCCTGCAGCTGATCTAGCTGGGTGTCGTTGGGCGTAGGCCAAGCACTCATTGACCGTTTGCCTCACGCAGCAATTCGTCGAGATCTGCGATGTTCTCCTGCGCTCGCTTCGAGATCACCATCAAAAACCGCTCGAAGGCCAAGAATCTGTCGATCCACTCAGCGTCAGCTTCTGGCGGAAGCTCCCGGTTCCAGGCGTGAGCGAACTTCTGCACCAATCGATGGGTGCGCTTCCAGCCGTCGGACACATACTGAGGGTGCGGACCTGGGCCGGCGAGAGCTTCGAAGCGCAGTGCCTCAAGATCTCCTCTGTTGGCTTCGGCCTCGCTGTGCTGTCTCATCAGCTCCGCAATTGCCGTGGCCAACTCGCCCGGCACGACTACGTCCGTTGTGGCTGGCAATGGTTGAAGATGTTCTGCCAGTGTCGGACCCGACCCGTAGCGCGGAAAGCCACTGCCGGTCCAAAGGTTGTGAACCGCGTCGACGAGCCGTCGGTAGTCCACCTTTGTTCTCTCCATGTCGCCGTTGAGATCGTCAGGCAGCCGGTTCCTGATCTCTCGGATGGCGTGCGCGATGAAATGGACCCGGCCCGGGAAATCTCCGTCCGTCGCCATCCGCAGCGCTGCCAAGTACAGCGGGGCGAGATGTGGCGCCCTTCGGACCAGCCAGTCGTGCAGCCCTGCGCGCTCTGGGTTCCACCACTTCTCAGCCGCTTCGCGGGGTACCGCAGGTACTTGGCCGGAGGAAGGCCCGTCCTCGGGTGGTTCGCAGTCGAACACGCTCACATGATGCCCCCAGCAGTCCGAAGCGCCACGGCGGTTTCTCCGACCAGTCCCGGCCAGGGGCCCGCTTCGTCGCAGAGTCATCGACACGCGCGGTCTTGTGCGTCCGCGAGGTTGAAGAGTCGCCTGCAGTAGTGAGTTGCACCTGTCGACTCTCGCGGGACACAGCATCACCCCGGTGCTTTCGCTCAGGATTTCGAATGCGGACGTGGCAGCCGTACCATTTCGGGCTGTGCGGGTTGTTGATGTGTCGTGTGGGGGGTCTCCGTGTCCGGGGGTCTGACTCCGGAGCAGCGCGCTCGTCGTGACATTGATGAGCAGTTGGTGGCTTGCGGCTGGGTGGTGCAGGACTACAAGGGCGCGGCGGTGGCTGCGGCGCCGGGTGTCGCTGTTCGTGAGGTGCAGACGGCGGCGGGGCCGGCCGATTACGTGCTCTATGTGGATGGCCAAGCTGTCGGCGTCATTGAGGCGAAGAAGGTCGGCAGCACGCTGACTGGGGTCGAGTATCAGACTCGCAAGTACAGCTCCGCGTATCCCGGTGAGCTGCCGGCGTTCGAGGTGGATGGGGCGCTGCCGTTCGGTTATGAGTCCACGGGTGCTGAGACGCGGTTCACGAGCGGGTTGGACCCTGTGCCGGTCAGTCGCCGGGTGTACGCGTTCCATCGGCCTGAGACGTTGGCCCGGTGGCACGAGGACTTCGTCGATGGCCGTGGTGCCGGTCTGCGTGCTGGCTTCCATCTGCTGCCGGAGCTCGATGTCGCGGCAGGTTCATCACGCTTGTGGCCGGCCCAGGCTGAAGCGATCCGCAATCTTGAGCAGTCGCTTCGGGAGAACCGGCCCCGGGCGCTCATCCAGATGGCGACTGGCTCGGGTAAGACGTTCACCGCTGCCAACGTGTGCTACCGGTTGCTGCTCCACGCTGGAGCTGAGCGGATCCTGTTCCTCGTCGACCGGGCCAACCTGGGTCGTCAGGCTCTCCGGGAGTTCCAAGGCTTCACCACTCTCGACGACGGCCGCAAGTTCAGCGAACTGTACAACGTCCGCCATCTCACCTCGTCAGGGCTCGCTATGGCCGACGAGGCTGCCACCAAGGTGCACATCTGCACGATCCAGCGGCTGCACTCGATTCTGCGAGGTGACGAGGCCGACGACTTCGACGAGAGCCTTGACGAGCTGAGCGGTTTTGTGGCGGCGCCGGCAGCTCCGGTCGAGGTGGCCTACAGCCCGGCGGTGCCGATCGAGTCCTACGACGTGATCATCGTCGACGAGTGCCACCGTTCCATCTATGGGGTGTGGCGTCAGGTGCTCGAGTACTTCGACGCGTTTCTGGTGGGTTTGACGGCGACGCCCGGCATTCAGACGTTCGGGTTCTTCGACCAGAACCTCGTGATGGAGTACGGACACGCCCAGGCGGTCGCCGACCGGGTGAACGTGGACTTCGACGTGTTCCGCATCCGTACCGAGATCACCGAGTCGGGCGGCACTGTCCCTGCTGATTTCGTCACGGACTTCCGTGACCGCGATACTCGCGAGGTCCGGTTCGAGAAGATCGACGAGGACATCGACTACGACGCCAACGAGCTGGACAAGCGGGTGGTGGCGCCCGACCAGATCCGCACTGTGGTGCGCACGCTGCGCGACTCGCTGCCCGAGATCTTCCCCGACCGAGAGCGCCGCGGCGACGGCCTGCTTGCCCATGTCCCCAAGATGCTGATCTTCGCCAAGGACGACAGCCACGCCGACGACATCGTCCAGGTTGTCCGCCAGGAGTTCGGGCTCGGCAACGAAGGCGCGGTGAAGATCACCTACCGCTCCGGCGATGCGGGCAACAAGCCCGAGGAGTTGCTGGCCCAGTTCCGCACCAGCTACCAGACGCGCATCGCGGTGACCGTGGACATGATCGCCACCGGCACCGATGTGAAGCCGATCGAGTGCGTGGTGTTCATGCGCATGGTGCGAAGCCGCAACTTCTTCGAGCAGATGAAAGGGCGCGGGGTGCGGGTGATCGACAGCGACCAGCTGCGCGCGGTCACACCCGATGCCACGGTCAAGGACCGCTTCGTGATCGTGGACGCTGTCGGCGTCACCGAAGCCGAGCTGCACGACACCGTGCCCATGGAACGCCAGCGGACAGTGAGCTTCGACAGGCTGCTGCACCAGATCGGGCTGGGCTCGACCAACCCCGATGTCGTGTCGTCGCTGGCGTCCCGACTTACCCGGCTGAACAGACGCATGACCGCCGAGGACCGAGCCGAGGTCGAGAAGGTGGCCGGCGTCGAGTTGAGCGACTTGGTCCGCAGCATGGTGAACGCGCTGGATGTCGACCGGCAAAACGAGACGGCCGCCGCCGCAGCGGGCGGCGACGAGCCCACGACTGAACAGGTCGAAGCAGCCAGCACCCAGATGATCAAGGAAGCCGTACAGCCGCTGGCCGGCAACGCAGCGTTGCGCGAGAAGCTCGTCGATGTTCGGCGCAGCTACGAGCAGGTGATCGACACCGCCTCGAAGGACAAAGCGATCTCCGGCGAGTTCTCCAAGGAGGCAGCGGACCGGGCGAGGGCCCAAGTCGAGTCGTGGCGCCAATTCATCGACGACAACAAGGACGAGATCACCGCCCTGCAGGTCCTCTACGGCCAGCCCTACGGCGGGGCGCTGAGCTACGACGACATCAAAGAACTGGCAAACGCAATTGCACGCCCGCCGCATCGCTGGACCCCCGACGATCTCTGGGAGGCCTACGAAACACTCGACGCCTCCAAGGTGCGAGGGTCAGGCCACCGTGTCACTACCGACTTGGTCAGCCTCGTCCGCTACACCCTCGGCGAAGCCGACGTGCTGGTTTCCTACCCGGACCTCGTCAGCGAGCGCTTCGAAGCTTGGCTGCTGCAGCAGTCGAACGCGGGCCGCCGGTTCTCACAAGAGCAGGCAGCCTTCTTGGGCCTGATCAAGGACCGCATCGCCACCAACCTCGGCATCGAACCCAAGGAACTGATGGTCCCGCCATTCAGCACCCAGGGCGGCCTCGGCAAAGCCCGCCAACTCTTCGGCGACAAACTCGACGCCCTGCTCGACGAACTCACCGCGGCCCTTGCCGCATGACCGCCCTGCAGCGACCCAGCCGCCAGAATGAGGCTGCGTCCACAGACCACGCGTGCCCTCGGAGGCGAACATGAGCCCACGCCTCTCCGCTGAGGAGACGGCCCGCCGCGGCGACGAGATATACGAGCGAGACATCAAGCCCACCCTCTCCGAGGACCAGCAGGGCTACTACATCTCCATCGATATCGACAGCGGCAGTTGGACCATCGCCGACACGCTCCAGGCTGCGATCGACGAGATGTACGCGCAGCATTCCGAGGCAAGCGAGGTATGGAGTCTCCGCGTCGGCCGCCGAGCATTGCACCGCATACGCCGCAGCTCGCTGTGCAGGTATCGGCCAAGATCACGAGACGTGTCCGAGACGAGCGGCCTCTGGCGCGCATGGTGCTCCGAAAATGACTTGCGGACCGTCTGAGGGCTATGCCTATGCTGCGTTCAGCGGTCCGAGTGCGGCGAGGAGGCGGCCGTGGCAGTTCGGAGTCAGAGCGCCCGTGAGGAAACGGCCCGCCGCGGCGGCGAGATCTACGAGCGAGACATCAAGCCCACACTTGCCGGGGATCAACATGGCCGTTGCTTGGCCATTGATGTCGACAACGGCGACTGGGCGATCGCAGACGAGGTGCTCGACGCGGCGGCTGCCTTGAGAGCTCGGCGGCCCGAAGCCTGCGATGTATGGCTGATGCGGGTTGGCCACCGGGGGCTGTTCAGCTTTGCCGGACGAGGTCTGCAACCGCCACGATGATCGAGGGTGCCGTCAACGTCGGCCTCGAAGCGGTCATCGCCTGAGCCTCCGTCGCCACAGGTGATCCTCCGAAAATGGCATGGAGTCGATCTGCGGGTCAGAGTTAGGCTGCGCTCATCGGTTCGAGTGCGGCGGAGAGACAGCCATGGCAGTTCGGAGTGCGCCCAAAGAGACGGCCCGCCGCGGCGACGCGATCTACGAGCGTGACATCAAGCCGATTCTCGCGGAGGACCAGCACGGCCGGTATGTGGCCATCGATGTCAACAGCGGCAATTGGACCATCGCTGACACGCTCCGGGCGGCGACCGACGAGCTCCATGTGCATCGTCCCGACCCATCGGGTGTCTGGCTCCTACGTGTGGGCTACCCCGCGCTCCGCCACTTCGGCGGCCGACCCTTCCCGACTGAGGGATGATCGAAGGCACAGTCAACGAGTGGCTCGAAGCTGCGATCACGCTGACGGTGGGCGGTGCGCCCGGCAGCGAGAGCAGAGTGGATGCCGTCATCGACACTGGCTACAGCGGCCAGCTGACGCTCCCGTCGCGGGAAATAACTGGACTGGGACTGCAGCGGGTCGGAGTCAGCCGGGCGACGCTGGCGGATGGCAGCAGAGTCGACTTCAACGTCTACAACGCGACTGTCCATTGGTCGGGAGGGGCGCTGGACATCCTGGTGGACGAAGCGGACGCGGTACCGCTCGTCGGGATGGACCTGCTCCACGGCCATCGCCTGCAGATCGATGTGGAATCCGGCGGACGTGTCCTCATCGAGCCCGCCGCCGCATGACCGAGAGGCTCCCACCCGGCTGGGAGTGGGCGACGATCAGCGATGTTGCAGACGTGCACTTGGGGCGGCAACGCTCGCCACAGCATCACCGTGGCAGTCACATGCGGCCCTACCTCCGTGCTGCCAACGTGACGTGGAACGGAATCTCCTTGGACGATGTGAAGGAGATGAACTTCGACGACAACGACCTCAAGACCTACCGGCTCGAACCGGGCGACATCCTGCTGAATGAGGCCTCAGGAAGCCCGAACGAAGTCGGTAAGCCGGCTGTCTGGCAGGGCGAGATCGAAGACTGCTGCTTCCAGAACACCCTGCTGCGGCTGCGCGCACGCGATATCGACTCGGGTTACCTGTTCTGGTTTTGCTTCTACTCAGCGTTGACCGGACGATTCGGTGAGGCTGACCGTGGTGTCAACATTCGTCATCTCGGCAAGCAAGGCTTGGCGCGCTTCCCAATAGGGGTCGCTCCCCGCGCGCTGCAACACCGCATTGCCGCAGCCATCGAAGAGCACTTCGCCCGCCTCGACGCCGTTGATGCCTCGCTCGAAGCTGCGGCGTCACGATGTCGAGGTTTGGTGAAGTCGAT
>JAJDZE010000094.1 GCA_022824805.1 Acidimicrobiia bacterium | reverse complement strand
ACGATTCACCGTGCATACCGGGTCCGAAGTGCTCGACGCAGACGCGGTCATCGTCGCTGCGCCCGCCCACGCGGCAGCGCAGATGTTGCCTGGCGCGCCCGCTGCTGCGGCGCGGCTGGCACTCATCGAGTACGCGTCGGTTGCGGTGGTGACGCTCAGCGTGCGCGCCGGTGCCATCGAGGCACCGCACGAGGCCGGATTCTTGGTCACCCGCAACGTCGGCTGGCTCACGACGGCCTGCAGCTACGGCTCGGCCAAATGGCCCAACTGGTCCGCCGGAGGCGGTCGACACGACAATGACCGGCACCGTGCCGGCGAAGGCGATCCGCATCCCATAGGAGACGAGGTCGGCGAGGGTGCTCCTCACTCCGCTGACGGCGGCGATGGCGCCAACTCCAGCAGCGGGCCGAACGTCGTGCTGCGGGTGTCGGTCGGCCGCGACGATGACGACCGCCACACCCGCCTCGACGATGCCGAGCTGCGCGACACGGTGCTCGCAGAACTGTCGAGCCTGCCGCCGCTGCGCGGCGTGAGCGACCCCGATGCCGTCACGGCGTGGCGAGTCTCGCGTTGGCCCCAGGCGCTGCCGCAGTACCGGCCAGGCCACGGCCAGCTCGTCGACCGGATCGACGAGGCGCTGGCTCGCGAGATGCCCGGCGTGTTCGTGACCGGTGCGGCCTACCGGGGCCTCGGCATCCCCGCATGCATCCGGCAGGGCAACGAAGCGGCAGCAGCGGTCGTGCAACACCTCGGCTTGAGCCAAGCCGCGCCCTGAGAAACTTCGCAAGTGGCAGCCCATTCTCGTCGTGCTGGCAGTAGTGCTCCGCTCGTGCTCCCAGTGGTCATCCGTGGCGGGCTAGCCAGCCGTTCGAGCCCCGGCCCCGTCATCCGGCTCAGCCTCGTGCCGTGAACCGGCTGCTGCGCGGCGGCCTTGCGCTCGTGCTGGGAGCGCTCACGATGCAGTCGCTGCCGCCGTGGGGGCAGTGGTGGCTCGGCCCGGTCGCGCTCGGCCTGTGGCTGCGCGTCTGCAACCGCAACGCCGAGCGCTGGCGCCACCGCTTCGAGACCGCAGCGGTCTTCTGGCTGGGCGCCTACCTGTTCGGGCTGTTCTGGATGACCGAGCTGACCGTGCCGGGATGGATCGCGGCGGTCCCGGTCGAGACGCTGATCATGGCGCTGCCGCTGTCGCTCGTTCCCGCGAGCGGTGGCTGGCGTGCTCTGGGCGTGCCCGCCGCGCTGGTGCTCGGCGAAGCGGTGCGCTGGCAGGTGCCCTTCGGCGGCGTGCCGATGTCCAACCTCGCGCTCGGGCAGGTCGACGGACCCTGGCTGGGCACTGCGCTGCTCGCAGGTCCGCTGGGCGTGATCATGCTGGTGGGCGTGGGCGCTGTCATCGTCGAGCGCCTCTGCGCACGCACGTGGCGCGCCGTCGTCTGGCCGGCTGTGGCGGCCATTGCCGCGCCCATCGCAGCGCTGGCGTGGCCCGCCACCACGGTGGATGCCACTGTCACCGCAGCCGTCGTGCAGGCCGGCGGCGAGCTCGGCACCAACGTCGGCACACCGCAGCGCAGCGTGCGCCTGCGGCACCTCGACACGGTGGCCGACTGGGCGAACGACGTCACACGCACGTCCGGCGACGCCCGCACCCGGCCGGGCAGTCACGACGACGCGAGTGTCGGCGAGGCCCTCACGGTGGATCTCATGGTGTGGAGCGAGAGCAGCAACTCCAGCGACGGTTCGCTGGAAGACTCACCACAGCTGGCCGAGCTGTCGGAACTGGCCCAACGGCTTGATGCAGTGCAGCTCGCCAACTTCTACGAGCGGGCAGCAGACGCCGAGCGGTTCCGCAATGCCACGGTCGCCATCGACCCGCAGACCGGCCTGGCGGATCGCTACGACAAGGCCCACTTGGTGCCGTTCGGCGAGTACGTGCCGCTGCGCAGCGTGGTGGAACCCTTCGCCGACCTGTCGCTGATCTCCCGCGAAGCCATCGCCGGCGAGGGTCCCGGTGTGTTGACGACCTCGCTGGGCGACATCGCCGTCGCCACGTCGTATGAGGTGTATTTCAGCGAACTCGTGCGCGACGGGGTTCGGGCCGGCGGTCGCATCGTCGCCAACCCCACGCTGGCGTCGTCGTACAGCACCTCGGTGGTGCCTTCCCAGTCGCTGGCCAGCGCCCGGCTGCGGGCAGTCGAAACCGGGCGCTGGGTTCTGCAGGCGTCCACCACCGGCTACAGCGCCATTGTGTCGCCCGACGGCGAGGTCACGCATCGCAGCGAGCTGCGCGAATCGGTGGTCCTGGCCGGCGACGTGGAGCTGCGGTCGGGTTCGACGCCTGCGCTGGTGCTGGGCTCGTGGCCGCTCGTCGCGGCGGCGGCTGTGGTGCTCGCATGGTGCCTCGCGCGCCTGCGCGGCCAAGAAAACCATGCGGAGCGGTGACGAGCCGCGAGTAGCCTTGATGAGCGCGAAAAACGGTGACGAGCCAAGCGTGAGCCATCCGGAAATCCAGGCAGAACAAGCTCATATCGACCGTGCCTACGCGCTGCTGGAGTCCTCCCGGCAGCGGGCCGCGAGGCTGCGCGACATGGTCGAGGTGGGCCGTGGCGGCACCCGCCAAGCACGGTTCGAACGCGATGTCATCGAAGACGCCGTGGCCGGGCGCCTGAGCCAGCTCGAGCTCGGCTCGTCGTCGCTGGTGTTCGGCCGCATCGACCGGTCTGAGCGGCCCAACGGCGACGCTGACAAGTCCGACGGCAGTGCTGATGGCAATGGCGCGAGCGAGACGTTCTACATCGGCAGGCTTGCGGTGGCCGACGAGCGCCAGGAGCCGGTGGTGGTGGACTGGCGGGCCCCCGTCGCCGAGCCGTTCTTCCGGGCCACCGGTGGCGACCCCCTCGGCCTGCTGCGCCGGCGGCACTTCGTGTGCCGCGGCCGCGTGCTTGCCGACCTCGAAGACGAGTTTTTCGACCTTGATGCGCTCGACGCCCAGAGAGGCGGCGGCCCCCGCTCCCGGCTGAACGCTCACGGGGCGCTGTATGCCGCGCTCGAACAGCGCCGCGACGGCCAGCTGCGCCAGGTGGTGGCCACGATCCAGGCCGAGCAAGACGAGATCATCCGCAGCCCGCGCAAGGGCATCTTGGTCACCCAGGGCGGCCCCGGCACCGGCAAGACCATCGTGGCGCTGCATCGCGCCGCCTACCTGCTGTACACGCACCGGTTCCCGCTGGCAGGCCAAGGCGTGCTGGTCATCGGGCCGAACCGGCTGTTCCTGCGCTACGTGGAACGGGTGCTGCCCAGCCTGGGCGAGGCCGGTGTTCACCTGTTCGTGCTCGCCGACCTGTTCAACGAGATCTTCCCCGACGTGCGGGTGCGGCTGGCCGATTCGGCTGCGGTGGCACGCACCAAGGGCGACATCGCGATGTCGCAGGTCATCTCCAATGCCGTGCGCGACCGTCAGCGGCCGCTGCGCAGCAACCTGCGCCTCGAGTTCGGCCTCGGCTACGTGACGCTGTCGGCGGGCACGTCGCGGGCGATCGTGGCGGAGGCCCGTCGACGGTTCCGCCATCACAACGCAGGCCGGGCCTACGTCGAGCAGGCCGTGTATGCGGCCATGTCGGCCTCGCACCGGCGCCGCCCCGAGCCCGCCAAGCTGCGCGAGCGGTTCGCCCGCCATCCCGAGGTGATGGAGGCGTTCGAGCGCATGTGGCCGCTGCTGACCCCCGCGCAGCTGCTGCGTGATCTGTACGGCTCGCATGCGCTGCTGCGCTCTGCCGCAGAGGGCGTGCTGGCAGATGGCGAATGGGAATCGCTGTACCGCCCACGCGGCGACGGCGAGGCCGACTACGAGTGGACCGACGCCGACGTGCCGCTGCTGGACGAGGCGTACTCGGTGCTCGGCCCCCGGTCGCGCTCGCGCAAGCGCCGCAGCGACACCGAGATCCGCACGTACGGGCACATCGTGGTCGACGAATGCCAGGACCAGCCGCCGATGGCGTTGCGGATGATCGCCCGCCGTTCGCTCAACGGCTCGATGACGGTGGTGGGCGACATTGCCCAGGCCACCTCGGCGCATGCGCCGTCGAGCTGGCACGAGATTCTCTGCCACCTGCCCTCGGGCCCGGTTGCGCCCCGTCTGTCCGAGCTCACGCTGAGCTACCGCATCCCCCAGCCGAGCCTCGAGCTGGCCAACCGGGTGCTTGGGGCGGCTGCTCCGGGGCTGGCGCCGCCCGAGGCTGTGCGCATCGACGGCGCGCCGCCGCGCTTCGTGCACGCACACAGCGTCGCTCGATCTGTATTGGAAACCGTCGACGACGAGGCCGCGGCGCTCGACGGGGGTTCGCTGCTGGTGGTGTCGCCCGCCCGGTTCATCGACGAGATCGCCGCGCTGCTCGAGGGCGCCGGGGTGGACTTCGGCCGTGCCACCGCCGCCAGCCGCAACGCCACCGGGGCGCTGCACCCCCGCGTCACCCTGGCACCGGTGCGGCTGTGCAAGGGGCTCGAGACCGACGGTGTGGTGGTGGTGGAGCCCGCAGCGATGGTGGACGAAGAGCCGCAGGGTCTGCGGGCGCTGTACGTGGCGCTGACCCGGGCCACCAAGCGGGTTGCGGTGGTCTGGAACCAGCCGCTGCCCGAACCATTGAATGGTCAATCGGGCTCAGGGATCGCCGGAGATGCCGGGGCGTGCAACACTGGCCTCGCCGCTGCGCCGGACATGCCTGCCGTGGGCATGTCAGGTGCGAACCTTGTCACCTCGGGAGAATCGAATGGCTGACGTCACCGTGACAGTGCTGGACAACGGACCGCTGCTGGTCCGCGGACCGTGCCAGGTATCGGACCACGAAGGGAACACGCTGTCCGACGGCGACGCCGTCGTAGCGCTGTGCCGGTGCGGGTTGTCGGGCACGAAGCCGATGTGCGACGGCACCCACAACCAGGGATTCGACGGGACTTTGAACCCGCCTAGCTA
>JAJDZE010000166.1 GCA_022824805.1 Acidimicrobiia bacterium | reverse complement strand
CCCACCACGATGTCGGTGTAGAGGTGGTCGAGGTAGTACTTCTGCTCGAGGAACGTGTACCCCGCTTTGGCGTAGCGGTTGCGCTCAGTCAACCCGTGCGGGCCGGCGTTGCGCCAGAAGTACATGAACGTGATGGCGATGCCGGTCAGCGCCAGCCCGAGGCCCACGAGCGCCAGCCAGAGCGACGGGGGGGGATGTGACAGGCCGGTCGCATTCAGGTAGTGCGTGGGCTCGGCATAGGTCTGCACAAGATGCGCGAGGCTTTCAAGACCGACGCGCTCCAGCACCGGTGTCGGAAGGTTGAACGCGCCGGCGATCACCGCCATGACCGCCAGGATCCACAGCGGCACGGTCATCACCTTGGGCGACTCGTGCGGGTGGCCGTGGCCCCGGTACTCGCCCCAGAACGTGTACCAGATCACCCGGGTCATGTAGGCGGCAGTGAGCAGCGCCACCACGCAGCCGAAGATCAGCATGAGCGGGTATCGGCTCTCTTGTCCCTCCAGCGCCCCGAGCAGGATCTCGTCTTTCGACCAGAAGCCCGCAAAGGGGAACACGCCCGCCAGCGCCAGCGTGGCGATCACGAACGTCTTGTAGGTGTGCGGCATGTGCTTGCGCAGGCCGCCCATCTTCCGCATGTCGAAGGTGTGGTGGGCGGCGTGGCTGACTGAGCCTGCCCCCAAGAACAGGCAGGCCTTGAAGAAGGCGTGCGTGAACAGGTGGAACATGGCCGCCGTCCAGGCACCCACGCCCAGCGCCATCACCATGTAGCCGAGCTGGCTGACGGTGCTGTAGGCCAGCACCTTCTTGATGTCCCACTGGGCGAAGGCCAGCCCGGCGCCGACCAGCGCGGTGAAGCCGCCGATGAACGCCATCAGGTTGATCGAGGAGGTGCCGATCGAGAAGCCCTCGAAGAAGACTGGGTACAGCCGGCCGATCATGAACACGCCCGCCACGACCATCGTCGCGGCATGGATCAGCGCGGAGACCGGCGTGGGCCCCGCCATGGCGTCGGGCAGCCAGGTGTGCAGCGGGAACTGGCCCGACTTGGAGCACACCGCCGCCATCAGCGCGATCGACGCCATCAGCAGGGCGAGGTGCTCGTCGTCGCCCAGTCCCGGTGCCATCCGATTGATGGCGTCGATGTCGAACGTGTCGAACGTACCGAACAGGATGATGACACCGACCAGCAGGCCGATGTCGCCGACCCGGTTCGTCAGGAAGGCCTTGAGCGCCGCGTCGGTGTTGGGGCGTTCCTCCCACCAGTGCCCGATGAGCGCGAAGCTGCACACGCCCACCAGCTCCCAGCCCACAATCATCTGCACCAGGTTCTGGGCCATGACGAAGAAGAGCATCGAGGCGGTGAACAGGCTCAAGAAGGCGTAGTAGTGGACGAATCGCCGGTCGCCCTTGACGTACTCGCTGGAGTAGATGTGCACCAGCAAGGAGATCGACGTCACCACGATCAGCAGCAGCACCGTCTGGCCGTCCACCAGCGTTCCCACGGCGAAGTCGACGCCATTGCTCGACCACCAGCCGTCGACCTCGGAGATGACCGGCTCGGTGGTGGCATAGCCATTCCCGTCATCGCCATGACCGTCGTCTTCGGCGGCGAGATGCAACTCGCCGTCGAGCCCTCCGGCGCTTGAAGCACTCAACCCTTCGTTGACCGCAATCTGAGCGTGCTCGGCGTCGTCGTACTTCGACGACGTGCTGTCTTCTACCCGGGTGATCCACGACACCGCCGCGAGCATCGAGAGCACCCACACGATGCCGACCGCGGTGATGCCCACCTTGTGGACCCGCTCGGTGCCGATGACGCTGCGCCCGAACAGCAGAATGACGAGGAACGAGACCGCCGGGATCAGCGGGATGAGAAACGCGTTCTCAAGAATCCAGTCCATACGCGCGCGCTCAGCCCTTCATCAGGTCGAACTCGTCGACCGCGATCGACTTGCGGTTGCGGTACAGCAGCAGCACGATGGCCAGGCCAACGCCGACCTCGGCCGCTGCGACCGCAATGATGAACAGGGCGAAGACCTGCCCCGACACGACATCGTGCTGCACCCCGAACGCCACCAGGTTGAGGTTGACGGCATTGAGCATCAGCTCGATCGACATCAGCACCATCACGCCGTTGCGGCGCGCCAGCACGCCGTAGACGCCTACGGCGAACAGCAGTGCTCCGAGCAGCAGGAACTGGTTCAGCAGCATGAGCGCTCAGTCCCTGCGCGCCAGCACGACGGCGCCGATCAGCGCTGCCAGCAGCAGCACCGAGACGGCTTCGAACGGGATGATGTATTGGGAGAAGACCGAGTCAGACACGTCAGCCGTGCGGAAGACCGTGTTGTCGGTGGCCAGCGAATCGGTGCCGAAACGGTCGATGAGGGCATACACGGTGATGCCGCCCAAGGCGAGTGCCGACAGCGCGGCAACCGGCCACGTGGCCCCGGTCATCTGGGGTATTCGCCCGATCGGCGCCCGGGTGAGCATGATGCCGAACAAGAACAGCACCATCACCGCGCCGATGTAGACGAGCACCTGGGTGGTGGCGATGAATTCGGCGGTGAGCAGCACGTAGTTGGCTGCGAGGCCGCCCAGAACGGCCACCAGGAACAAAGCGGCGTGCACGATGTTGCGCGTCGTCACCATCCCGAGCGCGGCCGCCACGGTGATGGCCGCGATGATGCCGAAAGCGATGTTCTGCGCAACCATCGGGCGTCCTAGCTCCCCGCCCCAAGCTGGCGCTTGGGCGCGAAGTCGTCATTGCCGAATTCGGGAACCTTGCGCACCTTCTGCTCCGAGCCGGGCTCGTACTCGAGAAACTCCGGCACGGTCTCCATCCACTCGCTGAGGCGGATCCGGTCGTGCAGCAGATCGGCGATGTGCGGCTCGGAGTACTCGTACTCGGGCGACCAGAACAGCGCGTCGAACGGGCACACTTCCACGCAGATGCCGCAGTACATGCACAGCGCATAGTCGATGTCGAACCGGTCGACCACGTTGACCGAGCGAACCGCACCGCCGGCCCGTCGGGGCGGGGCCTTCACCTTGTGGCCCTCGATGTAGATGCACCAGTCGGGGCACGAGCGCGAGCACAGCATGCAGGCGGTGCAGTTCTCCTCGTGCAGCGCGATCACGCCGCGGGCGCGGTCGGGCGGGGCTTCCTTCTCGTGCGGGTACTGCACAGTCACCGAGCCCTGCTGGGGGGCAGGAATGAGCGTGCGCATGCCCCGCTTGGGGAACAGCGTGCGCATCGCGGTGCGCGCCGTCACGCCAAGGCCCTTCAGCAGTCCGGGAAGTTGTGGCATCTACAGCACCACCTTGAAGATTCCGGTCACGACGATGTTCGCGAGCGAGAGCGGGATGAGGACCTTCCAGGCGAACTTCTGGAGCTGGTCTTCGCGCAGGCGGGGGTAGGTGAAGCGGATCCAGAAGATGATGAAGGCCACCAGCAGGATCTTCACGAGCATCACGACCGGGCCGAGCACGTTCAGTATGGGGGCGTCGAAGTCGAAGCCCGGGATCCACCAGCCGCCCAGGAACATCACGGTGGCGAGTGCCGAGAAGGCGAACGCCGTGGCCACCTCGGCCATGAAGAACAGCAGGAAGCGGAAGCCCGTGTACTCCACGTGGAAGCCGCCCACGAGCTCGGTCTCGGCCACGGGCATGTCGAACGGCGTCTGGGTGAGCTCGGCCTGGGCGGCGATCATGAAGATCAAAAAGCCGATGAACTGCGTCAGGATGAACGGGTTGCCGATCAGGCCGAAACCGAAGATCTCGCCCTCGGCCTGGACTCGCACGATCTCCTGCAGGTTGAGCGAGTCGGCCTGGATGACCACGCCCATGACGGCGAGGATCAGCGGCAGCTCATATGCGATGAGCTGGCCCGCCGCTCGCAGGCCGCCGAGCAAGGCGTACTTGTTGGCCGACGCCCAGCCCGCCATCAGCACGCCCAGCACCGACAGCGACGACACCGCCATCGCGTAGAAGATGCCCGTGTCGAGGTTCTCCACCACCGCGTCAGGGCCGGTGGGCAGCACCACGAAGAGCAGGAACGACGAGGCCAGCACCACCACCGGCGCGGCCCGGAACACTCGCCGGTCGGCGGCGGCGGGGTGGATGTCTTCCTTCTGCAGGAACTTGACCGCGTCGGCGATGAGCTGCAGCGTGCCGTAGGGGCCGACGTCGGTGGGGCCGAGCCGGCTCTGCATGAACGCCATCATCTTGAGCAGGAACAGGTAGCCCAGCATGAGCGCGGCCGTGGGGATGACGATGAGTGCCACGCCCAGCTTGATGCTGGTCTCGGCCCAGTACGCCAGGCCCAGTGCCCCGGTCAGGTCTGCCGCCGCGCTCATCGGTCGACCTTCTCACCGTCGGGCGCGGCGCATGCTCCAACGCGGCGGTCGCGAACGCTCATCGGTCGATGTCTCCGAGGATGAAGTACAGCGAGCCGAGGATGGTGATGATGTCGGGCACGTAGGTGCCCCGCATCACCCACGGCACCACCGAGATGTTGCTGAAGCTGGGCGTGCGGATCTTCACCCGGAACGGGCCGAGACCGCCCTTGGACACCACGTAGTAGCCCATCTCGCCCAGCGGGTTCTCGGTGGACACGTACGCCTCTCCGGCGGGCACCTTGATGATGCGCGGCACCTTGGCCATGATCGGGCCCGAGGGGATGCCGTCGAGCAGCTGGTCGACGATCTTGGTGGCCTCGCGGGTCTCCTGCAGGCGCACCCAGTAGCGGGCAAACGAGTCGCCGTCTGGATGGGTCCAGACCCGCCAGTCCACCTGGTCCCAGGCGAGGCCCGGGTTGGCGTCGCGGCGCAGGTCCCAGTCGACCCCGCTGGCGCGGAGGTTGGCGCCCGACAGGCCGTAGCTGAGCGCCACATCGCCCGGGATCACGCCGACGCTGCGGCAGCGAGTCTGGAAGATCTCGTTGCCCATGAGCAGGTCTTCCATCTCGTCGCAGAAGCCGCGCATCTTGGCCATGACGGCGTGCGTCTCGGCGATCCAGCCGCGGGGGATGTCGTCTTTCAGGCCGCCGATGCGGTCGAAGTTGGGGTGGAATCGGCCGCCGGTGACTTCCTCGATCTGGTTGAGCACCCGCTCGCGGTCGCGGAAGGCGAAGAACACCGGCGTGAGCGCGCCCACCTGCACGCCCATGTCGCCCAGGAACAGCGACAGGTTCGCGATACGGCTCAGCTCGAACAGGATCGTGCGGATCCATTGCGCACGGGGCGGGGCTTCCACGCCCATCAGCTGCTCGGCCGCCAGGATGAACGGCACCTCGTTGGCGAAGCTGCCCAGCCAGTCGATGCGGTTGATCAGCGTGGTGCACTGGGGGTAGGTGCGGACCTCGCAGAGCTTCTCGTAGCCGCGGTGCATGTAGCCCATGAGGGGCTCAGCCGAGATGACCTGCTCACCGTCGAGCTGGCAGGCGATGCGCAGCGTGCCGTGAGTTGCGGGATGCTGCGGGCCGATGTTCAGCGTCATGTCGCCGGTGTCCAGCTCGACATTGACACGAGCGTCGGCGGCCTGGGCCGCCACGTAGGCCTGCTGCTCACGCAGCGTCGATGCCGTCGGCGGGGGGCTCATGCGTCCGCCCCAGACGCGAGCCTGCGAGCGCCATCAAGCATGGCCGGCGTCACGAAAGCTGAGCTCACGCGCCCGCTCCTGATGCCTCGAACTCGGCCATCACCTCGGCCTCGAGCTGGGCTTCGAGCTCAGGCGGGATCTCCTCGATGTCGACCACGCCGGGCCACGGCTTGACCGCACGAGCCAGCAAGGGGAAGTCCTTGCGCAGCGGGTGGCCCTCGAACTCGGTGGGCAGGTAGATGTGCTCCAGATTCGGATGACCTTCGAAGACGAGGCCGAACATCTCGTGGGCCTCTCGCTCATGCCAGTCGGCCCCGGCGAAAACGTCGATGATCGACGGCACCGATGCGGGAGCGCCGTCGGCGGGGGGCACGTCGGCCTTGATGAGCACGGCGGCGTGCCGGGCCGGCGAATGCAGTTGCGCAAGCAGTTGGAAGCGGGTCTCGCCGCCTCCTCGCCGCACGGTCTCCTCGGCGGTGGCGCTGGAGGCGTCCTCTTCTTCGCCGGCGCCGGCGGAATCGAACTCAGTGTCTTCGTAGCGGCCCTCGGGTGCATCGGTCCAGTCGATGGCCGACAGGAACCCGAAGTAGGCGAAGCCTGCATCGCGCAGCGCTGCCATCGCGCCATGCCACTGCTCGATGTCGATGCGCAGCCAGAGGTTCTGGCCTGTTTCCACATGGGATTCGATCACCGCATCGCCGAGCAGCTCGGACAGTTCGGCGGCGAGCGCTTCGCGCGCCTCGTCGCCTGCCTGATCGTCAGGCTGCTCGTCGCCGGTGTCGTCGGCCATGGCTACGCCTGCGCCGATCCTGCTGAGACCGCCGGCGCTGCGGGGCCCCGTGTCGATGATGGTGCCGAGGTCGGCACCACTATCGGCTCGCCGCGCCAGCGTTCTTGCATGTCCTCGCGCTGGATGCGCTCCTGCAGCAGCACGATGCCTTCCAGCAGTGCCTCGGGCCGCGGCGGACAGCCGGGCACGTACACGTCGACCGGGATGACCTGATCCACACCCTTGGTCACCGAGTAGCTGTCCCAGTACGGCCCGCCGCAGTTGGCGCACGAGCCCATCGAGATGACGTACTTGGGCTCGGGCATCTGCTCGTACAGGCGGCGGATGACCGGCGCCATCTTGTCGGTGACGGTGCCCGAGATCACTACCAGATCGGCTTGGCGCGGGCTGGCCGGGAACGGGATGACGCCCAGACGCATCACGTCATAGCGAGGCGAGCCGAATGCGGCGCCCATCTCGATGGCGCAGCAGGCCAGGCCCCACTGGTACACCCACAGCGAGCGCGCTCGGCCGAAGTTCAGCAGCCAGCTCAGCGGCTTGGGCAGTTTGACCTTGTCGACCAGTGCCATCGCGGAATTCCCTCAGCCCCTCACACCCAGCGCAGGACGCCTTTGCGCCATGCGTAGAACAGGCCCAGCACCAAGATGAAGATGAAGATCGCCATCTCGACCAGGCCGAACAGGGCATAGACCTCGAGCCGCGTCGCCCACGGAAAGATGAACACGGCCTCCACGTCGAACAGCACGAAGAGCACCGCGAAGACGTAGTAGCGGATCTGGCTCTGGGTCCAGTCGCTGCCGACCGGATCGACGCCGCTCTCGTATGCGATGAGCTTCTGGGGCGTCGGTCGCTGGGGCCGCAGGACCCGTGCGACTCCGAACATCGTGAAGGCCATCAGGACTGCCGCTGCGCCGAAGATTGCGACGGTCAGATAGCTCCGCAAGAGGTCGGACACGGACCGCAACGCTAGCGACTTCGCGCCACCCTGCGCCGAATCTGCACAACCCAGACCGTTCGCTGATACAGAACGGCGAGGCTGGCTGCAGCACCAGATTACGTGCGCCCGATGCGCCCTCGAACATCGCTCCGCACTGGCCGTTCCATAGCAGTTGGCGACTGCCGAAGGCTGCCCTTCGCAGCGATCATTCGAACCTCGGTGGTGTCCCGTCGTGGACGGATGGTTCGCAGCACCAGTTGCGGGCGAGATCGCGCAACGACTCGGCGTCGGGGATTCCGAGCAGGTGGGCTGCAGCTTCGTCCAGGGCTGCACGGGCAGGATCGCGGTGGGCATCACGAGCGGGCATCAGCCGGTCACTCAGGACGTGCTGGCTGGCCGACAACAGGTCGCGGGCTGCCGCGTGCGTCGCAGTCTCGTTGAAGTCTGGGCACGGCATCTGCCGGATGCCTTCCAGCTGGGTGCTGCTGCGACCGTGTTGCTGACGCTGCGCACGCGACCAGTGCACGACCATGCCGAGCGTCGAGTTGGCCCAGATCGCGAAGCCGAAGCGGACGACGGGGTCGTCGTGCAAGAGCGCACACCATGCCCGTCCGCCCATGACCGGCTTGTCGGTGACCGCGACAAGCGCCACCTGTGAGGGCCAGAAGATGCCGCGCTGGTAGAAGAGCGTGGACCGGCAGCGTCGCATCTCGGCAAGCGCATCCTGCGAGCGAACCCTTTCGGCTGCCTCGGCTTCGGACTGGGCGTCCGCAATTGCCGAATCGCTGGGCTTGCCGCCATTGGTCCGTCGCAGCTTGCGTTGCAGTTGCGCAAGCGCCTTCTCGCGTGCCGTGCTGAGCCGTGGGCCGACAGCTAGGCCATAGTGCGTGGGGTCGACAGTCAGCGCAGTCTGAGCTTCAGCATCGGATGCCCACAGCGACGTGTCGGGGCGCACCTGATCGTCCGTGACCGGCCACAGCTCAAACTCTCCGATCGGCTCGTTGCCTGCGACATGACCTATGCGGTGATGCGTCGGGCCTAGTTCGAACAGCTTGCCGATGGTCGTCATGGCGACTTGGCATACAGGTTCGTGCGCATCGAGAGGCATGAATTCGCCCCGCCGCGTGAGCCGTTCTGCAACTGCCACCGCACCGAAGCTCGCAGCCCCGACTGCGGCCCACGGCCCGCCGTCGGCGGTCGGCAGCACCGTCCATCGGCCAGTCACGGCGGAACCCACCGTGACGTTGCCCTCCCGCTGCTCCTCCCGGCCGCGTAGCGCAGCATCGACCGATCGTCCCGTCTCGGCGGCCACAGCGATGCTCCCGAACGGCTCGTCGAGCGCCACCGTCATGATGTCGGCTGCGGCGAGGTCAACGCGAGCTTCGGAGCGCTTGGTACCAGCGATAATCATCTCGCCCATCGCGGTGTCGGCCGAGAGCGTCTTGTCTCCACCACGGGTCGCGCCCGGGAATGCCACCAGTAGCAGGTCGTCGAAGTCCGTCTCGAACATGGCCCGAATGCCTGACCAAGCAGGCGATGCGGCGGCGGTGACGGGCAGCACGATGCCGACCCGCCCGCCGGGGCTGAGCTTGCGGCGCACCAATTCGCAGAACACAGCAGCGAGCCCAGCCTTGAGATTGGCGGGTGTGTCGTGCACCAGTTTCGCTGCCCGCTTCTGGGCTCTCACGCGCTCAGCGTCGGTCGCGCCGGCGATGTCGAACAGCGCCTGGCCACCCCGTGTGCGCGAGTACGGCGGGTTCATGAGCACAATGTCGAAGCGCTCATCGGGGGCGTACAAGCCTTGTGCGTCCGCTTCGGCGCCTGCGCGAGGTGCGGCTCCTGTCGTCGAAGCCTCGTAGCCGAAGAGGTCAGCGAGATACTCGGTCTCCAGATACTCGACTGAGCCGGTGACACCCTTCGGGCCGCACACCGGCGCGACGCCGATGTTGGTGTGGCGGTAGTCGGTGCCAGGCTCGATATTCGAGAGGCTCGATGCAGTCAGGTGAGCCGCTATCGGCGAGATGTCGACGCCGCAGAAGCCTTCCTCCATCAGGTGCGTATGCAACGCGGCCAAGCCTTCTGGCTGCGCTCCCGCTGCTCGCGCAAGGGCACGAACTCTCCGATAGGCCGCACGGAGCAGGGTTCCCGTGCCACAGGCGAAGTCGGCGATGCGAAAGACCTCGCCCAGGTGATCCAACTCGCCCAGCGCCACCGCGCGGGCCGAGCGCGGTAGCCGCACACTGTCGTTGACCGTGATGTGGGCGAGGAACTCCGCGACTTCTGGGCGGGTGTAATAGCTCGCCGCCTCCGACCTGTCCGATATGAGGCGCTGGAACAGCTCGCCACCGATGTCGAACACACCGAGCACGCCCGATTCGACACGGCCGGCGATGAGTGCCGCCCGTCCGAGCAGGTCAGCAGTGAGGGCAGTCCCGACATCTCGTTCGACAATGCCCAGCGCGGCAGTCGCAGGGTCGTACACCGATCGGTAGTCGATGGCGCGGATCGCCTCCCAGGCCTGCCGCACCAGCTGGGGGATCGGGTTGTGGTCGGGGGCTGCCTCCGAGCGCTTCGGCACGTCGGGGTGCGACCGCGCAATCCGGTCCTGGAACAGGAATGCATTCAGCCACACCACACCGACCACGTTGAGGCTGTCCGAGCCCGACGGCCGCCCCATCGCAGCCGCCAGCCGAAGCTTGGCGCCGTCGCTGAGGTCGGCGGCGAGGTCTTCTGAAATGCCGCGCATCTTGTCGGCGGCGTCGACGGCTACGAGCTCCAGTTGACCCGGCGGAACCGAGACCATGACGGCAAGCTCGGCCAGCGACTGCGCCGTGCCGGTGAGCCAGCCCGCCCGAGGCCAGCGGCCCGGCGCCCCCGCATCTTCTGACCGAGAGAGGACGGCGTACTGCAATTGCGCTCCGCCGACGAGGCGGCTCACGGCGTCCTCGTGATCGGTCCACTGCTCAGCCAGCGGGGGCGCGAGCACCGAGATCGCCGAGGAGATCACCCGACCGTCGCCGACGAATTCGAGGCCCAGCCGCGCCTCGGCATCGCGGTCTGGCCTGGCGCCCGGGCGGTCGTACTCGACCTCGACAGCGACCGGCAAGAGATTCTTGGCTCTCACCAGCACGTCCACGCGGCGCGAGCCGCCGCCGGAGACGGGCCTGAGCACGCCGACGCGCTCGTGGCTGAAGATGACGCGGTCGTCGGCATGCATCCGCTTCATCGCCTCGGCGAGCGCGGCGTTGAAATCGTGCTCGTGGAGCTTTCCTTCGGCCATCGAAGCATCCCCGCTCGTTCTGGAGGGCCTGCGAACTGTGCGTCTTGGTTGCTTCAGAGAACTCGCCGCTCACTCTACGGAGCGTCACCCGATGTTCTGCGCACCCGAGGAGGACTCCGTCTCATCGGTCGTCACACCGCGCGTACCGATCCGTCGCGACGCGAGAGCGCCTCCACAAGAGAGGAGCCTTCGCGTTCTTGTGAGATCAGGGCATTGGGCTCGGCGAGCTCAGGCGTCGGATCCCGAAGGACACCGCTCGCAGATCGACCGTACGAACGACATCGACGTTCCTTATGAAAGCGGCGGTACAAGGACGCGGACAGGTAATACTCGCGGCCACGGCCGCGCGGTTCGATCAGCCCTTTCTCGACGAGCGCTCCGAGCAATCCGCGAGCGTCTGCTTGACCACGCTGGATCAGTTCAGCGACACGTGATGTCGCGAAGCGATGCCGCAGATTCAAAGTTTTGAAATTTGCTCTAGGTTTGACTTCTCGTTCAAAGCTTTGCAAACCGGGCGGTTGGGGCTACGGGCGCACTTCCACGAAGCCCGCTGCACTGAAGTCGCCGTCGAATGCAAAGGCCTCCCTGATGCGCTCTCGGCGCATGATCTCGAAGCTGGTGGCATCGACGTAGGAGTAGGCACGCTCGTCATGCCGCCGAAGCCATTCCCACGCTCGCAAATCGATCATCTCACCGACGTGAGCCACCGAGACACGCCCAGAGCGACGTATCTCGGCGATGGCCCGCTCTGCGGCCGCGTGACCGGCACGGCTTCGCAGCCAAGTCCAGGTCTCGCCGAGCACCACGTTCGAGGTTCGCACCGGACGCAGATTGCTGCTCCACAGTGCTGCCGCAGAAGCGTGGTTGCGGTCGCGCTGAACTTGCAGGGCGATCCAGAACGAGGTGTCAGCGAATCTCACGTATGCGCTTCGTAGCCGTAGACCACCGCATCGATGTCATCGCTAGGTTCCACATCCAGCCATCCGACAAGTGCATCGATGGGGTCGGCCTGCGCTGGACCATCGGATTCGAGCAATGTGCGCACGGCGTCCCGCATCAGCGCGGAGCGCGACACCCCCCGCTTTGCTGCCGCCGCCGTCAAGGCGTCATCGATGTCAGGCGCCATGTAAAGCTGTATACGCCGCATGTGAGGAGTATACAGCGCACGACGGGGCGCAGCTCCGGCGAGATCAGGCTGGCGGCGGCACATCGTCGAGCGGCAGGCATCGTGCAGAAGCCCCAGGGCCGCCAGACTATTCCCGAGTGACGTGACGGCTTGCGTCAGAGGACGGTCTAGGGCTACGGGACAATGGCCAGGACGGCGTCGCGGCTCCATTCGAGGAGCGTCTGCGGGAGGACACCTACGACGACCGTGACGGCGACCGCGAGGCTGATGGCGAACACCGATGTCAGGGGCAGGCCGCCCCAGCGTGGCCGGCCCGCTCGTGCGGCCGGGGCACTGTCGTCGTCGTTGGCCGATACCTCCGGGGCGTACATGGCCAGCACGACCCGCAGGTAGGCGAAGGCGCTCACCACCGCCGTGACCATGGCGACTGCGGCGAGCACGTAGCCACTGGCGTCGATGGCCGCTCGGATTACCTCGAGCTTGGCCACAAAGCCGGCCGTGAGCGGCACGCCGGCCTGCGCCAGCAGCAGCACGGTGAACGCGAGCGCCAAGACTGGGCGGCGACGTGCAAGTCCGCCGTAGCGGCTGAGGGCGTGGGCGCTCGCATCGGCTTCCGGCGATCGAAGCTCGGCGCCGACCACCGACAGCACGGCGAAACTGCCCAGTGCCATGAACGAGTAGGCGACCAAGTAGAAGACGGCCGACGAGACAGCGTCACCGCCGCCCGCGGTCCCGTATGTCACGACGCGAGACGCCTCGCCGGCGACCCTCACGAGCCATTGCGCGCTCTCACCGCCGCTGCCGACGACTGCGGAGAGGCCGACCAGCACGAAGCCTGCGTGGCTGATCGAGCTGTACGCCAGCATGCGCTTCACGTCGTTCTGGCAGATCGCCATGACCGCACCCACGCCGAGCGTCGCGAACGCCAGCCCGACCAGGATCGGCGCCCACGCATCGCTCTGCTCCGCGACCGCCACGTACAGCACCCGTGCCAGCGCAGCGAAGCCAGCCGCTTTGGCGATCGACGCCAAGTAGCCGGTGACCGGGCTGGGCGCACCCTCGTACACGTCGGGCGCCCAGAAATGGAACGGGACGGCGGCCACCTTGAACCCCAAGCCGACCAGCAGCAATGCGATGCCGACAAGCAGCAGGTAGTCGGTTTCCCTGATCGAACCGAAGAGGAAGCCGCCGATCCCGCTGAGGTTCGTGCTGCCGGTGGACCCGTACACCAGCGCGATGCCGTAGAGGAAGAATGCCGAGCTGAACGCTCCCAGCACGAAGTACTTCATGGCCGACTCGCGTGCCGAGGCTCGCCGCCCTGCCAGCGCGATCAGCACGTACAGCGCGATCGACAGCGATTCAAGGCCCAGGAACAGCACGATGAGGTCGTTCGCGCCGGCCATGACGACCGCACCCGCAGCAGAGGCGAGCAGCAGCGCCGCGAACTCCGGCGGCGCCATGCCATAGCGGTCGAGGGCCGAGTGTGCGACCAGCGCCGTCATGACCACGCCGGCGCCCACCAGCACGGTGAGCAGCAGGCTGAAGCCGTCGCTCACGAATGCGTCGTTCAATGTGGAGCGCGACGCGGGCCCCCACTCGCCCCACTGCACAGCGGCCACGATCGCGACGGCACCGCCGGTGGCAATGGAGGCAGCTGTGGATGCCCAGCCAGGCAGCGCCCGCGGCGTCAGCGAGGCCACCAGCAGCAGCCCGAGCGCAGCGCCCACCAGGACGATCTGCGGGGTGAGCACCCACCAATCGACGGCCGGGGCCTCGAACCCGATCTCGACCTGGGCCATCAGTGGCCGTCCTCGTCGTGCTCACCGGAGCTGTCGCCGTGGTACACCACCACGGGGTCGCCCAGTTCGGGCACCTCGAAGCCGCTGTGCTCCTCGAAGTGCTCCAGCAGCTCGTCGGCAGCCGGTTCCACTGCATCGAGCAGGGGCTTCGGGTACACGCCGAGCGCCACTGCGGCGACAACGAACGGCGCCAGCGTCAGCAGCTCGCCCCGGCGCAGGTCGGCCGTCTGGCGGTCGGCTGCAGCGGGCGGCCCGTGGAACACCCGCTGGTAGGCCCACAGCAGGTACAGCGCTGCCAGGATCACGCCGGAGGCAGCGATGATCGTCCAGACCGGTCGTGTGTCGAACGAGCCGATCAGGATCAGGAACTCGCCCACGAACCCGTTCAGGCCCGGCACGCCCACCGACGACAGAATGATCAGCGTGAACACCCCGGCATAGACCGGCGCTGCCGACTGGATGCCGGCGAGCTCGTCGATCTGGCGGGTGTGACGCCGCTCGTACAGCATTCCCACCAGCAGGAACAAGGCACCCGTGCTGATGCCGTGGTTGACCATCTGGATGACCCCGCCGCCGATGGCCGTCGCGGTGAACGCAAAGATGCCCAGCACGATGAAGCCCATGTGGGCCACCGAGGAGTACGCCACCAAGCGTTTGAGGTCACGCTGCATGGCCGCAGCGACTGCTCCCCAGATGATGCCCACCACGCCGACCGTCACCAGCACGGGCGCGGCCCAGTCGGACGCCTCGGGGAACAGGTACAGGCCGAAGCGCAGCAGGCCGTAGGTGCCCAGCTTCAGCAGCACCGCGGCCAGCACCACCGAGCCCGCCGTGGGTGCTTCGGTGTGCGCATCGGGCAGCCACGTGTGCAGCGGCACCACCGGCACCTTCACAAGGAAGGCAATCGCGAACGCCACGAAGCAGAGGCGCGCCGTGTCGGTGGCCAGACCCTGCTCTTCGGCGAGTGTCACAAGGTCGAACGTGATGCCGCTGTCGGGTGAGCCGAGCACGGCCGTGGCCACGATGGCCACGAGCAGCAGCGCCGAGCCCGCCATCGTGTAGATGAAGAACTTCGTGGCGGCGTAGCGGCGTCCCTCGTAGCCCCAGCCCGCGATCAGCAGGTACATGGGCACCAGCACCACTTCGAACATCACGAAGAACAGGAACAGGTCGAGCGCGACGAACGCGCCCACCGAGCCGGCCTGCAGCAGCAGCATCCATGCCGTGTAGGGCTTGGGATCGTGGTGCGGGTCGACGCCGGCCAGCACGATCGGCACCACCACGCTGGTCAGCACCACCAGCCACAGCGAGATGCCGTCGACGCCGACATGCCACGAGATGCCGAGCGCCGGGATCCACGACTGCTGGCTGAGGAACTGGAAGCCGTCTGCGACGGTTGCAGCGTCAGTTGCAGCAGTGACGTCGAATTGCCACGCCAGTGCCAGCGCCAGCGCTCCGCCGACGGCCGCGAACAGCGTGCCGAGCGGGCGGGCCAGATCGGGACGGCTGCGCGGCAGCAGGGCGACGATCAGCGCCCCCACCGCGGGCACGAAGATCAGCGCGTTCAGCAGCGGGAAATCGCCGGCGGCGCCCGAAGCGGCAAGCAGGGTGCCCACGGCTAGGAGACTCCCCGCAGCGCGAGCCAGACGACGAGGACGATCGCACCGACGGCCACGCCCGATGCGTAGTGCCGCAGATAGCCCGACTGGAGGGGCCGCACGGCTTCGCCGAGCATCCGGACGAGCTTCGCCACGCCGTTGACAGCGCCGTCGACGAAGCGTCTGTCAGCGGCGGCAGCGGCCTCGAATGCCTTGGTGCCGGGTCCGCCGACGAAATTGGAGATCGTGGAGTCGACGTAGAACGCATTTTCCAGCAGCGCCGGCTCGAGCTTGCCGGGCGGGATACGCGAACGCAGCCATGCCAAGGCAGCCACCGTGATGCCGATCAGCGCCGCAAGCGCCGCGCCGAATGCAAGCAACAGCTTCTGCCAGGTAGGCGTCGTGAAGTGATGCGCGTGCGCCAGGGTGGGTTCAAGGAAATGCTCGAGCACCAGCCAGTCGCCCACCAGCGGCAGGTTCATGACTCCGCCGATGGCTGCTGCTCCGGCCAGCACCACCAGCGGCAGAGTCATCGTGGCAGGCGACTCGTGCGGGTGCGCGCTGTCGTCCCACCGCTGGCCGCCGAAGAACACCAGGAAGGTCTGGCGGCTCATGTAGTAGGCGGTGAGCAGGGCGGTGACCAATCCCACAGCCCACAGCAGCCAGTGCTGTTCCCGTGCGGCCAGCAGGATCTCGTCTTTCGACCAGAAGCCCGACAGCGGCGGCACACCGGCGATCGCCAGCCATCCCACGATGAACGTGGCGGCGGTGACGGGCATGGCTGCGCGCAGCGCGCCCATCCGGCGCATGTCCTGCTCGTCGCCGAGGCCATGGATGACCGAGCCGGCGCCGAGGAACAGCAGGCCCTTGAAGAACGCGTGAGTGATCACATGGAAGATTGCCGCCACGTATGCGCCCGAGCCGAT
The DNA here is from genome assembly GCA_022824805.1 of Acidimicrobiia bacterium. GTDB lineage: Bacteria > Actinomycetota > Acidimicrobiia > Acidimicrobiales > Poriferisodalaceae > Poriferisodalis. The sequence goes on along the minus strand of JAJDZE010000166.1, from coordinate 23,361 downwards.
CGCGAGGAACATGTAGCCGAGCTGGCTGACCGTGGAGTACGCGAGCACCTTTTTGATGTCGTGCTGTGCCACCGCGGCGAGCGCCGCGAAGAGCGCCGTCGCAGCACCGACGATGGCAATGACCGCCAGCGCCCCCTCTGACGCGTCCAGCACCGGGTTGAGCCGCACCAGCAGGTACACGCCGGCGGTCACCATCGTGGCCGCATGCACCATGGCCGAGACCGGGGTGGGGCCCTCCATGGCGTCGGGAAGCCAGACGTACAGCGGCAGCTGGGCCGACTTGCCCGCGGCGGCGAGCAGCAGCAGCAGCGAGACAGCGGTGGCGGTGCCGGTGGCCAGCGCCGGCGCCCCTGCCGCCAAGCTCTCCGGCCCGGCGTACGACACCGTGCCGAGCGTGGTCCACAGCAGGAACGTGGCGATCATGAAGCCGAAGTCGCCGATGCGGTTGGTGACGAATGCCTTCTTGCCGGCGGTGGCCGCGGTGGGCCGCTCGTGCCAGAAGGAGATCAGCAGATAGGAGCAGGTGCCGACGCCCTCCCAGCCGAGGAACGTGACCACGAGATTCTCGCCCAGCACCAGCATGAGCATCGAGAACAGGAACAGGTTGAGGTACAGGAAGAACTTGGAGTACTTCGGGTCGCCCCCCATGTAGCCGACCGAGTACAGGTGGATGAGCGTGCCGACACCGGTCACGAACAGCGCCATCGTCATTGACAGCGGGTCCACCAGCAGGGCAGCGTCGACCTCGAGGCCGCCGATCGGCATCCACTCGAACAGCGTCGAGACGAACCAGCGGCCGCCGTGCCCTCCGGCACCGCCCCCTTCGGCCGAATCGAGCCCCAACAGCCCGCCGAACGTGATGAGCGTCAGCAGGAACGACCCGGCGCTGGCTGCGGTGGCCAGCCAGCCGGCCCGGGGCTCGCCCAGGCGCGGTCCGGCCAGCAGGAGCACTGCGAACCCGGCGAGGGGCAGCGCGGGGATGAGCCATACGAGCTCCACCATCGACTCAGCTCCCTGCACCGGTCGCCGGGCGAAGCCCTGACAGCGCCAGAAGTCGTGCTCTTCGAGGTTCGAACACTGCCTGAGACCCCCGGCCCTAGCCCTTCAGGGCTGACAGATCATCTGCTGTCGCCCGGGGCGAGGCGCGCAGCACCGCCACCACCAATCCGAGACCTACCACTACCTCGGCCGCCGCAACGACCAGCACGAACAGCACCACCGTGTGCCCATGCACATCGCCGAAGCGGTCGGCGAAGGCAATGAAGCTGAGATTGACGCCGTTGAGCATCAGCTCGACGCACATGAGCATGATCAGCGGGTTGCGCCGCACCAGCAGGCCCGTGCCGCCGATGAGGAACAGCATCGCTCCGAGCGTCAGGTACCAGCCGGTGGTCACCTCGAGGCCGCTCACTGGCGCGCCTCCTGCGGCGTCGCGCCGCTCTCTGCAGGCGCTGATTCGTCGCCGTGCTGGCCGGCGCGCCCACCATCGGCGCCGTAGCTGCGTCGCGCCAGGATCACCGTGCCGATGACCGCCACGATGAGCAGCAGCGACGTCAGCTCGAACGCATACACGTAGTCGGAAAACAGCGATCGGGCGATTGCGCTGACATCGGTTGCGTAGCTCGTGGCGACTGCGTCGGTTTCGACGACGCCTGCACTCTCGAGCTCGTACGAATGAGCGCCCTTGAAGATCCGGTCGACCGCAGCGACCAGCCAGACCAGCACGGCGGCGCCGCCGAGGCCGAATGCCGCCGCGGTCCACCGCTGGGCCGGCAAGGCGCCCAGCGACAGCTCGGCGGCCCGATCCACGCCGAGCAGCATGATGACGAACAGGAACAGCACCACGATGGCGCCGGCATACACGATGACCTGCACCGCAGCGATGAAGTGAGCCTGCAGCGCGACGAACAGCACCGCGACGCCGAACAGCGTCATCACCAGCATGAGCGCCGCGTGCACCGGATTGCGCGACAGCACCACGCCGACCGCGCCGACGAGGCATGCGGCACCGGCCACCGCGAACACCACCACTTCGACCATCAGTGATGGTCTCCTGCGCCAGACGCGTGGCCGTGCTCGTCGAGCTCGGCCGGCTCGTCGCCGACTGCGGGCGATTCGTCTTCGGTGCCGTCGTAGTCGGCGTGCTGGCCCTGCTCGGGCGCTCGCACGCCGTAGCCCAGCTCGCCGCTCCAGCCGACACGGCCCTCGTAGTCGGGCTGGCCCGACGGCGAGGTGGCCCGCATCCAGCCCGAAGTGTGCTCGTCGTCGCCGTCGTGCCACAGCTCCCATGGCTGCCGCCGGGGCCGTCCGTCGTCGTCGGTCAGCAACTCGTCCTTCGTGTAGATGGCGTCTCGTCGGGTGGGGAAGCTGAACTCGAAGACCTTTGTCTCGGTGATGGCCTCGGTCGGGCAGGCTTCCACGCACAGGTCGCAATGGATGCAGCGCAGGTAGTTGATCTCGTAGACGTAGCCGAAGCGCTCCCCCGGCGACACCGGGTCGTCGGGCGGGTTGTCGGCCCCGCGCACGTAGATGCACCGGGCCGGGCAGACACCCGCACACAGCTCGCACCCGATGCACTTCTCCATGCCGTCGGGGTAGCGGTTGAGCACGTGGCGCCCGTGGAAGCGGGGCGGCTTCGGCCGCTTCTCCTGGGGGTACTCGGTGGTGACCCGCTCACCGAAGAGCTTGCCGAACGTGACCTTGAAGCCGTCGAGGTAGCCCATCAGCTCTCCCCTTCCGGGCCGGCCTCGCCCGGCGATGCACCCGCAAGCGCGCGATCTGCCGGGACCGAGCCGGTCGGCGCGTCGGCCGTCGGCGTCACGGCCTCGAGATCCTGACCCTCGAAATACTCCCCGGCCGTATTGCGCTTGGCTGCGCGCAGTGCCGCCGCCAGCAGCGTCCAACCCAGCGCGAGCCCCGCAGCACTCAGCCCGAGTACCACCACCAGCTCTCGCGGCGTGCTCCAGCCCTGATCGGCCACCAGCTGTCGCAGCCCCAGGAACATCAGCCAGAACAGCATCACGGGGATGAGCACCTTCCAACCCAGCGACATCAACTGGTCGTAGCGCAGGCGGGGCAGCGTCGCGCGGAACCATACGAACACAAACAGGAACGCCAGCACCTTGGCGAGGAACCACACGGTGGGCCACAGCCATGTCAGGCCGAAGAAGACGGGGCCCGCCGGTCCGCCGAAGAAGAGCGTCACCATGATCGCCGACATCGTGATGACGTTCATGAACTCGGCCAGGAAGAACAGGGCGAAGCGGATCGACGAGTACTCGGTGTGGAAACCGCCGACCAGTTCCTGCTCGGCTTCGACGAGATCGAACGGCGGTCGATTCAGCTCGGCGGTTGCGGAGATGAGGAAGACAACGAATGGCACGATGCCGGTGGTGAGCAGGAACCAGTCGTCGGGGCTGCCACCCCACCAGGTACCGCCAACCTGCTGCGACACGATGCTCTGGGTCGAGAGCGATCCCGCCGCGATCACCACCGCCACGACGGACATGCCGAGCGCGGCCTCATAGGAGATGGCCTGCGCCGAGGCGCGGACCGAGCCGATGAGCGGGTACTTCGAACCGGAGGACCAGCCCGCCAGCATCACGCCGTAGACCGCGACCGAGGACATCGCGAGCAGCAGCAGGATGCCCACCGGCGGATCGGCCACCTGCAGGATGGTCTCCTTGCCGAAGAGCGTGACCGTGCCGCCGCGTCCAGCGGCGCCCGTTGACGCAGGGTCGGTGAAGACGCCTCCGATCGGCACGATCGCGAAGGCGACGAACGCGGTGACCGCCGAGATGTAGGGCGCCAGCCGGAACACGAGAGGGTCGGCATTGGCGGGGCGCAGGTCTTCCTTGAAGAAGAACTTGATGCCGTCGGCGAGCGCCTGCAGCAGGCCCCACGGCCCGGCAACGTTGGGGCCGATGCGGTGTTGCATGTCCGAGATCAGCTTGCGCTCGAACCAGATCATGAACATGGTGGCGACCAGCAGGGCAGCGAACGCCACGAGCACCTTGATGCCCACGATGCCGATGTCGCCCCAGTCGACTCCATCGGCGAACAGCGGATCGCCAGTCACCGCGACACCCCATCGCACGCCGTCGAAACGAGCAGCCCTTCGGGGCCATCGGCGAAGAGCGGATCGCCGGTCACCGCGACACCCCATCGCCGCGGGTCTCGATCCGCACGTCGGTGACCGGTGCCGTCACATCGATCAATGCCCCCACATCGATATGAGGCGAGGGGAACAGCACCACGACGTTGCCGCGGGCGATGCCCGCGTCGGCCACGATCGGCAGCCGCAGCGCACCGCGGTCGGAGTGCACCTCGACTTCTGTGCCCGATTCGACGCCGACTCGCTCCAAGTCGACCGGGTGCACGCGCATCACCGTGTCGGCCGCCAGCGGCGCCAATGCCGGCGTCTGGCTGACCGTCACGCCGCCGTCGTACAGCTTGCGGTTGCAGACCAAGCGGAGGCCGTAGGCGTCTCGGGCCGGCGCCACATGTTCGGGCGGAAGCTCGGGCTCGAAGGCTGCTCCCGACGTCACGACGCCGTCGGCGGCAAGGTCGGGGCCGATCGCTGAGGCGTGCGTGGCACACACCGCGGCGATTTCGGCAGTGATCTCATCGACCGACAGGAAGCCCAGGTCACCGCCGCACAGCACGGCCAGCTCGGCTGCGATCATCCAGTCAGCGCGGGCCGAGCCAGGTGCGGTCACCAACTCGCCGACGGCCGAGACGCGTCCCTCCAGGTTGGTCGTGGTGCCCGACTTCTCGCCGAACACGGCGGCAGGCAGCACGATGTCGGCCTCTGCCGCCGACTGGCTCACGAACGAGTCCACCGCCACGACCGTGCCTGCGCCCGACACGCCCAGGCGCGCCAGCATGCTGTCGGGGAAATCGGTGAGCGGATCGGCGCCGAGCAGGAAGAGCACGTCGATTTCTCCGGAGGCGGCCGCCGCGAGGATCGCTGTGGCGTCATGCCCGCGTTCGCCGGGCAACTCGCCCCACGCCGCCGCAAGCTCCTGCGGCGGGCTGGCGCTCAGTGCCCGCCCCGGGAGCATCCCGGGCGCCAAACCCATGTCGAGCGCGCCGCGGACGTTGCCCCGGCGTGCGGCGACGAGAAAGCGGGCGTGGGGCACGCGCGCGCTGATAACCGCTGCCACCTCGGCGGCTGCCTCGGCGGATTCCGACACCGACGAGCGCCCCAGCACTACGACGACCGATCCGGACGCCAGCTCGCCGGCCAAGGGATCATCGCCGTCGAGCAGGTTCCGCAGCACCGACGCTGCCTCGCCGCCACGGCACTGCTCGCTGCGAACTGCGTTTCGCGTCAGGCCCGTCGTGGTCGGAGCGATCTCGACCAGCCGAGTCGTGCCTGCTCGGGCCGCGCCGCGCAGGCGCAGGTGCAGCACCGGCAGCTCCTCGCGGAGGTCGCCGCACACGAGCAGCGTCGTGTCGGCGCTGCACGCCTCATCGATGGTTGCTGCCGGCAGGCCTACCGTCAGCTCTGCGGGCAAGCCGTCGCCGAGCTGCGCGTCTACATGGTCGGTCCGCAGCACCGTGCGGGCCAGTTTCGACCAGGCGTAGGCGTCCTCGTTGGTGCCGCGGGCACCGCCGAGCACGGCAATCGCGCCGGGTCGGGCCGCCTTCACCGCAGCGGCCACGGCACCGAGGGCACTCGCCCAGTCGGTCGGCTGGAAGCGCCGCAGCGGCTCGGCGTCCGCGATGTCGGAGGCGGCGCCCGACGGCGCGCGAGCCTGCAGCGGTGTCGTCACCCGGTCCGGGCTGCCCACCGAGCCGAAGGCGAAGCGGCCCTTGTCGCACAGCCAGCCGTGGTTGACCGGGTCGATGTCGACGCCGAGGTAACGCACCAGCTCATTGCGCGACGACTGCGCCGCGATACGGCAGCCCACGGAACATGTCGTGCAGGTGGACTCGGTCTCGACGAGATCCCACGGCCGCGCCTTGAAGCGGTACGGCGATGCAGTGAGCGCACCGACGGGGCAGATCTGCACCGTGTTGCCCGAGAAGTACGACGAGAAGGGCTCGCCGGGGAACGTGAGCACCTGTGTCTCGTTTCCCCGCTCGGTGAAGTCGATGAGGGGGTCGCCGGCGACCTCGTCCGCGAAGCGGGTGCAGCGGTCGCACAGGATGCAGCGTTCCCGGTCGAGGTGAACCAAGTCGGAGATGGGAATCGGCTTGGGGAAGTGCCGCTTTTCCTCCACGAACCTGGACTCGCCCGGGCCGTAGGCCATGGTCTGGTCCTGCAGGGGGCACTCGCCGCCCTTGTCGCAGACCGGGCAGTCGAGCGGGTGGTTGATGAGCAGCAGCTCCAGCACGCCTTCCTGCGCCCGCCGCGTGCGCTCGCTGGTGGTGTCCACCACCATCTGCGGCGAGACAGGCACCATGCAGGAGGGCTGCAGCTGCGGCCCTCGCCCGGTGTCGATCTCGACGAGGCACATGCGGCACATGCCCACCGGGCTCATCCGCTCGTGGTAGCAGAACCGCGGGATGTGCACCCCGGCACGATCCGCTGCCGCGATGACCAGTTCGCCCGGCTGCGCATCGATGGCGACGCCGTTGATCGTCACCTCCACCGTGCCCGGCGCTGTCTCAGCAGCAGTGGCGTCAGACACGGATGGCCACCTCCGAGATGGAATTCGGTGCAGGGCTATCAGACGGCCCGGCATCGAGGTGCGCGTTCGGCGCAACCCGGGCCTCGAATTCCTCGGGGAACAGTGTCATGGCCGAGTGCACCGGGGCGAACGCGGACGGCCCCACAAAGCAGATGGTGGTCATCTGGTACGGGAACGGCTTCGGCTCGAGGCCCCGTTCGGGCACCGCAGCATGGGGAAAGTCGCCGGGGCAGATCGAGGCGCCCACTTCGAACAGCACGTCGAGGTCGCGCGGCGTGCCGGTGCCGTCGCAGACGCGTCGCAGCACCCGCTCGAGCCAAGTCGCCCCTTCCCTGCACGGCACGCATTTGCCGCATGACTCGTGGGCATAGAACTTCGTCAGCGTGAGCGCTGCGGCGGGGATGTCGGTGGTGTCGTCCATCACCATGACCGCGCCGGAGCCCAGCATCGATCCCTGCGGCCCCACCTCGGAGGCCTCGAACGGAAGGTCGAGCTGGGCGGGCGTGAACCACGGCGCTGAGCCGCCGCCCGGAACGAAGGCCTTGAGCTCGCGGCCCGGATGCATGCCGCCGCAATAGTCGTCGCCGTAGATCAGGTCTCGGAACGTCGTGGTGCCGTTGGTGATCTCGTACACGCCGGGGCGTCGTACGTGCCCGCTCACCGCCACCATGCGCGTGCCGGGCGACGTGGGCGTGCCGATGGCGGTGAACGCCTCGGCGCCGTGTCGCAGGATCCACGGCAGGTTTGCCAGCGTCTCCACGTTGTTGACGATGGTCGGCTGGCCGTACAGACCGATGGCGGCCGGGAAATACGGGGGCTTGAGCCGGGGCATGCCGCGGTTGCCCTCCAAGCTCTCGATGAGTGCTGTCTCCTCGCCCACCACATAGGCGCCAGCGCCCCAGTGAAGCACGATGTCCACCGAGAAATCGGTGCCGCAGATGTTGCGGCCCACCCAGCCGGCCTCGTAGGCCTCGTTGAGGGCTTGTGCCACACGCTCCTGTGCGACCGCCATCTCGCCGCGGATGTACAGGAAGCACTGCGACAGCCCGACTGCGTAGCAAGCGATGAGGCACCCCTCGATGAGCTGGTGCGGGTCGAGCTCCATCAGCAGGCGGTCCTTGTAGGTGCCGGGCTCAGACTCATCGCCGTTCACCACGAGGTAGCGAGGCCACACACCGGGCGGGCAGAAGCCCCACTTCACTCCTGCGGGAAAGCCGGCACCGCCGCGCCCGAGCAGGGTCGCGCTGCGGACCTCGCCGTGAACCTCTTCGGGCGTGCGCTCCAAGGCGGCACGCAGGCCCTCGTAACCGCCGGTGGCCAGGTAGCGCTCGAGCGTGTAGCTGTCGGGATGGTCGAATCGCTCAGTGACAATGCGGGGCGCATCGTTGGCCACGAAGCCGGGCGCGTGGGGAATCGTGTACGACGCCATCAGCTGAGCCTTCCGCCGTCGGACGCGGACCGCACGCCAACGCGGCGGCTGGGGGCCCTCACGCCGAACCTGCCCCATTGCCGACGGCTGCTGAAATCCAGACCGGCGGTTCGGTGACCGCTTCGGGCGGCACGGCGCCGACTGCTCGGCCTGCCGGGATGTGCTGGCGCACGCGAGCAGTGACCCCGTGCGGCGGGATCTCGTCGTCGAGCGCGCCCGCAGCGAGGTCGTCGACAAGCTGGTCGAACCCGTCGGCATCGACCCGGTAGCGGTAGCGGTAGTTCACCTGCAGGCAGGGCGCCTCGGTGCAGGCGGCCTGGCATTCCGCAGATGCGAGGGTGAACAGGCCGTCAGGGGTGGTGCCGCCGGCGCGTACGCCCAGCCGCTCCTCAGCGTGTTCCATGAGCTCGGCAGCGCCGGCCAGCGCGCACGACATGGTCGCGCAGATGTTGACGAGGTACGTGCCCACGGGCGCCCGCTTGAACATCTCGTAGAACGAACACGTGCCGAGCACCTCGGCGGGCGTGGTGTCGACGAGCTCGGCGATCTCCACCATCGCTTCCTCGCTGACCCAACCGGCCTGTGCTTGTGCGACATGCAACAGCGGGATCATCGCCGACCGGCGCTTCGGGTAGCGGCCGATGATCTCGCGAGCCAGCGAGCGGTTCTCCTCAGTGAAAAAGCTCACCTGTCGACCTCCCCCATGATCGGGTCGACGGAGGAGATGATGGCGATGGCGTCGGCCAGCAGGCCGCCGTACATCAGATGAGGCAGGCTTTGCAGGTTCACGAACGAGGGCGCGCGGATGTGCACCCGCTGTGGCTTGGGCCCGCCGTCGGAGACCAGGTAGCAGCCCAGCTCGCCTCGGGGTGACTCGACCGCGACGTACGTCTCTCCGGGCGGCACCCGGAAGCCCTCGGTGAAGATCTTGAAGTGGTGGATCAGCGCTTCCATCGACTCGTCGATGCGCGCACGCGGTGGCGGCGTGACCTTGCGGTCCTCGCTGCGGTAGGGGCCCTTCGGCATCTTGTCGAGGCACTGGGCGACGATGCGCATCGACTCGCGGATCTCGTTCAGGCGGATGGAGTACCGATCGAACGTGTCGCCGTAGGCACCCACCACGACGTCGAAGTCGACCTCGTCGTAGGCCAGGTACGGCATTGTGCGGCGCAGATCCCACGCCTCGCCGGTGCTGCGCAGCAGCGGCCCCGTGGCCGACATGGCGATGGCCTCGTCGGCGGTGATGACGCCGACGCCCTGAGTGCGGTCTCGCCAGATCGGCTGGCCGGTCATCAAAGTGTCGAACTGCTCGAGCCGGTCGGGCAGCACCGTCAGAATGTGCTCCACGTCGTCCTGCCAGCCGTCGGGCAGGTCGGCTGCCACGCCGCCGGGGCGGATGTAGTTGTGGTTCATCCGCAAGCCGGTCACGCTCTCGAAGAACCGCAGGATCTCCTCGCGTTCCTTCCATCCGTAGAGCATCATCCCGACTGCTCCGAGGTCCATGCCGTTGGTCGCCAGAAACAGCAGGTGGGAGCTCATCCGGTTCAGCTCGCACATCAGCATGCGGATCCACGTGGCCCGCGGCGGGATCTCCGTTCCCAGCAGATCCTCGACCGCGAGGCAGAACACCAACTCGGTGAACAGCGGCGAGGCGTAATCCATGCGGGTGACGTTCGTCGGCCCCTGCAGGAACGTGAGGTCTTCGGCGGTCTTTTCCATCCCGGTGTGCAGGTAGCCGATGATCGGCTTGGACCGCAGCACCGTCTCGCCCTGCAGCTCCATCGCTATGCGCAGCACGCCGTGGGTGGATGGGTGCTGCGGGCCCATGTTGATGAGCATCGGCCCGTCGCCCGGCTCTGCTGGGACAGCCGTGGTGTCGTCTTCGACAACGGCAGCTTCCAGCGCAGCCTCTTCGGAGATACGCAGCACGGCGTCCGCCGGTCGGCGGATGGCAGCGACCGTTGCGGTGCTCATCGGCCTTCCACCGCCTTGAACTGCACCGGGATGGCACCGATGGCGTAGTCCTTGCGCAGCGGGTGACCTTCCCAGTCGGGCGGCATGAGTATGCGGCTGGGATCGGGGTGATCGCTGAAGCTGATGCCGAACAGGTCTGCCGCCTCCCGCTCGGGCGCCTCGGCGCCGGGATACAGGCCCACCGCGGAGGACACCTGCGGATCGTCGGCCGGTACTTGGGTGCGGATGCGCAGCCGGCGCCGGCCACGGAGATCCAGCAGGTTCACCACCACTTCGAAGCGTTCCGGCTCGATGCCGGGCGCTACGGCGCGGCCGCCGTTTGTGAGTCCGTCCACGGCGCACACATCGACGCACAGCTCGAAGCCATCCGCAGCAGCCATGCCGAGCACATCGAGATACTCGTCGCGGCTGGGATGCAGCACCCGCTGGCCACGCTCGTCGGTACACGGCACGCCGAACATGGTGGGCTGCTCAGCGATCTCTGTCGCTGGCGCGGCGTCGTCGGCTGCTACGCCCTCGTCTGCCATCAGCGCGTCGCCGGGTTCGACTGCGGCACTCCATGTGCCACCGGATTCGACTGCGGCACTCCATGCGCCGCCGTGCCCGATTGCGGCACTCCATGCGCCGCCGTGCTTGATTGCGGCACTCCATGCGCCGCCAGGTCCACCGCAGCGCCGCCGCCGCGATCGGCCCGGCGCTGGGTCAGCTCACCGGTGCGGATCTTCTCGTGCAGCGCGAGGATCGCATGCAGCAGCGTCTCGGGTCCCGGCGGGCAACCAGGTGCGTACATGTCGACCGGGACTACCTGGTCGACGCCCTGCACGATGGCGCAGTTGTTGAACATGCCGCCGCTGGACGCGCACACACCCATCGACAGCACCCACTTGGGCTCCATCATCTGGTCGTAGATCTGGCGCAGGACGGGTGCCATCTTCTGGCTGACGCGGCCCGCCACGATCATCAGATCGGCTTGGCGCGGCGAGGCGCGGAACGTCTCCATGCCGAAGCGAGCCAGGTCGTAGTGGGCTGTGCCCGTCGCCATCATCTCGATGGCACAGCAGGCGAGTCCGAAGGTGGCCGGCATCAGGCTGCGTCGGCGCGCCCACTTCACGAGCTCCTCCACCGGCGCGGTGAAGACGTTGTGACCGAGTCCGGCGAGACCGTCGTCGATGCCGAGTCGCGACTTGAGATCGTCGATGCCTGCCATCAGCCTGCCGCCGTCCCGCTGCCGGGTTGCTGTGCGCCGCTCCATGCGGCGTCGTGCTGGCCTGCGCCGCTCCATGCTCCGTCTGGGAGGTGCTCGCGGCCGGTCAGCCCGACCGTGCGCACGCCAGCGATCCCGCTGCGGCTAGCCGGCGGCAGCGGGAGGACTCGGCGCTTGCGCGGGCCCCACTCCAGCCCGCCCATCGCCAGCTCGTACACGAACGACAGGAAGAAGATCACGACGAAGATCAGCATCGCCATGAAGCCGAAGAGGCCGAGCTGGTCGTTCGCGACCGCCCACGGGTACAGGAAGACGATCTCGATGTCGAACATGATGAACAGCATCGCCACGAGGTAGAAGCGCACCGGGAATCGCTCGGGAATGGCGGCCTGGTCGACGATGCCGCACTCGTACGACGCCAGCTTGGCATTCGTGCTGCGCTGGGGCGCCAGCAACCGTGATGCGATGATGCTCACCAGCACGAACAGCACAGCGAGCACGCCGAGAACCAACACCGGCAGGTATTCCGCCAAGCCACTGTTCATGCCCCGGACCCTTTCGGCGCGTCGGTGATCAGATGCAGGCCCCAGTCTGGCCCAAAACGAGTCGCAGGAAGGCGCCCGGCTAGGTCAACCATCTTGCTGCCCCGCCAATTGTTTCCCGCTCTTGTTCGCTGCGCTCACGGGCCGCTCGGGCCACGGCTTCGCCTTGCGGCTCAGCCTCTGGGTTCACTGGCCCGCAGCTTCGCGCACCGCCCAGATCGCCTGATCCCGTCGATGCAGGTGGTAGCAGCCCAAACCGAACAGCAGGGCGGAGAAGATCGTGAGCAGGGCCGGGCGGAGCCGCACGCTTCCGTGGTCACGCACCAGCACCACCGAATACATCGGCTCGTTCTCGTCGATCTGGGGCGCAGGCACCACGATCTTCCCGTCGTCGCCGAACACGTTCGGGTCGATCTCGACCCTGGGCTGGTACGGCTGGATCTGCACGACGGCGTAGTGCGGTCTGCCCCTGCTCGGCAGGAAGTACTGCGTGACGGCGTTGTCGGGGATGCTCAAGGGCCGGTAGCGCTCGCCGCCGCGGATCAGCACCCGGTACGTCTTGTACTCGTCCGCGGCCGAGAACAGGCACGAGTTCACCGCCAGCAGCCGTCGCGGGTCGGCACCGTCGCAGACGACATGTCCATCGGCCGCCGAGCGGGCGTCAGCCGCGAACGCCTGAGCTTCGACAATCTCGGGATCGACGATCTCCTCGGCGTCGTCGTCTGACTTCTCCTTGATCACGATCTCGATCCAGCCGGGGGGCGGCTGATCCACCGTGACGCCCTCCAGCTGCTGCACCTCGTCGACCAGCACCGTTTCGAGATTGGAGGTCACCTGCAGCACGTTCCAGCCGGGCTGGCTGCCGATCCATCCGATGCCGAACACCCACCAGATGACGGACATCAACAGCATCCAGCCCCACAGCCCGGTCCACGCAACCAGGAAGCCGAGACGCACCCCGAGGTTGGTAGCCAGCAGCAAGTACACCGATCCGCACAGCACGGCGATGCCGATGATGACGGCCAAGTATCCGGTGAGGACCGGATCCCAGCTGACGATGCCGAGCAGGTGCGAGGCGGTCATTCGTCGTCTCCCGCTTCGTGCAGCAGATCGAAGCCGACCGCGGCCTGGCGCTGCGGGTCGAGGCTTCGTTCGTACTCGACGATCTTCCGGATGTCGTCTTCGGTCAGCACCCGCTTGAAGCCGGGCATGCCGTAGTTGCCGAGGCGTGCGAACTGCCCGAAAGCCACGTTGTCCGCAGCACCATCCGCGACGAACTTGATGTGATCTTCGATGTCGGGGAACAACCGCTCAAGGCTCACGCTGTTGAGCGCCGGTCCGTAGCGGCCGGCGCCGTCAGGCCCGGGAAGCACCTCCACCGTTCCGCCGTTGTTGGGCAGCTGCGCGGGGCCGCGGCCCGGCCAGCGCGGCGTGTGGCAGCGGGCACAGTGCAGATCGAACAAGATCTTCCCGTCCGACGCTCCCGCGTACTCGTCCGACGCTCTGGCAGCCTCGAAACGGGCCGTGGCCCGAGCGTGGGCCTCCTCGTTGAGCGGGTTGTCCGCGGCGTCAGCTGCTGCGTCTAGCAAGATCTGGGCGTTCTCGTCGCCTCCTACTGCGGGCGCGAGAATCTCGCTGGCGATCTCGTCGGCGGCGGCATCTGCTGCGTCTTGCTCTGCACCGATCCGGTTCGCCCACAGCCATGCCACGAGGTCGTCGATCTGCTGGTCGTTGTACGGGCCGCCGCCCTCGAGACCCCACGCCGGCATCACGCCTCGGCCGTACACCAGGATCTGCCGCACCTCGCTGACCTCGTCGAGGGTCTCGGCATCGGTGTCGAAACGCGTGAACACGTCGTCGAGAGACGGCGCCTCCCACGTTGTGTTGATGACGAAGGACTCCTTGTCGGAGAACTGGTGGCCGATGTCGAGCACCACCGGAGCGAAGCGCGCGCCGCCGAGGTCGGCGCCATGGCAGTCGAAGCACTCCGCTGCGGTTGCGACGGCTTCACCGCGGCTCACGGCCGCGTCGGAGAACGACGTCTCCGCTCCTGAACGGCGCCCGCCTTCGAGCATCCAGTAGACGGGCAGCACGAGCGCCATGATCAGCAGCATCAGCACACCGAAGGCTTGGACCTTCTCCAGCCTGCGGCCTTCGAGTTCCTCGTCGTCGGGCAGGTTGCCACGGTTGGGCGCCAACTCGATCTCGCTGCCGGCCTCCGACTTCGCCTGGCGGATGTTGACGAAGACGTAGATCGCCCAGCCCACCACGACGACTGCCAAGAGCACGATCGCGATCGAACGCTCCGTGCTGACGGCCAGCATGCGGCTGAGCTCAGGCACAGTGCGGCCCCTCGAGGCCCTGGCCCGTGCTGTCGGTGCCGATCGCCGGTCCCTGCGACACCTTGCCGGTGTCGACGAAGACGTTGCCGCCCTCGATGGTCACCGGGAAACGATCCATGCCGCGGGGTGCCGGCCCAGACTTCTTCTCGCCGACGCGGTTGTACTTCGAGCCGTGGCACGGGCACTCGAACCACTGCGAGCTGCCGCACACCGGCACCTTGCAGCCCAGGTGCGGGCAGACCTGCCACAGCGCGACATAGCCCAGCCGCATGCCCTCGAGCACCGTACCGCCGTACACCGCCTCGGCGTTGGACAGCGTGGCCGAATCGGTGGGGTAGGGCTGGATGTAGCTCTGCGCCTCGGAGAAGTACGAGAAGTTCTCGGCAGGAGTGGACGACGAGATCGCCTCGTCAACCGCGGCGACCGTGCCGATCTTGATCTTGGAGCCGAACCCGCCGGTCGGGCGCGGCCACAGGAAAGCGAGCATGGCAGCATTGAAGGTTCCCAGACCGGTCGCCATCAGCAACACCGAGGACCGGTTCAGGAATTGCCGGCGGGTGACACCCACCTCGTCGGACGGCGGCGGCGCCCAGTCCTGGGGCAGCTCGGGCTCGGCGATCGCAACAGGCGACGGGCGACGCTCGGCGGCCACGGCGCGTTCCAGCTCTTGTGCCTCGGCGCTGACACCGAACGCACCGGCGTCGTCGCCCGCAGCGGCGTCGTCGCCGGCGCTGGCTGCCAGCTCGTCCCGCCGACGGGTCTCGCGTGACAGGTGCCCCAGGCCGGTGGCATCGCGACGACGCAACGAGACGAACGCGACCACGGCACCCAGCACGACGATGACCGGGATGGCAATCGCGAGAATCGTTCCGGTGGACATGCCGACGTGCTCCTACAGGTGGAAGATGCCGTGCAGACCGGTGTCCCACGGGTAGGTGAAGTTGAAGCCCTGCCCCCGGAAGAACGAGCCGATGATTACCAGCACTGCCCAGAACATCAGGTGGATCGTCTGGATCGAGATGGCGAACTTGCGGTCCTCTGGGCGCAGAGACGGGTTCTTGTCGACATAGGGGGCGAAGGCCAAAAGTATGAGCGCGACCCCGGGGATGGTCACGCCGGCGATCATCGGATCGAACATCGTCAGCAGTTCCTGCAGGCCCAGGAAGTACCACGGCGCCTTGGACGGGTTGGGTGTCTCGTTGTGGTTGGCGAGCTCGAGCAGCGGTGCGTTGATGAACAGCGAGAAGACCAGCGTGAAGGCCGTGATGAACAGCGCTGCGGTGAATTCAGCAGCCAGCAAGTGCGGCCACACGTGGACCTTGTCGCCTGGGCTGGCCTTGACATCCTGGATCGAGCCCGACTTGACGACCGTCAGCAGCCGGTGAGTGTTGCCTGCAGGCCCTGCCATGAGCGGCGGCAGAGCGGTGGCCACTCCCCCGCCACCAGCCGCGGGACCGCCGGCCTGAGCCATGCCGGCAACTGCGGGTGCGCCGCCGGGCTGCTGGCTGGCTTCCAGCAAAGAGCGAGGGATGGTGACGCCGTCATCGTCGTCGGGCTGCGCGGCGGCCGGCGCCTCGCCCTCACCGGCTGCGGGCGCGCCGGTTGCGCGGGCCCTGGCTTCGGCGCTGCGGCGCAGGAGGTGTTCGGGGATCTCAGTCATGCTGATGGTTCGGGACGGACACGCTGCCTACAGCGGCCCCGAAATGCCTCCGTCCTTTCTCACTCGCCAGAAATGGATCGCCATGAAGATGACGATGACAAAGGGGAGCATCAAGACATGCAGCACGTACCAGCGCAATAACGTCTCTGCTCCGATCTGTTGGCCGCCGAGCAGCACGAACCTGACTTGTTCGCCGAATACCGGCGTGAAGCCCATCATGTTCGTGCCCACCGTGACGGCCCACAGCGCAAGCTGATCCCACGGCAGCAGGTAGCCGGTGAAGGCGAGCAGCAAGGTGAGCTGCAACAGCATGACCCCGACGACCCAGTTGAACTCTCTGGGCGCCTTGTAGGCACCGTGGTAGAAGACGCGGGCCATGTGCAGGAACACGGTGATCACCATGAGGTGCGCAGCCCATCGGTGCATGTTGCGCACGAGCAGGCCGAACGCCACCTGGGTGTGAAGGCTCTCGATGTCTGCCCAGGCAGCCGTGTCGGTCGGCCGGTAGAAGAACATCAGGAAGATGCCCGTGATCGTGAGCAGGATGAACAGGAAGAAGCTCAGACCGCCCAGGCACAGCGTGTAGCTCACCTTCACGGCGTGCCGCTTCACCTTCACCGGGTGAAGGTGGTACAGGACGCTGTTCATGATGACGTAGGACCGGTTCCGGGGGCTGTCGGTGTAGCCCTTGCGGAAGATCGACCCGGGTCGGAAGATCGACGTCCAGAACTGGCTGTCCTGCATCCAGTCAGCCGCCTGCTGCTGCGCGTTCTGCAGGCGCTGCGGCAGCTTCGGCTTGGTATCGGGGGACTCGAGCGTGTTCGCCATATCTCTTCGATCTAGGTGGACCTTGTCCTTCGCGGTGTCAGCGTTGCCAGCGTTCGTGCCGGCCTACAGGCGCATCCCGTAGGCGTAGCCGTGGGTGTGAGTGCGGCCGTGGACGTCGCCCGACGGCGGAGGGTTGTTGCTGACCCGCCCCAGCGTGATCACGCCGGTCGGGCAGCGGTCGACGCACAGTGCGCAGCGGGTGCACACGTCGTCGTCGATGATGAAGATGGCGTTGTCTGTGGGATCCAGCCCCGGCAGATCCACGCCGACGGCCTCGTCGACCGCCTCGGTCGACACGTACCAGATGCACTTCCACGGGCAGATGTCGACACAGCCCTCGCACTGGATGCACTCGGACTGGTCGATGTTGATGAACTGCTTCGGCTTGACGGCTGCATCGAGGTAGGAGGCGTCGACCTGCTGCAGCAGGTAGTCATCCCGGAACTTGGGCATCGGCGGGTTCGCGTCGTTCGCAGCCATTCGTCGTGCCCTCAGTTGCCCTTGACCAGTGGACGGCCGTAGTCGGAGATCGGCTCGGCAGCGGGTTGGGCCTTGTCGCGCTTCTGCCACCACAACGCGAGCACCGGCAATCCGATGAACGCGATCAGGTGCTCGATGACGACCACGATGTCGCTGACCTTCTTGAGGTCGATGCGCGTCGGCGGGAAGAGAATCGGCGACTCCATGAACTGGCCTTCGGTGACCAGGAAGCGCTCCACCGACCAGCCCCACTCGTTGTCGGTCAGGCGGATCCAGCGGTCGGGCACGATGCCGAACACCAGCAGCATCAGCATGAAGACGTAGGCGGCCCCGAGCATGGCTTCGCCCCAAGTAGTGGGACGGTCGGTCGGGCGGCGCTTGCCGTACCACACGAGCAGGTAGACCATCAGCGCGGTGACGAGGATCGATGTGACGAGTGCAACCACTCGGTGTTCCTCCCGCGTTCTCCCGTCGGCGTATCAGGACTGTTGCGAACTGGCCCAATCGATAGTGCATCGAGTGCGTCAGCCGCAGCGAGACCGGGGCAAAGATTACCGGCGCCCCGGCCATGGCGCGTGATGTTCTAGCACGACAGCCAGCGCTCGCCACAATTCGGGCTGACCCATTCGCACGGCCCAATCGGATGCCCCAATCAGGTGCGGCAGTCTGCGCCATCGGCGTGGCTGCATGGCAGACTTGCGCCTCGGTGCGCTCGGGCGCGTATCGTGCCCTGCGAACTTGGCCTTGCCGCCGTGCCAGAACCCATGGGGGCAACCCCGCGGAGGATCCCGTGACCGAAGTTCCCGAGTACCTGCTGGAGCGCTCGCGACAGCGTCGCATCGCGCTGGGGGTCCTCGAAGACGACGGCAGCGGTGGCGGCGGCGCTGCGGGCGCGGCGACACCCGCAGCGGGAGCAGCTGCAGCCGCTGGGCCGACCCAAGCCGAGATGATCGCTGCCGCGCGCGAGGCGGCACAGCTCGAAGTCGAGCCTGAGGCGCCGCCCGATCCGTCATGGGTGATGGCAGCACAGACGCGGCATCGGATTCCGATCTGGGTGCTGCCCGTGCTGTTCTGCCTGCCGCTGTGGGCATTTGTGTACGTGAAGCTGACCGAGCCGCCCCCCGAACCGATCACCGCCATCAACGAGGGAGCAGCCACCTACGCAGTGCGGTGCTCGAGCTGTCACGGCGGTGACGGCGCTGGTTCCGACGGAGGCTTGGTGGGGCGCCCGCTGTGGAACGGCGAGGTGCTGCTGACCTTCCCGAGCCTGGACGACTCGTTCATCGAGTGGATCTCGGTGGGCTCCGAAGGCCTCGGGCTGGGGCAGGTCTACGGCGATCCCAACCGGCCCGGCGGTGCGCACATCTCCGGCGGCAGCGACAACGCAGCGGCCATGCCCGCGTTCGGCGATGTGCTCAACGAGCATCAGCTCTATTCGGTCGCGCGCTATGTACGCGAGGTGATCGGCGGTGAAGCGATCAGCGACGAAGTGGCAGCCGAGCGCGATGCCGAGTGGACCCATCTCGGCGGCGGCGCCCTGACCGGCGGCGGGGGTGGCGGCGGCCACTAGCGCCATGCCTGCGGCGCCCCGGCGCCCACGCCGATTCCCCACCGAGCGGCAACCCTGATCGTGATCACGGCACTGTGACCCAGACACTCGATTGCGATGTGCTCGTCGTCGGTGGCGGGCCGGCGGGCAGCGCTGCCGCGTACTGGCTCGCGCAGGCGGGACGAGATGTGCTGCTCATCGAGCGCTCGACCCATCCGCGCGAACGCGTCTGCGGCGACGCGCTCACGCCGGTTGCTGTGGGCGAGCTCATCGACATGGGCTGCGATCCCGGCGCTGCGCGCTGGCACCGGCATCACGGTCTGCGGATCACCGCTCATGGGCGGAGCCTCGAGGTGTCGTGGCCCCAGGGCGAGCAATGGCCCGGCTATGGCGTGGTGGTGCGCCGGTCGCGCCTCGACGCGCTGACGTTCGCCCGAGCACAGTCGGCAGGAGCGCGCGTCCTCACCGCCACGGAGGCCACGGCACCGCTGATCACCGATGGCCACCTGCGTGGCTGCATCGCTCGGGGCGGCAGCGGCGCGATGCACGAGAACGTGATTGCGCGCGCTCGCTATGTCGTCATCGCCGACGGTCCGCGTTCGAACTTCGGCCGGGCGCTCGGCGCCGTGCGCACCCGCACCTACGCGCAGGGACTGGCGATGCGCGCCTACTACCCCACCCCGCGCCACGCCGAGCCGTGGATCGAGTCGGTCTTTGCGCTGGCCGATCGCGCAGGGAGCCAGCTGCCGGGCTACGGCTGGGTCTTCCCGGTCGGTGACGGCACCGCCAATGTGGGCGTGGGCCTGCTCAGCCATCACTACGGGAACGAGGCCATTTCCCTGGAGCAACTCTTCGAACAGTGGACCCAGCAGATCCCTGAGCATTGGGAGATCTATCCCGCCGGGCCGCGCAGCGAACAGGCCGGCGGCCGATTGCCGATGGGAGGATCGGTTCGCCCGCGTTCGGGGCCGAATTGGGTGGTCGTCGGCGACGCAGCAGGCAGTGTCAATCCCTGGAACGGCGACGGCGTCGGCCCGGCACTGGCCACCGGTCGGCTGGCGGCCGAGGTCATCGGGCGTGCGCTCGACGCCGACGACGGACTCGAGCTGCGGCGTTACGAGGCGGTGCTCGCTGCGCGCTGGGAGCGGTACCACCATCTCGGTCGGCTGACGACCCGCGCTCTGGGCCGGCCCGGGCTGATGAGAAAGCTGACGCAGCTCGCGATCCGTTCCCCCCGCATGGGGAACCTGGCCATGCGCGTCTCCACAGATCTGCTGCAAGGCCGAGCCGGTCCGCTCGGCCCCCGCGGCATCTACCGGGCGGCTGCCGGCACGGCAAGGCTGCGGCGCGACCGCACCTGAACGTCGTCGCGCCGCCCCTGCTGTGACGCTCCACAGAAAATTGTGCTTTAGATGATTATGATATTCTAAAGTTGATGTTTGAGCGCGGATTGACACTGCCGCAGTCGGGCACCGAAACTTTTTTTCTGTGGGGACCTCGGCAGGCGGGAAAGAGCACTCTGCTGCGCCAGCAGTACCCCGATGGCGTGTGGGTGGACCTGCTCAAGGCCGACGACTTCCGCCGTTACGCCACCCGACCCGAGCGGCTGCGACAGGAACTGGAAGCGGCCGGCCCTCACGGCCCTGACCCGACCCGCCAGGTGGTCATTGACGAAGTCCAGAAAGTGCCCGCTCTGCTCGACGAGGTGCATTGGCTCATCGAACGCCACGGGCTCCATTTCGCGCTGTGCGGATCGAGCGCACGTAAGGTCCGCCACGGCGCGGCGAACCTGCTCGGCGGGCGGGCACTGCGCTATGAGCTCCGCGGCCTCACCTCCGGCGAACTCGGCGACGCGTTCAGCCTCGACCGGATGCTCAACCACGGCTACCTGCCGCGCATCTACGAATCGGAACGGCCGCACCGTCTGCTCGACTCCTACATCGCCGACTACCTGCGGCAGGAGATCGCCGCCGAGGGCCTCGTGCGGAATCTGCCGGCATTCTCCGACTTTCTCGACGCCGCGGCTCTCAGCGACGGTGACCCCGTCAATTTCGCCAACATCGCCCGCGAATGCGGCGTTTCGGGCCCGACTGCCAAGGCTCACTTCGGCATCCTCACCGACACCCTGCTCGCGCGCTGGCTGCCGCGCTGGCGGCGACGGGCAAAGCGCCGTCTGGCCGGGGCGCCCAAGCTGTACTTCGAGGATGTCGGCGTGGTGAATCGGCTCGCCCGCCGCGGAACCGTCGAGCGGGGCTCGGACGCGTACGGCAAGGCGTTCGAGAACTGGGTGTTCCATGAGTTGTGCGCGATGACGGCGTACCACGAGACCGGCGAGGAGCTCAGCTACTGGCGGCTGCCCAGCGGCATCGAGGTGGACTTCGTCGTGGGCGACATGCGTGTCGCGATCGAAGCCAAGGCGACCACCACCGTCACCACACGCCATCTTCGGGGGCTGCGCACACTCGCCGAGGAGCATCCTGAGTTGAGCGCCCGAATGCTGGTCTGCCTCGAAGACCGGCCACGCCGCACCCACGACGGCATCGACATCATTCCCGCACACGAATTCGCCCGCCGCATCTGGCAAGAGGGCCTAGCGCAATAGCACTTGAGCACTGTCACCGAAGAAGCCAACCTCGCTGACATGCCGCTAGAACTGCATGATCTGCGGAGTCGGCGTCGTGAGTACCTCCTGGACGCGGCTGTGGTGACGCACCCAGTTGCTCACCTCCGGAGACAGCATCGCAAGCACTTCCAAGAGCGATTCGTAATCGCCGTTCAGATCCCGCTTGAGTATGGGTTCATGATGCGCGACGCGATTGCGCAGAGCGCGAAGCTGCTCTAACTGCCGGTGTAGTTCAGAACGGGGCGGGGTCGGCTCGAACGCTCGGTGCAGCGCAACTCTCCACAACTGGTGGTCAAAGCGCTTGGCGAAGAGCGCCACCCAGAATCCGAAGCTCATCTCAGCTACGAGCCCGCTCGGCGTCACCGTCTTACCTTGCTGTCGAAGCGCTCTCGTGGGGCGCTGTCAATCATCTTCCGCTGTCTCGTAGTGAGCGCGACTCCCGAGAGCCAATCGGCACCGAGCGTCTCCGACAGGGAGTCGTAGGCCGCGTTCCGAAGCGTGACCTCCAGCATGTGGAGTGGGCCGTGCATGGCTGACGCCAATGCAGCATTCCGTGCATATGGTTGCAGTGCTCGCACTTCGCGGCCTCGGGCGAGTCGCAGGTACGTCGCGAAACGATCCATTGAGAGGGCGCTACGCAGGGCCGCCCGCGTGGTGCCGTCGTAGACAAACGACTCGGCGGCATTGACCTCGCTCTGGCGCGGTATCATCTCTGGCGTACGCTCCTCGTCGGCCTCTCACGGAAGCTGCTTGGGGCACAGATGCGACGAGGCGGCACCGTATCGGTGCCGCCTCTGCATTCAGAGACGATTTTCGGGTACCTGATGCTCGACGCCGACGGCCGGCAGGGAGTTGCAGGCGTGCGCACCACGAAGATCGTCTACTGGCAAGAGGAAGAGTGGTGGCTCGGCTATCTCGAGGAATTTCCCGATTACTGGACGCAGGGCACGACGCTGGAAGACCTCGAGGAGCACCTGCGCGATCTCCACGCAGACCTGACGAGCGGTGAACTGCCTGGAATTCGTCACGTCGCTGATCTCAGGTTGGCGTGAAGCGGGTCGAACTCGTCAGACGAATCCGTGTGACTTGACCGCTTCATGAGCGCCTTGACGGGTCACTTCGGTAGTAGGCCATCAATTGAAGGGCAAGCACTGGGGCGAGCAGGATTCCGAGACGCGTCACGGTTGCCAGCAGACAGGCGCCGACCACGATCAGGCTGATGCGGAGAACGACTGCGAGTGCCTTGGCCGGGGCCACGAGCGGAAGCCCGACAATGCAGCCGATGATCCAGAACGCCGCCACGACCGCGCGTGGCGGATTGGGCGGCGTAGGCGCAGACGACACGGACGCTCCGGGAGCTCGGTCGACCAGGGGAAATACGGCATCCAAGTCGAGCTCGTCGCCGTGCATGATCAACATGTACGCGGAGATCAGAACCCAATAGACAAGTGCCGCCGACATTGACCAGCGCACTCCATTGGCACCCATGACCGCTACGGCAAGCTCCTCGTTAGCTCGGCGAACACGCGCCGCAGGTCACCCGACGTTTCGATGGCCCCGTCCCGCTGCTACGGCTCAACATCTATCAGGTCGCGAGGATGGCAGTCAGCCAACCGGGACACGGATCGTCTCGAAGTGGTCACGGCCATGGTCAATGAGGGGACTGTCAAGAAGTTTGTGTAAGCGGCGTGGTCTGATGGTCCCCAGCCAAGGGCTGTGGGCCGGGGAGGATCATGTCTGTGACTGATCATGACAGGCCGGGGGTGCCGGCGAGCGATGCTGCCGGTGAGGCGGCGATGACCGAGTGGGCTGAGCTGCTGGTGGCCCAGGCCCGCGCTGATGGCGTGGAGCTGACCGGCGAGAACGGCCTGTTGACCGGGCTGGTGCGCCGGGTGCTTCAGACTGGCCTGGAGGGCCGGGATGACCGAGCATCTGGGCTATGAGCGCCACGCGGTCGAGGGCACAGGGTCGGGGAACTCGCGCAACGGGTTCACCCCCAAGCGGGTCACCACTGAGATCGGCGAGGGCCGGCCTGGCGGTGCCTCGGGACCGTGCGGGCACGTTCGAGCCTGTGACGGCGGCCCAAGCACCG
>JAJDZE010000163.1 GCA_022824805.1 Acidimicrobiia bacterium | reverse complement strand
CGGTCTTGACAGACCCCCGAGGTCGTATACGTCTTCGTCGAACTTGGCCCTCGCGGGCTGCGCGGGAGGCGCGTCTGTGACACCCTGCTGAAGCGGGGTGGTGCGGCCGGTGCTTCTGAACTACTACTGCGTTGCGGCGGCTGTGCTGGTGGGGGCTGTTGCGGGCGGCTTGACGGTGCGGTGGCTGCGTGCGGGCGTGGGGGGTGGCGTGGGCGGCTGGCGGGCGGTGGGGCGTGCCGCGGGCATCGGCGGGCAGGACGTCGGGCGTGCTGCGGGCGTGAGCGGCTGGCGGGTGGTGGGGCGTGCTGCGGGCGCGGGATTCGTGGGCACGGTGGTGCTGGCTGCCGGCGGGCTGCTCATCACCGGGGTGGACGGGTTCACGCTGATCCATGTGGCCTATGTGGTGGGGACCGTGGGAGTGCCGCTGGCCGGCGGGATCGTGCTGGTGGGGGCTCGGGGGCGGACACGGGTGGTCACTGTGGTGTGCGTGCTGGCGCTGGCTGCCGTGCCGGTCGGCGTCTATGCGACCTATGTGGAGCCGTTCTGGCTGAAGGTGGACCGGGTGGAGCTGGCGGTGCCGGCGATGCGGGCGGTCGGGGAGGCCGGGACGGCGGACGGCGGCGACGGCGTAGGCGGCGGCGACGGTCTGGGCGGCGGCGATGACGCGGGCGGCGTGGATGGTGAGGGCGGCGGCGATGGTGTGGGCGGCGGCGATGGGCGGATCCGGATCGGCGTGCTGGCCGACCTGCAGACCACGGCCGTCGGCGACTACGAGCGGGATGCGGTGGAGCGTCTGCTGGGGTTCGGTCCTGATGTGGTGGTGCTGCCCGGCGATCTCTACCAGTTCGACGCTGCTGTGTTTGACGAGCGAGCGCCGGGGTTTGCTCGGCTCGTCGAGCGGATTGTCGGGGAGGTGCCGCACGTGTATCTGGTGAGCGGCAACACCGACACCGTGGCTGGGCTGCGGCGGATCGTCGGAGGGTCGGGCGCACGGGTGCTCGACAACGAGATCGACACGTTCGAGGTGCGGGGCGTGCCGGTGAGTGTGGGCGGCACGACGCTGTTCGGCGACGATGCGGCGGCCCGGCGGATGGCGGCGGCGTTGGCTGGTAGCGGCGTGGGTGCGGGCGGTGTCGGTGGCGACGGTCGTGCTGAGGATTGGGCGGGCGGCGACGGCGAGGATGGCGGCAACGACGGGGGTGACAGCGGGGATGGCGGCAACGACGGGGGTGACAGCGGGGGTGACGGCGACGGCGGAGGTGACGGCGACGGAGCGGGCGGCGGCGTCACAGGGAACGGATTGGAAACGGACGGAGTCCCCGGAGACGGGGTGGGCGGCGACGGAGTCGCTGGGAACGGACGCGACGGCGACGGGCAGGCCGGAGTGCGAATCCTGATCGGGCACAAGCCGGACGCCATCGAGCTGGTGCGGGCGACGCCCGTCGATCTCGTGATTGCCGGCCACACCCACGGCGGGCAGGTGTCGTTGCCGTTGTTCGGGCCGCCGCTGACGCTGTCGAACGTGCCCCGGCATATTGCGGCCGGCGGGCTGCACGAGCTGTACGGCATGCCGATCTATGTGTCGACCGGAGTGGGGCGTGAGCGAGGCCACGCCCCGCAGCTCAGATTGGGAGTGCGGCCGTCGATCGGGATCATCGATCTGGTGCCCGCCGGCGGTGGCGTGCCTGAAGCTGGGTGAGCTGCGGCGATTGTCCGTCGGCGAAGGGCCGCCGGCGATCGCCGACGGTCCCGCCTCAGAGCGTTAGCGAATTGAAAAAACGACTGTATGCAATCCGTCGACGCGATACGCGGAAACCGCTGGTCAGAGCCAAGTGCGGAGTCTGCCCCAAGGCTTGGAACTGTCCAGTAAGGATCAATCCGCGCGGCCTCTTGGTGCCGTTGGAGGCGGAGACAGCGACGCCGCCGGCGGGATTGGCGTGCTCGCAGGGATAGCTGGCGTTCACGACACGATGCTTGCGGCGGCGCGCGCGGTGCCGAACCGGCCAGCGGCTCATTCCGACTTCGCCGCGGCTGCACGCTTCCCGATACGTGTGACACCCCAATCGTACGGTCGTTCCCATGTTGAGAAACGGATCCGACGGCGCCAGACACAGCGACAACGCCGACGCGCTGCCTCCTACGTGTAACACCCCGCTCGTACGGTCGTTCCCATGTTGAGGAACGGTTCTGACGGCGCCAGGCACAGCGATGACGCTGGCGTTCTCGGCGCTGATGCCGACGCTGCAGCAGATGGGTCCGCAGCGCTCATCGGCGCCGATCACACCCCTTCGAACCGGGCTAGCGCTAAGCACCACCTCGCAGGCCCCGCCGCTCCCCACCCCAACTGGAGCCCCAACGCCGAACACAGCGCCGGCGCTGACCTGGCCACCCCCAACCCCACACCCAATCCATCCCGTCCCGACCAAGGCGACGCGGCCGGCTTTGCCACACCCAGCCCCGCCGACCACATCTCGCCCAACCCCGTCGGCGGCACCCATCCCGACCCGGCCGAATCGTTGGTGATGCCTCGGTTGAGCGCTGCGGCACCTGCGGGACTCGGGCGGGATGAGCTGTTGAGCTTGCTGGGCGGCATCGGGCGGCTGGCGAACCGGCTGGACGGCTATCGAGCCGAGGTGCTGGGTGCGTTAGATGCCCTGAACCAGTCAGGTGCGGCGCCCGATGCGAGCCCCCATCTGTCGCTGCGCGATGCGGCTGGGGTGTCCGAGCGTGACGCCCGTCAGATGCTTCGGGCTGCGGAGAAAGCCCGCGAGCACGGCGCTGTGCTGGAGGCGCTGTCAGACGGCGACATCAACACCGCCCAGGCCGAGACGCTGTGCGATGCACGTGTGCCTGACCCGGTGCGAGCCGAGCTGGTGGCGGCCGCGACGGGCGAAGACACCGACGCCACCCGCCGCCGGGTACAGCGTGCCGAGGCCGAGCACTCGGCAGAGACCTCGTTGGAGCGACTCGAGCGCCAGCGGGCGGCCCGTGGCGCGGGGTGGCGGCGAGATCACGAGGGGATGCTGCGGCTGTGGGCCAAGTTCGACCCGGACACCGGCGCTCACGTCGAGGCCGCGCTCGAGGCGCTGCGGCGCGAGTACTGGAACGACGACAAGCACGTACGCAACGGGCGGCGCACCCCTGCCCAGCGAGACGCCGACGTGCTCGCGTGCGCGCTGGCAGGCCTCACCTACACCGACGCCGACGCAGCAGCCGTCCGCCGGCTCCACGCCCGTGCCCCAGGCGACGACCGGCCAGACGAAGCCCGTGACCCGTCGAGGCGGCTGCCGCCGGCGCAGGTCAGCGTGCTGGTCGGTCTCGATGCGCTTCGAGGGCAGACCGACGAGATGGGCCTGACCGACGCCGGGGTCGAACTGCCGCCCGAGGTCGTGCGGCGCATGGCCTGCGACGCAGAGATCATTCCCATCATCCTGGGCAGCCCAGGCGGCTCGGCCGACGCCGGCCGCTCCCGCCGCACCGTTCCGCTGCGATTGCGGTGATTGCTGGTCGCACGCGACCGACACTGCCGCTGGCCTGGCTGCGGCGAACCACCCTCACGCTGCGACGCGCACCACATCTGGCACTGGATCGACGGAGGACCCACCAACTTGGACAATCTGGTGCTGCTGTGCCACCGGCACCATCACTTCCTCCACCAGCACGGCTACAAGATGGTCCCCCAGCCCGACGGCACCTGGACCGCCGTTCAAGACTCGGAACCCGAACCCACGCCCGGTTCCCGGCGAAGCCCACAACAACCCCGCGGCCCCTGAACCCGACGGGGCCAGCGGCAAGCTCGAGCACCCCGAACCGCAGCGGGGTCCGCGGCCCCATAACCCGGCGGTCCCGCGGCCCCATGACCCGGCGGTCCCGCGGCTCCGGACCCTGAGGGACCCATGCTGGCGGGCGGCCCAGCTCAGCCAGCACGACGATTCGATGGCGCGGCGCCGACGTTCAGTCAGTGGCGCAGCACCCATCTTCATTTGCTCCCATCTTCATTTGATGGTGCGGCGCCCGCGTCCATTCCGGTAGCGCAGCGTTCGCGATCAGGCCCGGGGGCGCAGCGTTCGCGATCAGGCCCGGGGGCGCAACGTCGTGGCCCTCAGCATCTATACCGGCCCTTGGTGGGGCCCGCCGAAGCGCAGCCGGCCGTGAGCACCTTCCTTGGTACCGACTTCTCGAGCTCGTAGTCGGCTCACGCTTCGGCTGCTTCCTTCGTGCTTTCGACCTGTTCGAGGGCGTTGGCGGCCAGTTGCTTGCGCCGCCTGATCCTGCAGCGCCGAGCCGATGCGCCTCCGATCACTTCCCGGCGAGCCATGCCGTCGAGCATGTTGACGCGCTCAGTCCGGCAACCCAGGGCCAGCAGTACATTTCGAGGGAGTCCCCGCCCTCGTAGCTCAGGGGATAGAGCGTCGGTTTCCTAAACCGTGCGTCGCAGGTTCGAATCCTGCCGAGGGCGCTTGGACGGCCGGTTCAGGCGAGAAGCGTGTTCAGGGTGGAGGTGAGCATGGCCTTGGTCTCGGCGGCGGACAGGCCGCGGTGGCGGCGGAGGTAGTCGATCGAGTCGAGCTGGGTCAGCAGGTCGCCGGCGGTGAGCACTGCGTCGCCGCCTGCGGCCGTGCCTGACGTCGGCACGCATGAGGGAGGCCGAGGCGAGCGCGACGCCGACTCGGGGGCGGCGGGGGCGGACTCAGGCGGGCGGCCCTCGAGCTCGGGGGTGAACTGGCGCCTGAATTGTTCCCGCATCTCGTCGCGGGCCGTGGCGAGCTGCTCGCTGATGCGGGGCAGCCGGTGGGCATGCGCCAGGGTTGCCCGGTACTCCGGACCGACCGAGTCGTACAAGCGTAGGCGCATCGCCACGAAGTCGTCGATGCGGGCATCCAGCGGACCCTGGCCGATGGCGTGCAGCCGTGTGAGGGGAGCGGTGCGCTCACGATTGCGCCTGATGGCGGCTTCGAGCAGCTCGCCCGGATCGGCGAAGTACCGGTACAGCGAGCGCAGCGACAGTCCTGATCGGGCCGCCGCCTGCTCCATGGTCGGGAACAGCGACTCCTCGGCGAACATCTCGAGCACCACGTCGAGCACCGCGTTGATGTTTCGCTCCCGCCGAGCGACCCGGCCGTCCGCCGGCGTCGCATCATCGGGCGGAGGGCCAGCCTCCGCACCCGGCGGCACCCGGTCAGTCACGACACGAGTCTCAGCATCTCGCGGGCCACCATGGGGGCGGCGTTCTGGTTCTGGCCGGTCACGAGGTTGCCGTCGACGACCCAGTGGTTGGCCAATGCGTCACGGAACCGTGTCGTGCTCTCGAACTGGGCGCCAGCCTTGCGCAGCTCGGTCTCGGGATGCTGGGGCGTGGCTGTGATGCCCAGTTCTCGAACTTGCTTGTCGGTCACCCCGGTCACCCTGCGGCCCGCCACCAGCAAGCTGCCATCGGCGACCTTCGCCTGAAGCAGTCCGAGCGGTCCGTGGCACACGCCGCCGATCACGTTGCCGCGCTGGTTGGCTTCGGTGATCTTGCGGCCGAGCTCCTCGGAGAAACCCAGGTCGAACGCGGCACCCCAGCCGCCCGCCAGGAAGATGATCGAGTAGGCGGCGATGTCGACCTCGCCGATGGCGAGCGAGTCGTTCACCTTGGCCTTGAAGTCGTCGTCGGCCAGGAAGCGGTCGCAGGCCTCGGTGCGCAGCGGGGCGCGCACCGACTGGGGGTCCACCGGGATGACTCCCCCTGCGGGGCTGGCGACGTCGACCGTCATGCCCGCATCGGCGAAGGCGTAGTACGGCACCGTCATCTCGCTGGCGAACACGCCGGTCGGCTTGCCGACGTCGAGCACGCCATGGTTGGTGGCCACGACCAGCGCCCGCCGGCCAGCCACGTCGACGTCGGTCGTCTCGGTGTCGTCGGGGTGTATGCCGAGCCGCTGCAGCACCTTGCGTATGGCACGGGCAGGCGGCGGCACCTTCTTCGAGGGAGCGTCTGGCGACGAGGGCGACGCACTCCGGCTACCCGGCGCAAGGCGATTCCGCCTCGAAGCGGAACCCGTCTTGGCCAGGATGGGGCTGGGCGTTCGGGTGGCATACGGCCATGGCCGGTTGCGCTCGGGCACGGCGCGGGCCCGTTCGTCAGCCAGACGCTCGGTCATCTCTGCGAACACCTCCTGCGCGCTGGGGTCTGCCCAGCGGTTGTGGGCCTCGATCGGGTCGGCGTCGAGGTCGTACAGCTCCCACTGATCGGGCAGCGGCTCGGTGCGGTGCGCCTCTCCCGCAGGGCCGTCGGCCGCGAGATGCCGCACGCCCGGCTCGGTCCACGTGGCCGGATCGTCGAACGTGCGCACGATCTTCCACAGGTGACCCGCGTCGTCGCCCCCGGGCCTTTCCGTATCTCTGCCCCCGTCCGGGCCGACGGCCTCACTCACGGCGGTACCTCCGGCCCCGGCCACGCGGCAGACGAGGCTCTCGAAGTTGGCGCCGACATGGGCGGGCACCCCGATGCGCAGCGGCGGCGGCGTCCTGCCCATCCGGCGAGCCATCCCGCTGGCCCCCGAATCTCCCTCGGGCATGTTGTCTCGTGTCATCAGATAGACGGCGCGGTCGCGGTCGGGCTCGGCGTTGCCGTCGACCACATCCATCAGATCGCGCCCGGGCAGCGGGTGCACCTCGGTGTGGCCGGCCCGCAGCTCCTCGGCAGCCGACGGCGCATCGATGCCCGCCGCCGACAGCAGCGTCGGCACCAGATCGACATGCGACGTGGGCGCATCGACAGCCCGTCCAGCCGTCGCCTTCGAGCCCACCCGGGCGATCACGAACGGCACCCGCGTCGCCTCGTCATACAGGTTGAACCACTTCTGATGCAGCCCGCCGTGGGCGCCCAGCAGCTCGCCATGGTCCGACGTGCGCACCAGCACCGCCTCCGACGAGCCGCTCTCGGTCACCGCACGGCGCACCCGGTCGAGCGGGCCGTCGACCTCGGCATGCAGCCGGTAGTACAGGCTGCGGTACTCGGCCGCATGGTTGCGGTACACCCGCTCGACCAGCGGCGCCAGCCCGTAGGTGGTGGGGTACGACGCCCGGTAGGCGATCTGCGCTGCGGGCTTGGTCGACAGATCCTCGTCGTCGGTCGGCGACGGCGGGATCGGCGGGGGCTCAGCAGCAGTCAGTGAGATCTCGCCGCGGCGCAGCCATGCCGGGCCCAGCCACGCCGGGGCGAACACGATGTCGTGGGGGTTGACGAAGCTGGCCACCAGCAGGAACGGCCGCAGCGCCGCCGTCTCGCCCGCCCGCCGGCGTGCGTAGCGGTCTTCCAGCCAGGCCACCACCCGGTCGGCGAACAGCCGGTCGCGCACGAGCCCGCTGTTGGCCAGAGCGGCGCCATGCGGCTCGGGCCCGATCCAGCCGGAGAAGCCGAACTCGTCGAGCGGGTCGGCGTCGAGATACGCCTGCTCGGCGGCGGTGTCGACGGCGCCCTCGGCGTCGTTGGTCGCCAGCGGGGCGCCCGTCGCGTCGACCAGATCGGCATGGCTCATGTGCCACTTGCCCTGGTAGTGCGTGTCGTAGCCGCCGGTCCGGAACCAGTGGCCCAGCGTAGGCACCTCACCCGGCCGCAGCCAGCGCATCCGGCTGTCGTCGGCCATCTTGCCGAGGCCGTTCGTCTGGGTGACGCCGTGCACGTCGGGGTACTGGCCGGTGAACAGCGTGGGCCGGCTCGGCACGCAGGCCAGCGAGCCGGTGTAGTGGCGGCCGAATGACACGCCATGATCGTCGAACCAGGCAGCGCCGGCGAGGCCCTTGCGCCATTCGCTGACCTCGTGCGGCTCGTAGGGAGGCGCGGCCCGCTCCTGGTCGGTCATAAGGATCACGACGTCAGGCCTGGCGCTCATCGAGCGGCCTTTCGCAGGTGATAGTCGACTCCGTGCAGCATCTGGTGCGACACCTTCGAGAGCGGGCGTGTCAGCACCTGCGCCACCAGCTTCTGCGGCGGGCGGGGCCCGACGTCCACCGAACTGGTCAGCGTGACCAGAGTCGAGCCGGCCGAGCCATCCCCGTCGTCGAGCTGCCAAGTGTTGCGCAGCGTGCGGATGGCCGACGGCAGTCCTTCCACGACGTAGCTGAGCCGTGCGCCGTCGACCCACTCGACGACCCGTTCGACGACGGTCCTGCGGCCGGACTGGATCCGCCGCACCGCTCCCACACCTTCCCGCTGGGCACTCAGCAGGCACGAATGGTCGACGATGGGCGCCCAGCGAGCGATCTCGCCGAAGTCGGCCAGCACCGCCCACACCTCGGCCGCAGATGTCGGAATGGCCAGCGTGGCCGAGGTCTCGCTCATGCCGGCCACCCTAGCCCCGGCCGCATCAATTGTCGCACAGACTGGCACTTGTTTCGCCGAGCGCTGCGGCTGGCAGATCGCCTGGGAAGGCTCGCCTTCATCAACGAGTACGAGGCACAAGCGGCAGCGTCCATCGCGGCGCCAGCGGGAACAGCAGCCGGCAGGCGCTCGGGGCAACATTGGGCCCCAGCGAATCGGAGAACCACATGCACGTCAGCGCCACCCTGCCCCAGCACAACCTGCGAGCCGTGCCCGACGAGGTGCGGCGGATCGAGGCCGACGGCTACGACAGCGTCGTCACCTTCGAGAACCGGCACGAGCCGTTCATCCCGCTGGGCATCGCAGCCGTGCACAGCGAGCGGGTGCGGCTGGCGACCAGCGTGGCCATCAGCTTCCCCCGCAGCCCCATGGTGACGGCCTCGACGGCGTGGGACCTGCAGGCGGCCTCGGACGGGCGGTTCGTGCTCGGCCTCGGCAGCCAGGTCAAGGGGCACAACGAGCGGCGGTTCAGCGTGCCGTGGTCGGCGCCGGCGCCCCGCATGGCCGAGTACGTGCAGGCGATCCGAGCCATCTGGCATACATGGTCGACGGGCGAGAAGCTGAGCTACGAGGGCGAGCACTACCAGTTCTCGCTGATGACGCCCAACTTCACGCCCGAGCCGATCGACACGACGCCGCCGATCATGATCGCTGCGGTCGGGCCCGCCATGCTGCGGGTGGCCGGTCGGCACTGCGACGGTGTGCGCCTGCACGGTTTCTGCACGCCGGAGTACTTGAGACGGGAGGTGATGCCCGAGCTGCAGACCGGGATGGATCGGGCGGGGCGCAGCCGCAGCGACTTCTGGATCACCGGCGGCGGGTTCATCTGCACCGGCCCAGACGACGAGACGGTCGACCGCATGGTCGAGTGGGTGCGCTACCGGATCGGCTTCTACGGCAGCACTCGGGCGTACTGGCCGGTGCTCGAGCAGCACGACTTGGGCGATCTCGGCGAGAAGCTGAATCATCTGTCCCGCAACGACGGCTGGGGCGAGATGGCCGGCTGCGTCGACGACGACGTAGTGCGGCTGTTCGCCGCCGTGGGGAGACACGATCAGATCGCCGGCGCCATCGCGGAGCATTTCGACGGGCTGGTCGACGAGGTCAATGCCTCGGTGGCGATTGACATCGGCGCCGACCTGCCGCCCGACGTGATCCAGGACAT
Source organism: Acidimicrobiia bacterium (assembly GCA_022824805.1). GTDB lineage: Bacteria > Actinomycetota > Acidimicrobiia > Acidimicrobiales > Poriferisodalaceae > Poriferisodalis. The sequence continues at coordinate 22,206 of JAJDZE010000163.1, read as the reverse complement.
CCAAGCCATCCCCACCGACGGCAGCTGAGCTTCGTGTCACAGGGTGCTGCAAGACTGCGCTCACAACCGCAGGAGATTCTGCGGCGGCGAAGGGAGTGCCTATGTCAGAAGCAATAGTCGAAGTGCGCGACTACACCATCGATCCGGAGTGGTTCGAGGCGTACAAACAGTGGGCCGCCGAGCACGCAGCGCCGTGGCTGCGGGAGAACCTCGATGTCATCGACTTCTGGGTCGACGACGGTCACGAGCCCGAGGTGGCCGGGTCGGATCCGCAGGTGTCGCCGCACGGCCAGCCGAACGTGTGCTGGATCATCCGGTGGGACAGCCGCGAGGCCCGCGAGGAGGGCTTCCGCTCACAGCTCAGCGGCCCCGAGTGGCAGGCGATCTGGGCGAAGCACCCCAACCCGAACGCCTACCTCCACCTCAACGTGCGCTTCATGACCGCCGCCTGACTGCTGGCTCTGCGGTGTCACACGAGGACGGCGCGGCACGCGTCATGCGGGTGCCGCTTGCTGGGTGACAGGGGTCGGACAACGGACCGGGTTCAGAATTCCTGAAGAACCGACGAGCGGGTGACCCGCACCTGGCGGGTGGTGGGCCGCGTGTTGCAGCTGCGGCCGACGAATCGGGGCACGCCGTCGGTGATGACGGCGCCCACAGCGATCATGTCGCCGTTCTTCATGGCGTCAAGCGCGGTGTGCTTGGTGCCGCCGAGCGGGGCGTCGATCACGATCAGGTCGGCATCGCGGCCCACGGCGACGAGCCCGTTGTTGAGCCCGAACATCCGGGCCACGTTGCCGGTGGCAGCGCCGATCAGGTCGGTCACGTCGAGGTCGCTGACTGCCGCCATGTGGATGATCGTGTAGAGCATCCCGAGCGGCATGATCCCGCTGCCGGTGGGCGTGTCGGTGCCGATGAGCAGGCGATCGAAGGCGTCGTGGCGGTGGGCTGCTTCGGCGGCGAGGATGCCGGTGCGCAGGTTGCCCGCAGCGCACACCTGCATGCCCATCCCGGTCGGGGCGATCATGTCGTAGTAGCGGTCTTCGATGGCCACCGGGCCGCCGTTGATGTGGAACGAGATGTCGGGATTGATGTCGAGCACGTCCTCGCCGGTGACCGGGAACGTGCCGGGGATCGAGCAGCCGCCGGTGTGCAGCGTGGTGACAAGCCCGGCCTCTTTGGCCATCGCCACGAGCTCGACGTAGTCCTTGGCACTGTCGACGGCGCCGAAGCCCGCCTTGGTGAGCCACACCCCGTTGGCCCGCACGGCGGCGAAGTCGCTGGGCTCAAGCCCTGGTTCGAGCAGCAGCGACCCGGCGTGCACGCGCATGCCGCCGGGCCGGAAGTTCTCGTAGCACTTGTGCGCGGCGACTGCGAGCGCCTTCACGCCGGCAAGGTCGTGGGGGCGGCCGGGGATGTGCACTTCGCCAGCTGACAGCACGGTGGTGGTGCCCCCGTGGAGGTAGCTCTCGAGGTAGCCGATCGTGTTCTGGCGGGGCGTGAAATCGCCGAACGCCACATGCACATGCGAGTCGATCAGCCCCGGCGCCACCGTGGCACCGTCGGCATCGATCACTACGTCGCACGAGTCGAGATCAGCGTCAACGGCGGCACCCACGCCGACGATCAGCCCGCCGTCACTCACGACCGTGTCAGCATCGACAAACGGCTCGCGCCAGTTCCCCGACAGCACGGCCCCGATGTTGGTGATCGCCGTCCGCATCAGGTCAGCCCGTCCTCGCCTATGGCGTCTTCGATGCTGAGACCGCCGACTCGGTGGTGGGGCCGGCCGCGGTTGGCGAAGCAGCAGATGACCGCGATCTCGTCGGGCAGCGGGGCGTCGTGCAGGGTGATGCTCATGGCGTCGTAGTGCGAGCGCACATACAACGCATCCTTGTACGCGAGCGGGATGTCGATGGACGCCCCGGGCTGCGCACGCTTGGTCGCCGACGAGATCCAGGCCGCCCCGCCGCCGGCTGCCTCGCGCAGCACGTTGCCGTAGGGCGTGGTCAGCAGCGCCACGCCGTGCTCCTGCTCGCCGTCGAGGCCCACGATGGCCGCCTTGCCGTAGCTCTCGATCGAATACGGCTTCATCTGCTCCACCGCCAGCCCGGCAATCTCTTCGCCGAGTTCGATGCTGGCCTCGTAGTACGGCGACAGATCATCGACGTACCGACCTGCGTACTCGTTGCGGACCACCGCCACCACCGCCACCTTGCGCAGCACCGGATCGACCGCCTGCCCGGCTTCAAGGCGGGTGTCCTCGACATAGGTCAGCATCTTGCGAATCTCCATCAGCGCCCCTTCCAGTCGGCGTCGTTGCCTTCGAGCATCGCTTCGAGCAGCCGGTCGGCGCGCTCCCAGTCGTAGGTGCGGAAGCTGTGGCCCTGGGTCACGAACTGGGCGCCGGCGTAGAACATCTCGTACTGGGTGTGGCGGCTCGCGAACTCCGAGCCGATGGCGTCCCAGGCCAGCTTCAGGAACTTCATCCGCTCGTAGGCGCCCTCGCCCTCGCGAGCCGACACCAGCGTGCTGTCGAGCACGCCGGCGACTTCCGGATTCGACAGATCTGCTGCCGACGACGGCAGCATGATCAGACCGCCGCCGGCCAGCTCCCGGATCTCGGTGATCAACTGCGGGTACAGCGCCTGTGTGGTGACCTGCGCCGAATACAGCAGGTGCCGGTTGGGCACGTAGTACTCGCCGACACGGTGCCCGCCGGCCTCCATGCCGAACAGCAGGCCCTCGACCGCCGCCACCCGGGCGGCCAGCTCGCCGAGCTTCGCCTGCACGATGTTCACCGTGCCGATGGTCTCGGTGAGCCGGCGGGCCACCGCCAGCAGGAACCGCAGCTTCACCACCAGGCGAACTTGCGCTTGGTAGTTCTGGTACATGTGCCCCGGCGTGTCATGGAACTGCCGCCGGCACATGTCGATGTCGCGGTACACGAAAACCCGCTCCCACGGCACGGTCACGTCGTCGAAATAGATGATGGCGTCGTTCTCGTCGAACCGGTGCGAGAGCGGGTTGTCGAACGGGCTGACCGCATGGCGCTCGAAGCTCTTGCGCGACACGATCTTGATGCCCGGCGTATCGAGCGGCAGGGCGAATGAGATCGCCAGGTCCTCCTCGCCGACCTGCAGCGGCTGCAGGTTCGCGACGAATACCTCCTCGGCCATGATCGAGCCGGTCCCCAGCATCTTGGCTCCACGCACCGTCGGCCCGTCCGGCCCCTCGTCGACGATGTGGGTGCTGATCTGCTTGGGCTGATCGCCCCACGCCCGCGACCGGTCGCCCTGGGGGTTGATGATCACGTAGGTGAGGAAGATGTCGTTGGCCCGGGCCCACTCGTAGTAGTCCCAGTAGGCCTTGGCGCAGCGGGGGCTGTGCTCTTCGAACAGCTCGAGCGCCATGAGCTGACCCGACACGGCGCAGGCCAGATGATCGGGCGAGCGACCCATGTAGCCGGCGTGCAGCTCAGCCCAGGCCGTCATGGCCTGGCGTTTGGCCACCAACTCGTCATAGGAGCGAGGCATCTGCCAGGCCCGGTTGGCACGCCGGCCGTCGCCGATGTCGAAGGTGATCAGCTCGGGATTCGCGGCCTGGAAGTCGTACAGGCCGGCAATTGCCCGGCAGCTCTCAGCAAAGGCTGGATGCTCGGCGACCCGCGTGATCAGCTCGCCATCCAGGAAGACCGCCCGGTCAGTGTCGAGAGCCTCAAGATGCGCCCGCCCGTCCTTGACCTCCCCCGCCGTCATGCCAAGACATTACGAGGCTGGGCGCGAGCGGTCCGCTAGTTCATGGGCGCCAGCTCGGCGGTGCCGAAGACCACGCGGAAGCGGACGCACCAGACCGACACGGTGCTGTAGCGGCTGAGGTCGACATCGCCGGGAATCACGAAGTTCTGCGCCCCGATGTTGCCCTTCAGGTCGCCCAGGTCGATGAAGTCGCCCACGAGATCATCCACCGATGCGTCCGGGCCCGCCGTGTGCAGGTACACGTTGAGGTCGGGCCCGTTGTCGGTGGCGAAGTCGTCGTCGAACCGCAGGAAGGTCTGCGTGCCGTCGGTGAGCACCACCGCCGTGCCCTCGGCCGGGTGCGACCGGGGCCCGAAGCTGCCCACATAGGCCACCCGCACGCCCTGATCCTCCGTCTCGGTCTCCCCTGATTCCCCAGTTTCGCTCGACTCCGTGGACCCGTCGGAACCGACGGACCCGCTGGACTCAGCGGACCCGCTGGGCTCGCTGGACTCAACGGACCCGCTTGACTCAGCGGACTCGCTGGACGCGTCAGACGCGTCAGACTCGCTGGTCCCAGCAGTCCCTCCTGAACCGTCAGTCTCCGCCGAGCCGACTGGCCCGTCGGCCTCGTCAGCCTCGTCGACCGAGTGCTCGCCCACCGACATCGACTGGTCGGTGGGCCGGTCATCGCTGCCGGATGCGGCCACGGCATCCGTCGTCGCAACGGGGCCGGCCTCGAGCGCCTCGCTGATCAGCTCATCGATGTCAACCTCGACGGCGAACTCGGGACCCTCCTCGTCGACCACCTCATCCACGAAGATCAGATGAAACGCAAAGAGGAAGAACACCAGGTAGATGCCGACCCCGATCAAACCGGCAACGCCGAGGCCTGCTGCCCAGCGCCCGCCGGTGGATCGAGGAATCAGCCGCGACAGAAATTTCATGAAGCCCTCGTAGTTCTTGGATTCACCGTTCTTGGATTCGCCACAACCGTACGAGCCAACCACAGCAACTCATGGTCAGGTGCGACAGCTTGATGCGGCGACGGGGGACTCAGGGCGAGCGAGACAGTTGAGGATCGGTGGCGGCGAGAGGCGATCGAGGGCTGACAACGGCAAGGGCGTGAGGGCTGACGACGGCAAGGGCACGAGCACAGTCAGTGCCGGTGGCGCGACAGGATCAGCAGCGCGCCGACCAGCACGAACACGCTGCCGGCCATGTAGGGGATCGACACGAACCCGAACTCCCACGCGTACCGCACCGCGCACGGGCTGGTGATGCTGCACGTCGTGGCGCCCTCCAGATCGGGAAAGTGCTGCAGCAGGTAGTGCCAGGCCGACATCGCGGCGCCTGCCAGGCACATCGGCAGCCCGTAGCGGTAGACGGTCCGGTCACGAAAGATCAGCCCGATCACCAGCACCAGCGCCAGCGGGTACATAGCGATGCGCTGGAACCAGCACCAGCGGCACGGCTCCAGATGCGCGATCTCCGACAGGTACAGCGAACCGAGCGTGGCACCCACGGCAAGCAGCACCGCAACCCCCACATGCGCCCGGGCGCCGACCGCAACGCCACGTCCGCTCGAGGTGACTCCCCGTTCACCACGACGCCCCACAGCCGCCAAACCCAGCGTCGCGACATTGCACGCCAGCGCGGCCACCGCGAACAGCCGGAGCATCTGATCCAACGACACCGTCGCTCAGCGTGCCAGAAGGAGTCGCCCGTCATCAACGCCGAGCGCCGCGGCTCTTCGCACGCTCACAGCCACCGCGAACAGCCGGAGCATCTGGTCGAGAGTCAGGGTGTCAGCGTGCCAGACGCACGCACGCGCCATCAACGCCGTGCAAGACCGAGAGGCCAAGCATCACTCGCGCTGCACAGTGAAGCAGTGCGCTGGATCGGCACGAACGCGGTCTCATGATGCTCAGATCACCCATCCGGCAAGGGCCAACTGGGCGACAGGCTGCGGACTGCCTCGCAGCTGGTCACAGCACCCAACACGACAGGCCGCTGGTGGTGGCGCGGGAGGCCTCAGCTATCGGAGCGGCGGGAGCGTTCCGGGCTTCCGATGGGAATCCACAACGAGACGAACGCCGCCACTGCGAACACCATGAAGAACACCAGCACGTGCTGGTAGTACACGATCGAGCTCGACTCGTCCTTCAGCAGTGCGAACAGCCCGGCGATGCCGATGGCCGAGGCCGCGTAGCGCAGCGTGTTGAACAAACCGCTGATCTCGCCGAAGTACTTCTCATCCACCCATGCCAGCGCCACGCTGTTCAGCAGCGGCACGCACATTCCCCAGCCCAGCCCGAACAGCGCGACGGTCGGAGCCATCTCGACGAAGTAGTCGGCCTCGGTGCCCAGGCGCACGATCTGCCAGCCGATGGCGAGGATCTGGATGGCAGCTCCCGTCCGGCACAGCGCAATCGCGTTCCAGCGTTCGCCGAGCCTGGTGAACATCACCGTTGATGCACCGGCGACGATCGGACCCACTGTCACGCCGATACCGACCTGGAGCTCGCTGTAATTCCAGAATCTGAACATCACCAACGGCCAGATCAACCAGATCGCCTGCGACGTGACGCCGACGAGGAAATTGGCGAGCTGCGTCACCCACACACCGCGGCCTCGGAGCAAGTGCAGGTTGAGCAACGGTTCAGGGTGGCGCAACGAGTTCGTGACGAACCACGCGAAGGCGCCTGCCCCCGCCGCAAATGCCGCGAGCGTGACAGGAGACGTCCAGCCCCAGACCTGGCCGCCCTGCATGATTGCTGCCACCAACGCCGCGAGGCCGATCGTGCCAGCGGCGGCGCCCGACACATCCAGCCGGTTCCCGGTCGGCGGTGTCGGCAGCTCGGTGAGCACCCGGATCGCCACCACGAACATCAACACCGCCAGCGGTGCGCTGACGAAGTAGAGCACCCGCCAGCCGAGGGTCCCCAGCAGCAGCGCCGAGAGGCCTGGCGCAATGCCCGCCGCGAGCGGGCCGGCGGCAGACCACAGCCCCACCGCCGTCATCCGGCGGGACTCAGGAAACAGCGGCAGCACAAGACTCAGCGACGCCGGCAGGATCGCCGCGCCGCCGAGCGATTGCAGCACCCGGGCCAGGTTGAGCGTCCACACCGTCGGCGCCAGTGCGGACAGCACCGCGGAGAGCGCGAACAGCGCAAGCCCGATCTGGAAGATGCGCTTGCGCCCGATGCGGTCGGCGAGACGTCCGGCCAACGGCAGGAATGCCGCTGTGCCGATCATGTAACCGGCGATGCCCCACCCCACGTCGGCATCGGTGGCGCCGACGAAACTGCTCTGGATCGAGTCGAGTGCGATGTTCGTGGCAGTGCTGTTGAAACCGACCAGCACCGTGCCCAGCGAAGCCACGGTGAGCGCTCGCCAAGCTCGGCCTGACACTGCCTCACGTGCTCGCGGTCGGTCCGGCGGAATCTGTCGATCTGCAGCGGGAACAGGAGGAGCTGCCGTGGACAGGCCGTTTTGCGGACCGGTCTCGACATCACGACGCTCGATGGCCAGCGTGCTCGCCGCCGCAGGGATACCGGACGGCACCGGCGCATCCGACTCGTGCAGACCGCCTGCCTCGGCCGGAGCGTCAGCGCCGACGGGCGTAGCCATCGCCTGCGGTAGATCGGCCCCGACCCGTGCGACCTGCGGGACGTGCGCCAGATCAATGTGACCTGGTTCGACCTCGTTCCGCATCCGTACCAGCGTACGGCGCAGTCATCGGCGCCAATAGCAGAAATCGAACGAACTTTAGAAGATCTGGATCAACGTCCGTGGAACACCGGCTCGCGCTTCTCCACGAACGCCTGCGCCGCTTCCTTGTGGTCGTCGGTCTGGCCGGTGTGGATGTGGTGCGCCGCCTCCATGTCGAGGCACTCGCCCATGTCGCCGTGCACGGCCCGGTTCAGGTTCTCCTTCATGTAGCGGTACGCCACGGTCGGGCCGCTGGCCAGACGCCGGGCGATGGCACCCACTTCGTCCATCAGGCTCTCGGCGGGGAACACCCCGTTCACCAAGCCCAGCGACACCGCCTGGTCCATGTCGACCCGGTCGGACAGAAAGTACAGCTCACGCGCCTTGGCCGAGCCGATCAGCCGCGACATGAACCACGTACCGCCGTAGTCACCGCTGAACCCCACCCGGGCAAACGCCGTGGTCATGATCGCGTTGGGCGCCGCATACCGCAGGTCGCACGCCAGCGCCATCGACAGGCCCGCACCGGCAGCCGCCCCCGGCAGCGCCGCAATGGTCGGCTTGGGCATCTCGTACAGCTTCCCGGAGGTATCGCGCTGGTTGCGGCGCTGGTTGTGCACCCGGGCGTCGTACTGCAGCGGGCTGCCGCCGCCCTCGCCGCCGGCGGCCGCCATGCCCTTCACATCGCCGCCGGCACAGAACGCGCCGCCGGCACCGGTCAGCACGAGCGCCCCCACGTCGGTGGCCGTCTCGGCGTCGGCAATCGCTGCGACGAGCCCCTCCATCATCGGCGTCGACATCGCATTGCGGCGATCGGGACGGTTCAGCGTGACGGTCATCACGCCATCGGTCACCTCGACGGAAATGTCGTCGGTTCCAGTGTCGAAGACACGGTCGGCCATAGCTGCGCTCCTTGGAGACGTGGGTCATGGTGCCGGTGCGACCAGCCCCCGCAGTATCGCGAACCGGTGCGACACGCGCCGGATCAACCCTCGCCGCCGTCGCGAACGAAGGAACCGAACTCCACTGCGACAATCCCGACGCCCCGGTCGGCGACCCGGCCGCTACTGCTCGTCGTCAGTCGGGAACGAGCCGAGCGTCACCTCGATGACTCGCCGAGACCCGTCGGACCCGATCAGCGTCACCTCTGCCGAGTCGCCGGGCACCAGCGCCAGGACCTCGGTCACCAAGTCGAGGCTGCTCTCGATCCGCATGCCGTTGAACGCCACGATCACTTCGCCCACCACGATGCCCGCCTCATCGGCCGCCTCGCCCTCCACCACGATCACGACCACGGCACCTGAGGTCACCCCCGGCGGAAGTTGAACATCCGGCCGCGCATCCGCGGCATCCTGGCCGGGCTCGACCGTCTCGGGCCCCGCATCGCCCAGGTCGTCGAGATCGGGCGGACCTTGAGTTGCCTGCCACTCGAGCAGCGTGTCCACCGACACCAAGCTCACGCCGAAGAATGCCCGCGCCTGCACGATGCCCTCGAGCAGCTGGTCGATGACGGGACGGGCATGGTCTATCGACACGGCGTAGCCGATGCCCTCCACCAAGCCACTCGCCGGAATGGCGGTGTTGATGCCGATGACCTCGCCGGCCGCGTTCACCAGCGGCCCCCCCGAATTGCCTGGATTGATGGCGGCGTCGGTCTGAATGAGCCGAACCAAGCGCGTATCGTCCGGCAGTTCTATCGATCGGTTCAAGCCCGACACGATCCCCGCGGTGACGGTCGGCTCGCCGATGATATTGATGGCGTTGCCGATAGCGATCACCTCATCGCCGACTTCGACGCCCGCACTAGAGCCCAGCGGAACCGTCGGCAAATTGACGACCTCTACCTGCAGCACCGCGAGATCGCGGGTCGTGTCGACCCCAATGGCCTCGGCCCTGGTGCGCTCACCGCCGAAGAACCGCACCTCGATGGTCTCGGCGTCTTCGACCACATGGGCGTTGGTAACGATGAGGCCGTCTGAGTCCACAATGAAGCCGGATCCTCCCCCTTTGCCGCCGTCGAGCGTCGTGACGTCGACGATCACGACCGCCTCTTGCACGGTTTCCAGCACGGCCTTGACGTTGATGTGCGCGAGACGGTCGCCCAGCGGCGCGCCAGCGCCGGAAAACCTGCCCACCAGCAGCTGTGGCAGGTAGGACTCGCCCTCGGCTTCGAGACTGTTCAGCAGGGCCTCGTCCAAGCTCGCAGACGGCGCCGTGCTGTCGCCGACCGGCGCAGCAGTTGTCGCAACTGCTGCGCCGGCGGTTGCTTCTTCAGCTTCCCCTGAACCCGCGGACATGGCCGGTGCCCGCGAGTCGCTGCTGACGGACAGGCCGCTGTCGTCGCCGGCGAGCACGATCACCAGCAGCAATCCCGCCGTCAGCGCCCCGATGAGCGCCCCCACGGCGCCCGCGATACCGGCCAACAGGCACCCGGGCCGCTGCGCTGACCGGTCGCGAGCGGCCGGCGTCCCGGTCGCGAACTCCGTTGCGGATTCGGCCACGGCGGTCGGCTGTTCAGGCCGCTCGGCGTGGGATTCGAGCGCAGCGGCGGTCGGCTGCTCAGGCCGCTCGGCACGGGACTCGGGCGCCAGCGTCTCGGCCGATGCCGTTGATCCACTGTCGGGCGCCTGTTGGGCACCCGACGGCACCCATCCGAAGCGGCCCGGCGACACCGTGATCTGCTGGGGCGGGGTTCCGGCTGCCGCTGGCATGGCGGCCACGGGTTCAGGCTGGTCTGCGTCGTCTGCGGCGCCAGCCTCGGTCGCCGACTCCCGATCTGGTTCGCCGGGATCGAGTTGAACGCCGGACTCGTCGGTCATCAGCGAACGGCGAGGCGTTCGGCTGCGCTGGCCGACAGGAAATCGACGTTCTCACGGAACTGATCGGTGTCGGTTTCCTCGGCGTCCGCCATCACCCCGCGCAGGTACCGGTTGAGCACGCCCTCCGATATAGCAGCCAAACGCCAGTAGGAGAACGCGCGGTAGTAGTCGACCTGCGACAGATCGCGCCCCGACGCATCGGCGTACCAATCCAGCATCTGGCTACGCGAAGCGAACCCGCCCGCCTGCGTGGGCGCCGAGGTGCCCGTCGACGGCTCATCGGGCGTCACCCAGTTGTTCATCAGGTAGCCCACGTCTGCCATCGCGTCGCCGAGGGTGCACAGCTCCCAGTCGAGCACCGCCACGATGTCGCCGGCACCCGAGATCATGTTCCCCAGTCGGTAGTCGCCATGGACGATGGACGAGCCGACCTGGGCGGGTTTGCGGGCCTCCAGCTCGGCGGCCACCTCATCCATGATCGGCAGCTCACGAGTCTTCGACTGCTCCCACTGGCGCTTCCAGCGACGCAGCTGCCGGCCCAGGTAGTCCTCGCGCCGCCCCAGATCGCCCAGCCCCACATCGTCGGGCTCGACAGCGTGCAGCTCGGCCAGCACTTCGGCCACCCGGCGGCTCAGCGGCACCCGCTGCGCATCGGGCACCAGCGCCGATTCGTCCGCCGAATGCAGCACCGCGCCCTCCTCGTAGCTCATGACATAGAACGGCGCCTCGTTCACGGTCTCATCCGCGCACAGCGCGATCGCCCGCGGCACCGGCACCCCGGTCTGGCCCACCCCCGAGATGATCTTGTGCTCACGGCCCATGTCGTGCGCCGTAGCCAGCACATGGCCCAAGGGCGGCCGCCGCAGCACCACCGACGAGCCGTCGGCGCAGTGCACCCGGTAGGTCAGGTTGGAATGCCCACCCGCAATCAGCTCAAAGCGCAGCGGCTGCGCAGCCCGGGGCACACGGGCGGCGAACCACTCGCCGACCGCGGCGGCATCTATGCCCGTCGGCACCTCACCGTCAGCCGACATGTCAGCCGTAGGTGTAGAAGCCCCGGCCGGTCTTGCGCCCGAGCAGCCCGGCGTCGCACATGCGGCTGAGCATCGGCGGCGGGGCGTAGAGCTGCTCGCGGAACTCCTCATACAGCGACTCGGCCACCGCCAGCGTCGTGTCGAGGCCGATCAGGTCGCACAGCGCCAGCGGCCCCATCGGGTGGTTGCAGCCCAGCACCATGCCGGCGTCGATGTCCTCGGTCGAGGCGAAGCCCGATTCGAGCATCCGGATGGCCGACAGGATGTAGGGGATCAGCAGGGCGTTCACCACGAACCCTGCGCGGTCCTGGCTGTCGACCACCCGCTTGCCGAGCCGGTCCGATGCGAACGCCCGGCAGCGCTGCGCAGTCTCCTCCGCGGTCAGCAGCGACGAGATGACCTCCACGAGTCCCATCACCGGAACCGGATTGAAGAAGTGCATGCCGATGACCTGAGCCGGCTTGTCGGTGGCCATGGCCAGCTTCATGATCGGGATGGCCGACGTGTTGGAGGCCATCACGGCGTTGGGATCGTCGAGCACTTTCGACAGCCGCCCGAACACCTCGAGCTTGGCCGGCTCAGACTCGACCACCGCCTCGATCACGAACTCACGGTCCGCCAGCTCGTCGAGATCGAGGCCGAACGACATGGCGCCCAGCGCCGATTCCCGCCCGGCGTCGTCGAGCTTGCCGGCGTTGACGGCCCGGTTCAGGCTCTTCTCGATGCGGGCCATGCCAGCGGCCAGCGCATCCTCGTTTGCCTCCACGATCCTCACGTCGCACCCGTTGCGGGCCGCAACCTCGGCGATGCCCGACCCCATCAGGCCGCAGCCCACCACACCGATCTTGTCCATGAGCCCCTGCCCTCAACTCGACGCCGTGGGCAATCTACCGCTCGCAGCCCCCTGACTCCCTAGCCGGAGGCACCGGTCTCAGCGAAGACTCAGGATTCGGCCGGCGTGCTCCGGGACCGCTCGATGGCGCCCTGCACGGCAGCCACCACCTCGTCGGCGGTGGCGCCGGGGGTGAGCACTGCCGCCACGCCCGCCTGCTCCATGGCTTCGAGGTCGCCGTCGGGCACGATGCCGCCCAGGATGACCGGGATGGCTTCGGCGTCGGCCTCGCGCAGGCGCTGCACCACCAGCGGCATCAGCGCCTCATGCGCGCCCGACAGCATCGACACGCCGATGGCGTCCACGTCTTCGTCGATGGCGGCGGCCACCACGCTCTCGGGTGTCTGGAAAAGCCCGGTGTAGATCACCTCGAAGCCGGCGTCGCGCAGCATGCGGGCCACCACCTTGACCCCGCGGTCATGCCCGTCAAGGCCGAGCTTGGCAATCAGCACCCGTGACACGGGCCGAGATTACCGGCCTGCGCCGACGGTGCTCAGAGGCACAGACGACATAGCGGAGGAGGCGGCAGGGAACTCTGCGACGCTGCGACCTGCTGGATCGCGGGAGCAGAGGGTCCTGCCGTCTCCGCAGCGGGCGCACCGGTTCGTGCGCGGCTACTGGTCGGTCAATCCCGGGAACGGAATGGCCTCGGGCAGCGGACCGCTGATGACCGGCGCTGCGGCCTCCAAGCCGGCGGCAAGCCGGAACGCCGTCTCCCAGCCGCTCGGGCGCGCCCCGAGCTGCGCGATCCCCACCTCTGCCTCCGACCGCAGCGCAGCAGTGTCGGGCGCATCGAAGCACTCATGGCCGATGGCACGGGCCAGCCGCACGACGGTCTGGCTGAGCCGGCTGTCGGTAGCGTCGATGAGGACCATCACCTGCTCGAACGCCGCATCCATCGCCGGCAGGTCGGCGTCGCGGGCGTGCGCCAGCGCCCGTGCCACCAGCGCGTTGCGCACGTCGACATAGGTGCCGGTGCCGCTGGCCATCGCGAAGCGGGACTGCTCCAGCGCGTCCACCGTGCGCCCGGCGGTGGCATAGGCGATGGCGAGACACGAGTGCAGGTAAGTAGACGGCAGGTCCGCAGTGGGCACGGCCTCGAGCGCAGCGATGGCGTCCTCCGCCTGGCCGAGCTGCGCCAGCGCCAGCCCCAGCGAGACGTCGAGATCACGCTGGCCGATCACCGCGGTCTGGTCGGGACCCCGTCGCGGCTCACGCTGCCGATGATCCGCCGACAGCTCCCAGCCCGCACGCGCCAGGTCTTCGCTGACCATCTCGGGCTGGCCCATCTGCACCGCGGCGCCGGCCCGGACCGCCCGGGCGAATCCCTCCAGCGGCTGGCCCCGCATGTCGCTGGCCCGCTGCAGGCATTCGGCCAGCATGGCCCGGCTGCGCTGCAGCTCGCCGACGGCCGCGTAGGCCCGGCCCAGCAGCCCCATCGCCTGCACCTCGCCGAAGTCGCTGTGCACGTCGCGGAACACCTGCTCGGCAGCCTTGGCCCGCTCGACAGCGTCTGCGGCACGGCCCGACCACAGGCCGAGCGACCCCAGCAGCAGGTCCATCATGGCCTCGGTGAAGCGCTCGCCCCGCTCGTGGGCAACCGCATGCACCGACGTCGCCAGCTCCTCGGCCTCGTCACGGTCGCCGGCATGGAAGCGCAGGAACGCGAGCAGTCCTTCGGCCGTCGCCAGGCCGACCGCGTCGCCCAAGTCGCCGAACCGTTCGATGGCGGTGGTGATGCGATCGCCGGCCTCGTCGATCAAGCCCTGCTCGAAGGACAGCCATGCCAGATTCTGCAGGCACCACGCCACGCCGCTCTCGTCGCCCAAGTGCGCGAACGTGCCGTTGGCCTCGTTGATGTAGCGGTCGGCCCGGGCGTACTCACCCGCCCGAAGCGAGGCCAGCCCCCGCAGCCGCAGCGACTCGGCCGCCTCTCGCACCTCGCCCAGGGTGCGGAACTGGTCGAGCGCATCGGCCAGCAGCTTGTCGGCCGCCGTGTGCTCGTCGCCTGCCAGAGCCACCTCGCCCAGCACCCGCAATCCATGAGCCGCTGCAAGCCGGTTGCCGTTCAGCGTTGCCAGGGCACGGGCCAGTTCGGCGTCGGCATGGGCGCCGTGCAGCTCCCCGAGCCGCAGGCGTGCCGCCGCCCGGCCCAGCGCCATGTCGATGAGGCGCGGGTCGGCATCGCCGAGCATCTCGATGGCGCGCCGGTAGAACTGCGCCGCGGCGTAGTGGCTGTCTCGCGCAGCGGCCCATGTGCCGGCCCGGCCCAGCCACTCGATGGCCACCTCGGTCATGCCGCCCTCGAAGGCGTCGGGGCCATCAGCGGTTCTGGCCCCAGCGGACGTGCCCACCACGGTGTGGCCGGAGTCGGCGCCCATCTCCACCGCCGAGGCGAAGTGGTCGGCAATCACGCCCACCGAGTCGCTGGCGGGGTCGTCGCGGTTCTGCGCCAACCACAGGGCGACGTCGAGATGCCGTTCGGCCCGGTCGGTCTTGGTGAGCATGCTGTAGGCCACGTCGCGCACCACGTCGCTGCGGAAGGTCCACACATCGGCCTCGCTGGTGAAGATGTCCTTGTCGACCAGCCGCTGGAAGGTGGCAGCGTCGCTCTCGGCGCTGGTGTCGGGATTGGTGGCCGCCGTCATCTTCAGCAGCTCGCTGGTGGAGCCGCCGCCGCCCAGCACCGAGGCGGCGTCCACCAGCCGCCGCTCGGGCGAGCTCAGCGTGTCGAGGCGGGCGGCCACCAGCCCGCGCAGCGTGTCGGGCATCTCGGCCAGCGAGCGCTCCTCGTGATCGGGGCGTGCACCGGGGCCCACCACGCCCGATTCACGCAGCAGCACGCACATCTCCTCGAGGAAGAACGGGTTGCCGCCGCTGCGCTCGTAGAGCTGATCGGCCAGGTAGGCGGGAACGCTGCCGCCCAGCAGCTCGGCGGCCAGCTCGGCCGTGGCCTCGCGGCTGAGCGGATCCAGGTTCAGCACCACCGTGCTGTGGCGGCCCGGCGGCACCGTCCAGCGCTGCTCGTCGACGTTCCAGCGGGCCGTGGTGATCACCGCGAACGGCTGGTTGGCCAGTGCTGCCAGCAGCTGCTCGAGCACGCTGAGCAGCCGCTCTTCGGCCCAGTGCACGTCGCTCAGCAGCAGCACGACGGGCTGGCGGCGCGTCATCGCTCCCAAAAAGCGGCGCAGGGAGCGGAAGGTGGCCTCGGCGCGCCACTCGATCTCGGCGGGGTCGCCGCTGCCCACCCGGCCCAGCACGGCGAGCACCACATCGGTGATCTCGTCGATCTCCTCGTAGTTGACGATCTGGCGCCCGCCCTCGCCGTTGTTGTTCGCGGGTCGCAGCACGTCGGCCACCAGCGACGAGACGCGCCGGGTGGCCTGCACGGTCGAGTCGCCCGCGTTCACCCCTGCCGCGGTCGCGATGGCGTCGCCCAGGCAGCGCAGCGGATTGGTCTCGTCGTAGGGCAGCGCCATGCTCTCGAGCACCATGGCGTCATGGCGCTCGGTGGCGCCGTGCGCGGCCTCACGGGCGAGGCGCGTCTTGCCCATGCCGGCCTCGCCCACGATCTGGCACAGCCCTGCCCGCCGGCGTGCCACCGCGGTGTCGATCGCGGTCTCCAGCAGAGCATGTTCAAGGTCACGCCCCACCAGCGGCGAGATCGTGGCACTGCGGTGGCGGCCGGGCGGCGCCAGCTCGCCGCTGGCCAGGAAGACCGGCACCGGTTCGTCACGCCCGCGCAGGCCGATCTCTCCCCGGGGCGTGTAATTCACGATGTCGGACGTTGCCGCCTGCGTCGTCGGGCCCACCAGCACCTCGCCCGCTTCGGCCAGCGTCTCCAGCCGGCTCGCGATGTTCACCGTGTCGCCCATGGCCGTGTAGTCGCCGCCGGCCTGCAGCGCCCCCACGAGCACCTCGCCGGTGTTGATGCCGATGCGGATACGCAGGTCGAGACTGCGCTCGGCGTTGAACGCCTCCAGCGAGCGCTGCATGCGGAACGCTGCCCGCAGCGCCCGCTCAGGGTCGTCTTCATGTGCCGTGGGCGCGCCGAACAGCGCCAGGATCGCGTCGCCGATGATCTTGTCGACCGTGCCCCCGAACGCAGTCACGTCGGCCACGAGCCGCTGGAAGCACTGGTCGATCAGGTGCTTTATCTCTTCGGGGTCGGCGGCCTCGCTCATCGAGGTGAACCCGACCAGATCGGCGAACAGCACCGTGACGACCCGGCGTTCCTCGGTGGAGACGAGCAGGTTGCCGCAGGTATGACAGAAGCGTGCGCCCTGCGGGACCTCAGTGGCGCACGCAGGACACTTCATCGCGGCATTCTAGAAACGGCGCCCAGAACAGGCCGGCTATTCGTGGGCTATCGCGTCCAGGATGTTCATGCGCCCGGCGCGGCGGGCCCGCAGCACTGCGTCACCCGCCTCGCACCTGTCCGACCAGCGCTACTCGTCTGCGATGGCGTCGAGCACGTTCATCCGGCTCGCCCGGAATGCGGGGAACAGCGCAGCGATCAGCCCGAACGCCACCGAGATGACCAGGAACAAGACGAGCTGGGCGACCGGAACTGAAACAGTGTCGATGATGTCGTCGGGAATCGCCGCCGAGGTGGCCAGCCCGAACGCCCCGCCCAGCACCACGCCCACCACGGCGCCGTACAGCGAGACAGCCGCGGCCTCCCAGCGGATCATGCGCCGCATCTGCCGACGGGTCATGCCGACCGCTCGCAGCAGCCCGATCTCGCGGATGCGCTCGAACACCGACAGCGTCAGCGTGTTCACGATGCCCACCAATGCGATCAGCAGGGCGAAGCCCAGGAACACGTTCACCAGGATGAGCACGGTGTTCAAGCTCGACTCCACGCTCTCTTGGAACTCCTGACGGTCTTCGAGCACGGCTTGGGGGTAGCCGGCCAGCACGCCGTCGATGGCTGCGCGGGCGGCCTCGGGGTCGTCGATGTCGGAGCGCACCAGCACGATGTCGTCGAAGGCAGTGGTTGCCACCTGCTCATACAGGGCGCTGTCGATGATCCAGTCGCTCCAGAAGGCGCTGCCCTCGAAGATGGCCGTGACCGTGACCGTGCGGCGGTCTCCGCTGATGAAGGTCAGGTCGACCTCATCTCCGAGCACGAGACCTTCGTCTCCGGCGACGTCGCTGTGTATCAGCAGCCCGGTCTGGGGGTCGAAGCCGTCCAGCGTGCCTTCGGTCACGTCGATATTGACCACCGCGTCGAGGTCGCTGACGCTGGCGGCGGTGAGCGTGGACTGCACCACCGAGGCCTGCACGTCGGTGCTGCCGGACTCGATCTGCACGAGATCGAAATCGAATCCCACCGGTGTGCCGATGCCGACGGCGCGGATGTCGGAGCTGAGCGTCTTCGGCAACCCGGCCTGCGTGTTCACGCTCACGATGAAATCGGCATTCACTGCGCTGGCCAGGCGATCGCCGAAGGACACCTTGAGCGACTGCCCCACGATCGACACCATGGTCACGAGTGCCAAGCCGATCGTGAGCGCCACCGCAGTGGCGGAGGTGCGACGCGGGTTGCGAGCAGCGTTCGCTCGGGCCAGCCGGCCCGAGATCGGCATGATCCACTCCAGCGGCCGCGCCAGCAGCGATACCACCGACCTGGCCACCAGCGGGCTGAGCACCGACACGGCCACGAAGGTGATCGCGGCGCCGGCGCCCAGCGTGCTGAGCTGCGGCGTCGCGCCGTCGAAGTCGCCGAACAGGCCGAGACCCGTGAGAGCAAGACCGATGGCCAGCAGCACGCCGCCGCTGGCCAGCCGCCTCCAGCCGAGGCTGGCCCGCTCGTCGCTGCTCGTGCCCTCCGACAGGCCCGCCACCGGCGAGATGCGCGAGGCCTTGATGGCAGGCACCAGCGACGCCAGCACCGTGAAGCCCACGCCCACCGCCACGGCCCACAGCACGGTGCGCAGCGTGAGGGGCAGCGAGCCTTCGGGCAGCGACGCCCCGAGCGCGTTGAACAGGCTCCTGATCCCGAGCGCACCCAGCATGCCCAGACCCAGCCCGGCCACCGAGGCGACGATGCCGATGATCGCCGACTCGGTCAGCACCGACCGGCGCACCTGCTGGGGCGTGGCGCCGACGGCCCGCAGCAGCGAGAGCTCGCGCACCCGCTGGCCCAGCACGATGTTGAACGTGTTGGAGATGATGAACATGCTGACGAACAGCACGATGAACGCGAAGACCAGCAGGATCGTCTGGAACGGCCCGATGAAGGTCTCGGTGGCGTCGCTGAACTCCTCTTCGGAGTCGGCCGCAGTGATCACTTCGACGCCGTCGGGCAGTACGGCTTCGATGCGGGTCTGCAGTTCGGCGATGTCGGCGCCTGCCTCGGCCCGCACGCTGATCACGGTGAACTCGCCGGGAAAGCCGAGAACTTCTTGGGCAGTCGCCGTGTCGAACAGCGAGAAGATGGCGCCGACGCCGGCATTCTCGGGAAAGCCGAACTGCGCTGCGCCCGTCAGTGTGAACTCGCGCGGACCGGTGGGCGTCACCACCTGGTACGTGCCGCCGAGCTCGAAGTCGTAGCTGTCGTCTTCGAAGGTGGTGATGTCGATGGCGAACTCGCCGCCGCCGACGGGCCAGCTGCCCTCCATCAGGTAGAACTGGCTCAGCGACTCGTCTTCGAGCCAGTTGGTGCCGGCCACTGGCGGGCCGAATGTGGTGACGGCCTCGCCGTTGCCGTCCACCGGGATCACGCCGTCGATGAACAGGCCGCCCTTGGCGATCTCCACACCGTCCACCGCGGCAATGTCGTCGACGAGGTCGGCGGGCACGGCGGGCGCCACGGCTTCGGTGATCTCGCCGAAGGGCAGCTCGCCGCGCACCGTGTAGTCGGTGCCGGTGTTGATGTCCTCAGCGAGCTGGTCGAAGCCCGAGCGCAGCGAGTCGGCCGTCACGAACGACGCCACCACGAAGGCCACGCCGATGACGATGGTGCTCGCGGTCAGCGCAAAGCGGACCTTGTGCGCGAGCAGCGATTTGATGCCGAGCCGCAGCATGTGTCAGGCGCCGAGCTGGTTCATGTGCGCACGGATGCGCTCGGGTGTGGGGTCGACGAGCTCGTCGACGATCTTGCCGTCGACCAGGAACACCACCCGGTCGGCGTATGAGGCCGCGACAGCGTCGTGGGTCACCATCACGATGGTCTGGCCCATCTCGTCCACGGCGTTACGCATGAAACCCAGGATCTCGGCGCCCGTGTTGAGATCGACGTTGCCGGTGGGCTCGTCGGCGAAGATCACCTGCGGCCGGCCCGCCAGCGCCCGTGCCACCGCCACGCGCTGCTGCTGGCCGCCCGACAGCTCGCTGGGCCGGTGCTTGAGACGGTCGGTCAGACCGGTGGCGCCGACCACCTCGTCGATCCAGTCGGAGTCGCCCGCGCTGCCGGCGAGGTTCATCGGCAGCATGATGTTCTCGATGGCGGTCAGCGTGGGGACCAGGTTGAACGCCTGGAACACGAACCCCACGTTGTCGCGGCGCAGCAGCGTGAGGTCTCGTTCGGACAGGGTGGACAGGTCGGTCTCGCCGATGAGCACCTGCCCCTCGCTCACCCGGTCGAGCCCTGCCATGCAGTGCATCAGCGTCGATTTGCCCGAGCCCGACGGCCCCATGATGGCGGTGAACTGGCCTTGCTCGAACGTGACGTCGATGGCGTCGAGTGCACGCACCGCCGTGTCGCCCGAGCCGTAGATCTTGGTGGCGGCGACGGCTCTCGCCGCTGCATGCGTGGGTGGAGCCGCGACAGACATGAAGCCTCCCGGAGAGGTTGCAGACCAGCGCGCAACTCTACGCACGCCGACCTGCTGCCCATATTCAGGTTTTTCTCAGATTCGCTGGGTGGGACCCCGGTATCCGGGGGCGAAGCCGTTGTCTATGAGCAGGTCATGAATCGCATGCTCAGCGACTGGGCCAGCGTCGATCTTGTCGCGGCGCCAGCGGAGATGGTCGGTGCGCTGGCGAGGTGGCGAAGGTCTCCAGCAGCGGGCCCGATGCCGGGACGGTGGGCGAGGTTGGCGCTACTGATCATTTCCGCAGCTGCCTACTGCGCGATTCCGCAGCTAGCTCATGGGCAAATTCGCAGCACGGTAACCATCACTTCCGCAGATGCCAGCAGTCCCGCACAACTGAGGGCGTCCAATTCACACAGTTCAGGCCGTCCAAAACGCATAACTCAGGCCGTCCAACTCGTAGACTTGCTGGTGTGGACGCCTATCTGCCCCGCATCGTCGACGCCGAATTGGATGTGCTCACCGAAGGCCTGCCCGCCGTGTCGATCGAAGGACCCCGTGCAGTGGGCAAAACCGAGACAGCGCTGCGGCGCGCCCGCACAGTTCACCGGCTCGACGACAGCCAGCAGCTGGCAATCGTGCGCGGCGAGCCCGAACGCCTGCTCGCCGGTGACCCACCGATCCTGATCGACGAGTGGCAGCGCTACCCCGCTTCGTGGGACATAGTCCGCCGCCGCGTTGACGCAGACCCCCGCACGGCGCGCTTCCTGCTCACCGGCTCAGCCGCCCCGGCGACGCCGCCGACACATTCAGGCGCTGGCCGCTTCGTCACGCTGCGCATGCACCCGATGTCGCTGGCCGAACGAGGCCTCGTCGAGCCGACGGTCAGCCTCGCCGATCTGCTGAGCGGCAACCGGCCACCGCTGGCGGGCACAACGGGCATGAAGCTGTCCGATTACGCGCTGGAGATCGAGCGGTCGGGTTTTCCTGCCATCCGCCAACTCGATCGCCCATTGCGGGAGCACCAGATCGGCAGCTACCTCGACCGCATCGTCGAGCACGACATCGACGAGCTCGGCAGCGGCGTGCGAGACCGGGCATCGCTGCGCCGCTGGCTGGAAGCGTTCTCCGCCGCAACCGCCACCACCGCTGCCCATACGTCGATACGCGACTCGGCGACACCCGGCGCGGGCGACCCGCCCTCGATGACCACGGTGGCGGTGTACCGGCGCGTCATGGAGCAGATGTGGATCATCGAGGAGCTGCCAGCCTGGCTGCCCACACGCAGTCGCCTGCGCCGCTTGGCGGCTTCGTCGAAACACCATCTGGCCGACCCTGCGCTTGCCATGAGCAGCCTGGGCATCGACGCCGAGGCACTGCTCGACGGCATCGCCACCCCGCAGGTCACCCATCGCGACGGCACGCTGCTAGGCAGCCTGTTCGAGTCGCTCATGACCCTGTCGGTGCGCGTCTATGCGCAAGCTTCCCGAGCCCGGGTATCGCACCTGCGCACTCGCGGCGGTGAGCATGAGGTGGATCTCATCGTCGAACGTCGCGACGGCCGAGTGGTCGCGCTGGAAGCGAAGCTCACGACCACCGTCAACGACGACGACGTCCGGCACCTGCGCTGGCTGGCGGACCGCATCGGCGACAACCTGCTCGACGCTGCCGTCATCACCACCGGCCGGGAGGCCTACCGCCGCAAAGATGGCATCGGCGTGATCCCCGCCGCCCTGCTCACCGCCTGACGACGGACGCCAAGCCCATCGGCCATCGACGGCGTGAGCCATTCGCTGTGCCGATGGCCCAGGTGGTCAGAGGCGGTTTGTGGGCGCCGAGTTCACGGCCCGTCGGTTCCGCGATCATGTGACACCGGGGCGCGAGACTCGCTACGCCGTCGAGCACCCGACGGCGCTGGCGCGAATCCAGCGCGCTCAATCGCCAAGCCAAGGAGTTGGTTGTGTCGTTCGCCGAGTACCGCCGAGATCTCCGAGCGACGTACGGCACAGGACAGGCGACCGAGCACAGCTACCGACCAGCGCTGCGAGCTCTCCTCGAAGCTCTCGGCAACGACATCAGGGCCATCAACGAGCCGACCCAGGCTGACTTTGGCGCGCCTGACTTCATCGTGCAGCGGCGACAGGTGCCGATCGGACACATCGAGTGCAAGGACATCGGCACCAACCTTGACGCGGTCGAAGAGAGCGAGCAGGTCCAGCGCTACCGCGAGGCACTGCCCAATCTGGTCCT
>JAJDZE010000133.1 GCA_022824805.1 Acidimicrobiia bacterium | reverse complement strand
TCAGTAACCCAGGTCGAGATACACGGGGCCGATGAGCGGCTCGCCCGCGACCCGCAGTGCCACGTTGGCGGTGACCCGCTCGGCCAGCAGCACGAGGCCCATCTCGGGGGTGTTGCCGATATGGGGCGTGATGAGGCAGTTGGGCAGGCTCCACAGTGGGTGGCCGTCGGGGAGCGGTTCGGGGTCGGTCACGTCGAGCGCAGCGCCGCCGATCTGGCTTGACTGCAGGGCAGCGACGAGATCGTCGGTGACGATGTGCCCGCCGCGGGCCACGTTCACGATCCACGCGTGGTCGGGCAGCGCCGCCAGCTCGGCCGAACCGATGATGCCCGCGGTGTCGGGCGTCAGCGCCAGCGCGAGAAACAGCACATCGGTGCTCGGCAGCACCTGTGACAGCTCGTCTGGCCCGACGACGCGTGCGGCCCCCGCCATCGATACGGGGCGGTTGCGCACCACGGTCACTTCGCAGCCGAATGGTGCGAGCAGGCGCAGCAGCGAGTCGGTGATGCCGCCACCGCCCAGCACAGTCACCGACGCGCCCAGCAGGTTGCGGCCCTGCGGCTTCTCCCATCGATGTGCACGGGCATAGGTGGCCATGCCCCGCATGCCGGCCAGCGCCAGCATCAGCGCGTGCTCGGCAACGGGTTCGGCGTACACGCCTTTGCCGCAGTACCACTCGATGGCGGGCCGGGCGGTCACGACGCCGACGACCGGCTCGATGCCCGCATAGGGCAGCTGCACCCATTCGATGCCGGGATTGGCATCCACCATCTCGCCGATCAGCTGTGCCTGGGTGGGCTCAGCCCACACGAGCGCCGACGCGCCGTCGGGTGTGCTCACCGTGCCACCGCCGCGCTCGACCGCTTCGGCGAGCACCGGGCGCCGCCAGCAGTCCGGTTCGACGGCAACCCGCACGCTCATCGCGCCGCCGTCCGGTCGTTGTGCGTGGCGTGCACTGCTGGGCGCCTCAGCGGCCGGCGGCCATGACGCCGCCGTCGGGGAAGATGATCTCGCCGGTCACGAAGCTGGCGTCGTCGCTGCACAGGTACAGGCAGGCGTTGGCAATGTCATCGGGTTCGCCGAGGCGACCGAGCGGGGTCTCGCGCTCACGCGCCTGCACCCACCGCTCGTTGCCCAGCACAGCGCCGCTCATGGATGTCTGGATGTAGCCGGGCCCGACTGCATTGACGCGGATGCCGTAACGGCTGAGCTCAAGGGCGGCGCAACGAGTGAGCATCCAGACGCCGGCTTTCGACACGCAGTAGTCCGAACTGCCTTTGAGCACGTTGGTGCCGGCAATCGAGGAGATGTTGACGATGGCGCCGCCGCCGTTGTCGCGCATCTTCCGAGCTACGGCCTGGTTCGTGAGCATCACGCCGGTCAAGTTCACATCGAGCACCCGCTGCCACGATTCCAGCGACTTGTCGATGAAGAACATGTCGCCGCGGTCGAAGCGATCCTGCCCGGCCTGGTCGGCGATGTCGCGGCTCACGTAGCCCGAATGGGAGATCCCTGCTGCGGCCACGCACGCATCGATTCGCCCGAAGGCATCCACTGCGGCGTCAGCCATTGCGTCGTTCTGCTCCTGCTGCGAGGTGTCCACCCGCACAGCGACGGCATCGCGGCCGAGCGCGTTGATCTCGTCGACGACGCTCGCGGCACGGTCGGGGTTCAGGTCGGCCACCACGATCGACGCGCCCTCAGACGCGAAGCGCAGCCCGCAGGCTCGCCCGATACCCGACGCCCCGCCGGTGATCACCGCCACCTTGCCCGCCATCCGTTCTGTTGAAGCCATTGCCTCTCCTCATGCACTCGATCGGCCAGTCCCGCTGACCGTGCAAGATCATGCCCTACCGGTGCGACGCGAGTCGTGCCGAGTCGGTTCCCGGGCAGCGTCGACCAGACAGCGTCGTTTCCGCTCAGCCCTCAGTCGTCGCGGCTGCTCACCCGGTCCTTCAGGTTCTCGCGCCGCCCGCGGATGAGGCGCCACGTGACCCGTTCGTGCTTGGGCGAGATGCCCATGGCCTGGCGGATGATGCGCTTGTCGACGTCGTCGGGCGCCGGGGTGAAGCCGATCTCAGTGGCCATCCGGACCCCGTTGCGGGCGAAGAACGACGACGCGATGCTCTCGAATTGGGCCAGCACCTCCATCTCGGGCTCCAGCTCGCCGGTCACCGAGCAGAGGTACGCGAAGTTCTTGATGAACAGCATCAACTCCTTGGGAATGCGTGCGCCGTTCGCCAGCAGCCCCGAGATGAGCGCCCGGAACTCGGCAGTGAACTCGTCCTCGGTGAGCTCGAGCGGGTCGAAGCCGGGCCGGTCCAGGCGCAGGTCGGCAATGACCCGTTCGGGGCTGCTGCCAGGACCGAACGCACCCAGATCGATCATGCCGGCCACCTGTGACTGCAGGTCACCCGTCAGCAAGCCGACCACATAGCGAAGGAACGCCACCCGCTTGGGTCCTTCGAGCCTGCCGGTGATGCCGAAATCGACGAGCCCGATGACGGGCGGCTGGCCCGGTGGCGTGCCTTCGGTGTCGATGAACACGTTGCCGGCGTGAAAGTCGCCGTGAAAGACGCCCGTCATGCACGCACCGTGCAGCAGCGCATCGTTCATCTGGCGGAAGATGGCAGCAGCTTCGCCGTCGGCCAGATCCTCCGGCTGCAGCTCGCTCAGCGGCCGGCCTGCTACCTGGCTCATCACGATCACTCGCTCGGTGACGCCGTCGAGCACCGGTTCGGGCACCTGCCAGCGGCCGCTAGTGGTAGCCCGCAGCGCACGGTCGACTTCGAAGAGGTTGGCCACTTCGACTCGGAAGTCGAGCTCTTCGGTGATGGTCTCGGCGAACAGCTCCACGAGCGCGGGCGGGTTGGCCAGCGCCGTGATCGGGATGCGACCTACGAGCTTCGGCGCCAGCCACGCCAGCACCGCCAGGTCCCGCTCGACACGCTGTCGGATGCCGGGCCGCTGCACTTTCACCATGACCGGTGTGTCGTCGGGCAGCCGCGCCGCGTGTACCTGCGCGATCGACGCGGCAGCCGTCGCCTCCGCATCGAATGCGGCGAACCGCGAATCGATGTCGCCCAGCTCTGCCTCGACGACCTCGCGGATCGCGGTCCATGGCACGGCCGGCACTTGGTCGCGGCACAGGCGGCATTCGGCCACGAGCGCATCGGGAAACACGCCCTCGCCCGCCGCGATCAGCTGAGCCAGCTTGATGTACGCGGGGCCGAGCTTGGTCGCCGCCAGCCGCAGCCGCCGGTAGACCCGCTCTCGCCGCTCGTCGGCATCGAGTCGCCGGTCGAGCAGTCGTCCGGCGTAGACGGCCCAGCCGATGCGAGCCGCGGTGACTGCGAGGCGGAACACCGGCGGGAACTTCGGGCGCGTGATCAGTTCGGGCACGCTGTCGTGGATCGCCCGGCGAATCGGGGCTATCGAGGCGAGATAGTGGTCGCGTTCGGCAGATGTTCCGAGATCTGTCCGGACATCGGCGGGCGGCAGCGTCCCGGCCGAAACGCGTTCAGCCAGCGGCGGCGCGTTCAATCGCAGGTGCATGCGGGACGGCCCCCAGATGCCCAGCGAGAGCGGCTTCCACTGCACAGGCTCGCTCAGCTCGAAGCTCTCGACGTTCTCGACGAAGACGCGCAGTGCCTCCTGCAACTCCGCCCGCGCCAGGAATGCCCCCAGGCAGTGGTGTGCGCCGCTGCCGAATGCGAGATGGGGGTGCTCGCGCGGGAGCGCTGCATCGAAGTCATACGGATCGAAGCGGTGCTGGCGTGGGTGACCTTCGTGTGCGATTTCCTCGCCGTTGAGTGCTGAGGTCGCGGGGTCGGTTGCCGCGTGAGCCGGACAGCCGCCGCTGAGGCTGGCGGCGTGCAGGCCGATCATCACGACGGTGCCTGCGGGGAACAGCAGATCGTTCACCGCTGCATCGGTGGTCGCGATGCGCATCGCCGTGCGTACCGCCCCGATGTAGCGCAGCGATTCCTCCACATAGGCCGGGATCCGATCCGGGTCGGCCCGCAGCGCTGCGTACTGCTCCGGCCTGTCGGCCAGCACCGCCAAGGTGGCGCCGAGTTGGTTGCGCGTCGTGTCGGTGCCGGCGATCAGCAACGCCTCGACCATGCCGATGAGCTCGTCTTCGCTCAGCCGGTCGCCCTCGTCGGACACACCGATCAGCTCAGTGAGCAGATCGTCGGCTGGTTCGGCCCGCCGCCGCTCGATCAGGTCGACGACGTATGCGCCGAGCTCGGCCTGGGCTGTCGCGATGTCGCCGAGCCTGCTCACGACGGCCTCGGCGTCGCCGTCGAAGAGCCCGAAGATGGTTTCGGCCCAGCGGCCGAACCGGCCCCAGTCGTCATCGG
Source organism: Acidimicrobiia bacterium (assembly GCA_022824805.1). GTDB lineage: Bacteria > Actinomycetota > Acidimicrobiia > Acidimicrobiales > Poriferisodalaceae > Poriferisodalis. The sequence continues at coordinate 5,620 of JAJDZE010000133.1, read as the reverse complement.
TCACGCCCAGCAGGCGGCAGATGACCGGCACCGGGTAGGGGTCGCACAGCTCCGAGACGATCTCGCCCCCGCCGCGGGCCAACAGCGGTTCGAGGAGCCTCGTCGCGTGCGTGGCCATGAAGGGTCGCAGCCGGTCTGCGGCGGCGGGCGTGAAGGCACGACCGAAGAGCCGTCTCAGGCGGCGGTGGTCGTCTCCTTCCAGCGACAGCACGTTCGGCCGTGCTCGCATGGCCTCGCCGCCGGTTCTCGCGGGCGCGTCCTGGCGGGCGCGTGCCATCAGCGCGTTGAAGTTCACCGTCGTACGCCGCGCGCTGTCCGTCCCGCCGCTGCCTCGCCCATTGCTGTCGAACCCAGTGCCATCGAGCATGGCGACGCCCGCCAGCATCGAGATCCAAGCGGGATCACGCAGGATCGTCCGGGCCTCGTCGTAGCCGTGGACGAACAGCCCGAACGGGGTGCTCACGATCCAGTCGCCGGTGCGGCCGAGTTCACGGCTCATTGCCACCAGATCGGCAAACTCACCGATCGCGAAGTCGGCGAAGGGAACGGCGCCTTCGTCGTCGACCGAGCGGGTCGATGCTCGCTGCGGTTCGGGCGCTGTAGCAGTGCTGCTCACGACCCCTATCTCATCATGCACACCGCCCGCTTCCACCGCGCACCGTCTCGCCACGGGCCACCCGTCACGACAGACTGGCGCCGTGCATCAGTTCCGCCGATTGACGGCGATGAGCGTCGTCGCGGTGGTCTTGGTGGGCTGCTCGGTCCAGGAATCCACCCGCAGCGGCGGCCTCATCGCGCCGACCGGGCCGGCGGCGACATCGACGTCGCCCGCGCCGACGGTCGTGACGGTGGTCGGCGAGTCGGTCGACGCCACCTCTGCAGTCGACGCCCCTTCGGAATCAGCCCTCGGGCCCGTCGAGTCGCCCGCCGAGCCTTCGGTGCTGACCGACGATCAGAGCAGCGAGACCAGCGCCCCGGCCGCGGCGCCGCCCGAGACGCTCGCGTCGCCCGCCGAACCTGATCAGTCCGCCCGCGCTCGAGCGGTGCTCGCCGCCGCCGATCCGCCAGCGGGCTTCGGCGAGGGTGTGCTGGGCGTGACCGGGCCGGCAGGCTCGCGGGTATGGCCGGTCATCGTCGCGGACACCCCGCAATCACAGCGGCGCGGGCTCATGGGCGTGACCGACTTCTCAGCGCTCGGGGGCTACGCCGCCATGGTGTTCATCTTCGACGGAGAAACCTCGGGGGCGTTCTGGATGCGCGACACCCCGCTGCCGCTGCGGATCACGTACGTCTCTGCGAGCGGTTCGGTGGTGTCGGCGACCGACATGGTGCCGTGCCTGGCACCCACGCCCCCCGCCGAGTGCGAGCGCTATTTCCCCGACGGCCCGTATCGCATCGCAATCGAGCATCCGCTCGGTCCGGCTTTCGACATCGGTCTCGACACGGCCGAGTTTGTCGAAGTGACCGTCGAGTAGTGCCGGCACCTGTGCGCATGACACGCATGACACCGGTGCGGCAGCAATCGGATCGCGCCGTCGGCCAACTACGCTGCGATGCCGCAGCGGCTTCGTGCACCATTGCGCAGCCGACATGACAGGAATTGGATCGGGACCATGCTGAGATTTGCCGAGGAAATTCTGCTCCTGCTGCTGCGGGACGACGACGGCAAGCTGATTCATGTGCCCGAGCGCACGCTCGACCGGGTGATCGCCGGTTCGGTGCTCATGGATCTGGCGATGGAGAACCGGATCGACACCGACCTCGAGAAGCTGATGCTGATCGACTCGACGCCGATCGGCGACGGTCTGCTGGACCCCACACTGGCTCAGATCGCTGCTCAACAGTCCGAGAGCGATTCGCGCTATTGGGTGGAGTTCGTCGCCTCGCGAGCCGAAGGCATCCGTGAAGAGGCATTCGCCCGGCTCGTCGACCAGGGCATTCTCGAGCGCAAGGACGATCGCCACCTGTGGGTGTTCCGGTCTCGCCGCTACCCGACGGTCGACGGCAAGGCCGAGCGTGAAGTGAAGCTGCGGATCATGGGCGTGCTGTTCAGCGACGAGATCCCCAGCCCGCGAGACGTCGTGATCATCGCGCTGGTGGATGCATGCGGCATCTTCGGCGAGCTGCTCTCCAAGGCCGAGCTCGAGCAGGCCACGCAGCGCATCGAACAGGTGCGCAAGCTCGACCTGATCGGTCAGGCCATGACCCAGGCGATCCGCGACATCGAGATGTGGCTGGCCAGTTCCACGGTCAGCCGCTTCATGCTGTAGAGCGCATCGACGCATCATCGGCCCGTGCCGGGTCGCGCTGCGCCCATTCGCAGAGCGCGGCGTGGCACCGAGGCGGCTCAGCCGTCTTCGAGCGTCTCGCTGCCCCGATACATGGCCTGGCGGCGGACGCCGCTGACGTAGGTCTGCACGGCGTCGTCGGCCGGCGTGCGCTCGGGGTCCCAGCGGCCCCAGTGGATGAGCTGGTCGAGCGGGTGGCGGTAGCGCGACTCGGCACGGCGGTGCGGCCAGCCGATCGGAATGGTGGCGATCGGCACCAGCGTCTCGGGCACGTCGAGCAGTTCACGCAGCTCCCGAGCGGTGGTGTCCTCGCCGCCGCCGCTCAGCCACGCGGTCGTGAGCCCGAACGCGGCAGCCGCCAGGTGCATGTTCTGCGCGGCGGCACCCACCGAAGCCAGCAGGATCTTCTCGTTGTTGGCCGCGTACTCATCGTGCCAGCCGTCGTGGTCGCTGACCGGGTACGAGTCGACCCAGCGGGGATCGCAGAACAGCAGCACGATGGCCAGCGAGTTGTGCAGCCAGTGCTTCTTGTGCACGTGGGGAAAGCCCCGGCAGTGCTCCACCAGCCGATCGGCCTGCCGCACGAACACATCGGACACCGCCAGCACGTCGGCTCGCTCCGCGGCGACCACGAAGTGCCACGGCTGCGTGTTCGCGCCCGACGGCGCCCAACGGCCCGCCTCGCAGATGCCGCGCAGCACCTCAGCCGGCAGCGGCTCGGGCGGCGGCTCGAAGCTGCGCACCGACCGTCGCAGCCGCAGCACCTCCATCAGCGCATCGAAGCGCGGCGGCGTCAAGTCGTCGTTGGATGGTGTGTCGGCAGCCACATGCGCAACCTACCGATCGAAAACCGAAGGCGATCGACTGAAGGCCCAGCGATTGATCCCCGAACACCAGGTGTTGGACGTCCGGAACGCGCAACTGCCGACCTTCAGAACGCGCAATTGCAGATGTTCACAACGCACCGCCGTCAGCCTCCAGAACGCATAGTCCGATATGCGGTCTCGAGCAGCCGTAGAGTCGCGGTATGGCGGCAGACCTGATTGAACCGGAGCAGATCCCGCTCACAGAACTCGACGCTGCGTTCACCGCGATCATGGGCGAGATCGTGGCGACTGGGGTGGCGCCTCACTATGCGGAACTTGCTCGCACGCTGGGCATTGCACCAGTGCGAGCCAAGGCGGTCATCAAGAGGATCATCGACCTCACGCCCGGCTGGCTGCATCCGGGCACCGACTACATCGCATCGTTCCCGCCGTTCAACAACCAGCCCACCCAGTACCGGGTGAGCGTCGACGGCGAGCGGCGATGGTTCGCGCAGTGCGCCTTCGAAGCGCTGGCGATCCGTTGGCTTGTTCCGGGTCAGACCGTGACGGTGGATGCGCCGTGCCTGCTGGGCGACGACCCGCTGCAGATCGTGATGCGCGACGAGGAGATCCTCTCGGTGGATCCGCCCACGATGGTCGGCTACACGCACAGCATGGTGGGCGGCGATGCGGCGACCCGGCCCTTCCGCTGAGCGGGCATGAACCTCTTCCGGTCGGAAGAGCACGCTCTCGACTGGGAGGAATACAACCCCCGCACGGCGCACCTGCTTCGGCCTGTGGAGTGGTGGGCCGACGCTTTCGCGACACCGATGTTCCGGGCGCGTGCCCGCAGCGACTTCATCACTTGGGTGACGGGTCCCCAAGGTGCGGCGGCCTTCGGCGAGCTGCGGGAACGGCTGGCACCACCGCGGCCCGATGTCAGGGCCACCACGGCTGCGGCGATCGCGTTGAGCAACGTCGACATCGGCGTGGTTGACGGGGCCTCGCCGGATGACCGCAGCGTCGAGCGCAGCCTGATGACAGTGTGGCCCGCAGCCGTGCAGGTCGAGATCGCCCGCCACTGGCGCAATACCGCCCGGGCAATGATCGTGGCCATACCTGCCGAGCCGCTGCCTGATATCGACGAGCAGCAGTGGATCGAGACGCGAAGGTCGGCGGTACGCGATGTTCAGGCAGCCACCGGCTGGCTGGCGCGGGCCGATGTGGGCGCCGGCGACGTACGGCTCACTCATCGGCTGGCGCAGATGGGCTGGCAGGGCGAGGTGGCCGATCAGCCAGCGTGGACGGCCATGGAGCAATCCGCCCGAGCCGTCCTCAAGTGCCGATCGCTGGCCGAACTCACCTGAGCAGCAGCTAGCCCGCCAGCAAGAGCACCGCGTTCAACGTCGCTTGGGCGCCCGCAGTTGCGTGCTCTGGGAGGATCGATTCGGCTTCGTTGTGCGACAGCCCGTCAGCGCACGGAATGAACAGCATCCCGGTGGGTGCAACCATGGACACGTAGCAAGCGTCGTGGCCGGCCCCTGAGGTGATGTCGACCGGCTCGAAGCCCGCCGCGACGGCGCCTGCCCGCACCGCATCGACGACAGCGGGATCGAAGACGATCGGCGGCGAGTGCCAGATCGGGGTGATCTGCGGACGTGGGAGCGAACGCGCGTTGGGTTCGCTGTCGCTGCTCGATGCAGCGCTGGGTTGGCGGATGCCACTCGATGCGGCGCTGGGCTGGGGGCCGAACGCGGGGCTGTCGGCGAAGGCCAACAACTCGTCATGCATGGCTTGCAGCTCTGCGGCATCGGGATGGCGAAAATCGACAGTCAGTGAGACCGAGCCCGCCACGGTGTTTCGTGAGCCGGTGCCGACTGACAGCGTGCCGACGGTGGCGCGTCCGTCTGGTGCGCGGCGAGCGGCGATCTCGTCGGCCTCGCACACCAGCCGCGCGGCGGCCACCATCGCGTCGGCGCGATGCTCCATCGGCGTACTGCCCGCATGCGCTGATTGCCCCTCGATCGACACGTCGTACCAGCGGATGCCCTGCACCCCCGTCACGGTGCCCAGCGTCACCTTGGCGGTCTCGAGGATCGGCCCCTGCTCGATGTGCGGTTCGATGTAGTGCCCAATCGGTCGGCGGCCGGCACCGTCAGGGGCGCCGCATGGCTCGTCTCCTGCATAACCGATGCGGGCGAGCTCGTCGCCGAGGGTTGTGCCGTCCACTCCTGGCGCGGCGAGCCCCTCGTCCAGGCCGAAGGCCCCCGCGTAGACGCCGGAACCGATCATCGCAGGTGGGAAGCGCGCTCCCTCCTCGTTCGTCCACGACACGACCTCAATGGGTGCCGCAGTGCTGATGTCGTGGTCGTGAAGCACTCGCAGCACTTCGAGGCCCACCATCACGCCGTAGGCGCCGTCGTACTTGCCGCCGGTGGGCTGGCTGTCGAGATGGCTGCCGACCACCACCGGTGCCCGCAGCGGATCGGTGCCCTCCCGGCGTGCGAACACGTTCCCCATCTGGTC